>NZ_JBQEOF010000009.1:77217-237713 GCF_052044995.1 Roseateles sp. 22389
CCAAAGCAGCGCCCGCGCCCGCCGCGAAGCGCTGATCGCTCACCCCCGCAGGGTGGCGCCCACCGGGAGGATGGGCGGCGGCGCGCGGCCTCCTACAATCGGCGGCTACGTTGCCCGAGCCACCATGAACGAGAAATACGCTCCCTCCGAGGTCGAACAGGCCGCCCGCGACCACTGGAACGCCAGTGACGCCTACCGCGTCGTCGAGGACGCGTCCAAGCCGAAGTTCTACGCCTGCTCCATGCTGCCCTACCCGAGCGGCAAGCTGCACATGGGCCATGTCCGCAACTACACGATCAACGACATGTTGACGCGTCAGCTGCGCATGAAGGGCTACAACGTGCTGATGCCGATGGGCTGGGACGCCTTCGGCCTGCCCGCGGAGAACGCGGCGATGAAGAACAAGGTGCCGCCGGCCGCGTGGACCTACGACAACATCGCCTACATGAAGTCGCAGATGCAGGCGATGGGCCTGGCGATCGACTGGTCGCGCGAGATCGCCACCTGCAAGCCGGACTACTACCGCTGGAACCAGTGGCTGTTCCTGAAGATGCTGGAGGCCGGCATCGCCGAGCGCCGCACGCAGGTCGTGAACTGGGACCCGGTCGACCAGACCGTGCTGGCCAACGAGCAGGTGATCGACGGCAAGGGCTGGCGCTCGGGCGCGACGGTCGAGAAGCGCGAGATCCCCGGCTACTACCTCAAGATCACCGACTACGCCGAGGAGCTGCTGGCCGCGGTCGCCGATCCGTCGGACAAGAACTTCCTGTCGGGCTGGCCCGAGCGGGTGCGCCTGATGCAGGAGAACTGGATCGGCAAGAGCGAGGGCCTGCGCTTCGCCTTCCCGCACGCGATCCAGGGGGAGGACGGCCAGCCCATCCAGGACGGGCTGCTGTACGTCTTCACGACGCGCGCCGACACCATCATGGGCGTGACCTTCTGCGCCGTGGCGCCGGAGCATCCGCTGGCCGCGCACGCCGCGAAGACGAATCCCGCGCTGGCCGCCTTCATCGAGGAATGCAAGCAGGGCGGCACGACCGAAGCCGAGCTCGCCACGCAGGACAAGAAGGGCCTGGCGACCGGCCTCTTCGTGACGCACCCGCTGACCGGCGAGCAGGTCGAGGTCTGGGTCGGCAACTACGTGCTGATGAGCTACGGCGACGGCGCCGTGATGGGCGTGCCGGCGCATGACGAGCGCGACTTCGCGTTCGCGAAGAAGTACGGCATCGCGATCAAGCAGGTCGTCGCCGTCGAGGGCGAGACCTACTCGACCGACGCCTGGGCCGAGTGGTACGGCGACAAGCAGCGCGGCACCTGCATCAACTCCGGCGCGCTGGACGGTCTGACGCACAAGCAGGCGGTGGACAAGGTGGCCGAACTCGTCGGCACCAAGGGCCTGGGCGAGAAGAAGACGACCTGGCGCCTGCGCGACTGGGGCGTGAGCCGCCAGCGTTACTGGGGCACGCCCATCCCCATCATCCATTGCGACCGCTGCGGCCCGGTGCCGGTGCCGGAGAAGGACCTGCCGGTCGTGCTGCCGGAGGACTGCATCCCCGACGGCAGCGGCAACCCGCTGAACAAGCGCGCAGACTTCCTGAACTGCAGCTGCCCGAAGTGCGGCGCCGCCGCCAAGCGCGAGACGGACACGATGGATACCTTCGTGGACAGCTCGTGGTACTTCATGCGCTATTGCGATGCGACCAATCCCGAGCAGATGGTCGCGAACGGCACCGACTACTGGATGCCGATGGACCAGTACATCGGCGGCATCGAACACGCGATCCTGCACCTGCTGTACGCGCGCTTCTGGACCAAGGTCATGCGCGACCTGAAGCTCATCAAGTTCAACGAGCCGTTCACCAACCTGCTGACGCAGGGCATGGTGCTCAAGGGCGCCTTCTTCCGCAAGCCGGAAGACGCCGGCAAGCACTACTACTGGGAGCACGAGGTCGACGTCATCCGCAACGAGCATGGCCTGCCCACCGGCGGCACGCTGAAGGCCGACGGCCTCCCGCTCGAGTACGAGATGACGACGATGTCGAAGTCGAAGAACAACGGCGTGGACCCGCAGGCGCTGATCGACGAATACGGCGCCGACACCGCCCGCCTGTTCGTGATGTTCGCGTCCCCGCCCGAGCAGACGCTGGAGTGGAACGACGCCGGCGTCGAGGGCGCGCACCGCTTCCTGAAGCGGGTGTGGGGCTTCGGCGCGAAGCAGGCCGAGGCGATCAAGGCCGGCGGCGCCGATTTCGCCGCGCTGAACGATAAGGGCAAGGCGCTGCGCCGCGAGGTGCACCTGGTGCTCAAGCAGGTCTCGTACGACTACGAGCGTATGCAATACAACACCGTCGTGTCGGGCGCGATGAAGCTGCTGAACGCGCTGGAAGGCTTCAAGGCCGAGGGCCAGTCGGCCGCGGTGCGGGAAGGCTTTTCGGTGCTGCTGCGCGTGATCTACCCCGCCTGCCCGCACATCGCGCATGCGCTGTGGACGGAACTGGGCTTCGCCGCCGAGCTGGGCGAGCTGCTGGACGCCCCCTGGCCGCAGGTCGACGAAGGCGCGCTGGTGCAGGACCAGATCGAGCTGATGCTGCAGGTCAACGGCAAGCTGCGCGGTTCGATCAAGGTCGCCGCGTCGGCCGACAAGGCGGCGATCGAGGCCGCTGCGCTGGCCAATCCCGAGTTCGAGAAGTTCGCCGAAGGCAAGACGCCCAAGAAGGTCGTCATCGTGCCGGGCCGCCTCGTCAACGTGGTGGTCTGACGCCATGAAGCGCCGCCACCTGCTGTCCTTCGCTTCCCTGGGCGCGCTGGGCGCCGCGGCCGGGCTCCCCGGCTGCGGTTTCGAGCTGCGCAAGGAGCCGGTCTACCACTTCAAGACGCTGGCGCTGACCGGCTTCGTGCCGCACTCGCCGCTGGCGCAGGAGCTGCGCCGCCAGGTGCAGCGCAGCACGGTGCGCCTGGTCGAGGACCCCAACCGCGCCGACGTCATCATCGACGCCGAGCGCGAGGTGCGCGACAAGACCTCGGTGGCGACGACCGCCGCGGGGCAGATCACGGAATGGCAGCTGCGGCTGTCGCTGGACTACTCGCTGCGCACCGCCGGCGGGGACATCCTGCTGCCGCGCACCGAGCTGCGGCTGACCCGCGACATGAACTACAGCGAAAGCGCGGCGCTGGCCAAGGAGCAGGAAGAGGCCTCGCTGCAGAAGGCGATGCAGGTGGAGGCCGTCGGCCTGCTGCTGCGCCGCCTGGCGGCGGTCCACCTGCCCAACTGAACGCCGACGGGACGCGCGCATGCAGATCAAGGGCGAGGCGCTGGCCGGCCAGTTGGCCAAGGGGCTCAAGCCGGTGTACGTGGTGCACGGCGACGAGCCGCTGCTGGCGCAGGAAGCCGCCGACGCGCTGCGCGCCGAGGCCCGCCGGCAGGGCTACAGCGAACGCCAGGTGTTCACCGTCAGCGGCGCCTACTTCGACTGGGCGCCGGTGATCGCGGCCTCGCAGGCGATGAGCCTGTTCGCCGACAAGCAGCTGATCGAGATCCGCATTCCCACCGGCAAGCCGGGCAAGGACGGCTCCGAAGCCCTGCAACGCTACGTCGACGGTCTCCCGCCCGACGTGCTGACGCTGGTGACGCTGCCGCGCCTGGACAAGACACAGCTGAGCAGCGCCTGGTTCACCGCGCTGGACGGCGCCGGCGTGTCGGTCAAGGTCGATCCGGTCGAACGGCGGGAGCTGCCGGCCTGGATCGCCCGGCGCCTGCAGCAGCAGGGCCAGTCGGTGGCCGCCGGGGCGCAGGGCCAGCAGGCGCTCGAGTTCTTCGCCGACCGGGTCGAGGGCAACCTGCTCGCCGCCCACCAGGAGCTGCAGAAGCTCGCGCTGCTGCACCCGCCGGGCGAGCTCAGCCTGCAGCAGATCGAGGCGGCGGTGCTGGACGTGGCGCGCTTCGACGTCTTCAAGCTCAGCGAGGCGCTGCTGGGCGGCAAGGTCGGCCGCGTGCTGCGCATGCTCGAGGGCCTGAAGGCCGAGGGCGAGGCGGCGGTGCTGGTGCACTGGACGATGGCCGAGGACATCCGCGGCCTGAAGCGGGTCCATGACGCGGTGGCGGCGGGCAAGCCGCTGCCGATGGCGCTGCGGGAATCCCGCATCTGGGGACCGAAGGAGCGCCTGTTCGAGCGCATCGTGCCGCAGCTGCATGGCGCGGCGCTGACCCGGCTGGTGGTGGCCGCCCAGACCTGCGACGGCATCGTCAAGGGGCTGCGCCATCCCGAATGGCCCACCGATCCGTGGGAGGCGCTGGGCCGCCTGGCCCTCATGTTGGAGCAAGCCCTGCGTCCGCCGACGCAGAAAAACCGCTATGGTTGACGGCATCTCGTTCACCTGACGTCGCCGATGCGCCTGCTCCGCTCCGCAGCCCTGTCGACCGGCCGATCCGGTACCGTCGCTTGCCGCCCGTCCCCTGACGGCATGGGGACGCCGGGCGCGGGGCGCGCCTCGCCGCGGCAGGCGTGGACCTCGGCGCCAGGACGGCTCGCCGCCCTGGCGATCGCGCTGGGCAGCGCCGGCGCGAGCCAGGCCGCGGGCCAGGCCACGGATTGGACCCTCCAGGTGCGCGACGCCGCCGGCGCTGCGGTGCCGAACGCAGCGGTCGCCGTCGAGCTCAAGGGCCAGCCCGTCCGGCCGGCGACCGGCGCCTCGGCCACGATGGCCCAGCGCGATCGCCAGTTCCAACCCCAGCTGCTGGTGGTGCAGACCGGCACCGCGGTGAACTTCCCCAACTTCGACACCGTCCGGCACCACGTCTATTCGTTCTCCGCGACGAAGAAGTTCGAGCTCAAGCTGTACTCGGGCACGCCGGCCGAGCCGGTGGTCTTCGACAAGCCCGGTGTCGCGCAGCTGGGCTGCAACATCCACGACCGGATGAGCGCCCATATCGTCGTCGTCGACACCCCGCTGTTCGGCATCACCGACGCCAAGGGCGAGGTGACGCTGAACCTGCCGCCGGGCGAGCACCGCCTGCGGCTGTGGGCGACGCGCATGGGCAATGCCGCGCCGAGCGCCCAGCCGCTGGTGGTCGCCGCCGGCGCCGCGGGCGCGCTCAAGGTCGAGCTCAAGGACTGAGGCGCCCATGCGCTGGCCGGACTTCCTCAACCTGCGGCGGCTGGAGGGGCGCATCGTCGCGCTGTTCCTGGCGCTGCTGCTGGTCGTCCAGCTGCTGAACCTGGCGCTGATCAACGAAGGCATCGGCCGCAACGCGCGGGCTTCGGTGGCCGATGAACTCGAGGCCGGCGAGCGCATCCTGGTCCAGTTGATCGAGGAGGACAACGAGCAGCGCGGCCTGGTGGCCGACCTGCTGCAGTCGGACTACGGCCTGCGCCAACTGGTCGCGGCCGGCATCCAGGGCGAGGAACTGCGCGGGATGCTGCAGGACGTCTTCACCAACCTGAGCGCGCGGGGCGACGCGTCCTTCATCGGCTACGCGGACGACAGCTTCAAGCTGGTGACCGCGACCGACCCGATCGCCGCCAAGGTCGCGCCGCTGCTGCGCGGCGTCACGCGCCAGCAGCAGGGCCGGACGCAGAGCCAGCTCCTGCTGCTGGACGGCAAGGCCTATCAGGTCGTGGTCGCGCGGATGCGGGCCGCCGGGCTGGGCGGCTGGATCTTCACCGGCTTCGAGATGAAGAGCGACCAGCTCCAGGAGCTCAAGCGCATCGTGCGCATCCAGGGCGTGCTGCTGGCGCAATCGGCCGCCGGGCAATGGCAGGTGCTGTCGACCGTGCTGGACGCCACCGCCACGGCGCGCGCGGTGCAGGCGCTGCCCACCTTGAGCGCGACGGACCGCACGGTGCAGACCTTCCATCTGGAACTGGAAGGCGAGCAGTTCCAGGCGCGCCTGCAGCCGCTCGACCATGGCGGCGATACCGACAAATCGGTGGCGGTGCTGCTGCTGCGTTCGGTGGACGAGGCCCTCGCGCCCTACCGGCGGCTGCAATGGATGCTGCTTGGCCTGAGCGTCGCCGGGGTGTTGCTGTTCGCGGTCGGGGCGGTGCTGACCGCCCGCCGCATCACCGGGCCGGTGAAGGCGTTGGCCAGCGAGGCGCACAGACTGGGCCAGGGCGACTATGCGCGGCCGGTCGAGCGGCCGTCCAGCGACGAGATCGGCGACCTGGCGGAGGCCTTCGAGGCGATGCGCCAGGGCATCCGGTCGCGCGAGGAGGAGGTGAACCGGCTCGCCTTCTGGGATCCGCTGACGGACCTGCCGAACCGGGAGCAGTTCCACCAGGCGCTGGCACGGCGCATGGCCGAGAGCGAGGTGCGCTTCTCCCTGCTGATGCTGAACCTGGACCGCTTCAAGCATGTCAACGACGTGCTGGGGCGCGCCTTCGGCGACCGGCTGCTGCGCGCGGTGGCGGACCGGCTGCAGCATCTGCTGAAGGACGAGGTGCGGCTGACCGCGCGGGTCGGCGGGGACGAGTTCGTGCTGCTGATCGAGGGCGCCGGCGCGACGCGCGCGGAGACGATCTGCAAGCGCATCCAGCGGGATTTCGAGCGCGCGCTCAGCATCGACGACCAGACGGTGGACCTGTCGGCCGGGATGGGCGTGGCGCTGTATCCGCAGCACGGCCGCGATCCGATGCTGCTGCTCGCTCGGGCGGAGCTGGCGATGCATGCGGCCAAGCGCGGCCAGAGCGGCTGCGAGGTCTATGCGCCGAGCATGGACGCGGCCAGCCAGGAGTCGCTGTCGCTGCTCAGCGAGCTGCGCCACGCGATCGACGCAGGGGAACTGCGGCTGTTCCTGCAGCCCAAGGTGGACCTGCATGCGCAGAAGATCTCGGGTGCGGAGGCGCTGGTGCGCTGGCAGCATCCGTCGCGCGGGCTGGTGCCGCCCATGGCTTTCATCCCCTTCGCCGAGCAGACCGGCTTCATCCGCCAGATCACCGCGTGGGTGCTGCAGGCCTCGGCGCAGGCCTGGATGAGCCTGCAGCGCGAGGGCCTGGCGCTGCCGATCAGCGTCAACCTGTCGACGCGCGACCTGATGGACCAGGACCTGCCGATCAAGGTGGCGGATCTGGTGGCCGGCGTGCCGCCGCCGGCCCTGTGCCTGGAGATCACCGAGTCCGCGATCATGGACGACCCGCAGCGCGCGCTGCAGACGCTGGAGCAACTGCACGCGCTGGGCTTCAAGCTGTCGATCGACGACTTCGGCACCGGCTACTCGTCGCTGGCCTACCTGAAGCAGCTGTCGGTCGACGAACTCAAGATCGACCGCAGCTTCGTGATGAACATGGAGCGCGACATCGACGACGCGAAGATCGTGCGCTCGACCATCGAGCTGGCGCACAACCTGGGCCTGTCGGTCGTGGCCGAGGGCCTGGAGACCGGCAAGCAATGGACGCTGCTGCAGACGCTGGGCTGCGACCAGGGCCAGGGGTATGCGCTGTCACGACCGATGCCGGCCGAGCAGTTCGCGCAGTGGCTGCGCGACTGGCAGCCGCCGGACCTCGGCGATGCGCGCGCCAGCACGATCCTGGCCGGGCTGTAACGACAAGCCCGAGCGTCGCGTCGCTCAGGGGGCTCGGGGGGTGATGTCCGGGCCGGCTCGATCCCTCGAGCCAGGCGCTCAGGAGTCCCGATCCTCCAGCGCATCGCACAGCGCCTCGAGGCCAGCGCGCACCGTGCGGGCGCGGACTTCGTGGCGGTCGCCGGTGAAGTGCTCCTTCCACACGCGGATCCGCGAGCGCCCATGCATCAGCGCCAGCCACACCGTGCCCACCGGCTTGCTTTCGGTCCCGCCGCCCGGCCCGGCCACGCCGGTCACCGCGATCGCCCAGTCGATCGGCGCATGCGCGACCAGCCCGCGGGCCATCTGCTCCGCCACCTCGCCGCTGACCGCGCCGTGCAGGCCGATCAGCGCCGCCGGCACGCCCAGCAACTCGGTCTTGGCCTCGTTGCTGTAGCTCACGACGCCGCGCTCGAACCATTGGCTCGACCCCGCCAGGCTGGTGCAGGCCGCGGCGATCAGCCCGCCGGTGCAGGACTCCGCGGTGCCCATGCGTTCCTTGCGCTGGATCAGCGCCAGCGCGATGCGCTCGATCAGTTCGGACTCGTCGGGAAACAGCATGGGGATCTCCTCGTCGATGGATCTGGATCCGTGGGTGAAGGCGCGGCTCGCAGCGTCAATGCAGCAAGGCCCGCGCGCCGGCCAACACCACGAGCGTACATCCGGCGGCCACCAGATCGTCGAAGAGGATCCCGAAGCCTTGCCACACCGTCACCGGCTGCCCGGGCTCGATCTTGAAGAGACCGTCGGCCCAGCGCACCGGCCCCGGCTTCGCGGCGTCGAAGTAGCGGAACAGCGCGAAGGCGGCCAGTTGCCATCCAAAGCCCGCCGGCATCAACAGCCACAGCACGAGCCAGATCGCGATGATCTCGTCCCACACCACCGCCCCCGGGTCGCAGGTGCGCAGGTGCCTCGCCGTCACCGTCGACGCCCACCAGCCGACCGGCAGGCTGACCGCGATCAGCACGGCCCATTGCGCCGGCGACAGCCACAGGTTCAGCACGGCGAACGCGGCCCAGCCCCACAGCGTGCCCACGGTGCCCGGCGCCTTCGGCGACAGGCCACTGCCGAAACCCATCGCGATCCAGTGGGCGGGGTGTCTCGCCATGAAGGCGAAGGTCGGTCGGACGGCGCTCATGACTTGAAGTGGTCGAAGCTGCGCGGCAGGTCCTGCACCGGATGCCCCAGGCCGTCGACCACGCGCAGGCCGGGGGCCGACTCGATCCGTCCGATGCGGTAGACCGGCGTGCCGGCGGCGCGGCCCGCCTCGAGGACGCGCTGGCGCGCATCGGGCGGCGCGGTGAAGACGAGTTCGTAATCGTCGCCGCCGGTCAGCAGGCACAGGCGCTGGAGGTCCTCCGGCATCGCGCCGAGCACCGCCGAGCGCGGCAGGTCCGCCAGGCGCAGCGTCGCGCCGACGTTGGAGCGCTGGAGCACGTGCCCGAGGTCGCCCGCCAGCCCGTCGGAGAGGTCCACCGCGCTGGTCGCCAGGCCTCGCAGCGCCTTGCCCAGCGCCACGCGCGGCTCGGGCATCTCCATCCGCAGGCGGACTTCATCGAACTGCGCGGCGCTCAAGGACAGCGTGCCGCGGAACACCTCCAGCGCCAGCCGCGCATCGCCCAGCGTGCCGCTGACCCAGACGTCGTCGTCGACGCGCGCGCCCGAACGCAGCAGCGCCTGGCCGGCGGGGACTTCGCCCATCGCGGTGATGTTGAGGTTGAGCGGCCCGGCCGTCGTGTCGCCGCCGGCCAGCACGATGCCCTGCGCGTCGGCCAGCTCGAACAGCCCCTGCGCGAAGCCGGACAGGAAGCCCTCGTCGACGCGCGGCAGCGCCAGCGAGAGGAAGAAGGCCCGCGGCGTCGCGCCACAGGCCGCCAGGTCGCTGAGATTGACCGCCAGCGCCTTGTGGCCGAGGCGCCGCGGCGAGACCGTCGACAGGAAATGCCGGCCCTCGACCAGCATGTCCGCCGTCACCAGCCATTGATGGCCGGCCGTCGGCGTCAGCAGCGCGCAGTCGTCGCCGATGCCCAGCGCCACCGCGCCGCCCTCGGTGCGGCCAGCGCGCGCGGCGCGGCCGAAGAAGCGATCGATCAGGTCGAACTCGCCCAGCGGCCGCCCGTCCCGTCGCTCCCGCGAATCAGAAGAATCACCCATGGGCGGCATTGTCGCCGCGCAGCAGGTTGGACAGCTCCACCGCGGACTTCACGTCCATCTTCTCGAACACCCGCGCGCGGTGGACCTCGACGGTGCGCACGCTGATGTTGAGCTGGTCCGCGATCAGCTTGTTGGGCAGGCCCTGCACCACGAGCTGCATGACCTCGCGCTCGCGCTCGGTCAGCTCGCCGACACGGTGTCCCAGCGCCGATTTCGCGTCGCGTGCGGCGATCGCCTCGGCGCTCTGGGCCAGCGCCTGTTCGACGCGGTCGACCAGCGCGTTGTCGGAGAAGGGTTTCTCGACGAAGTCGTAGGCGCCCTGCTTCACCGCCGCCACCGCCGTGGGCACGTCGCCATGACCGGTCAGGAAGATCACCGGCAGCGTGTCCAGCAGGCCGCGCTCGATGAGCCGCTCGAACAGCGCGAGCCCGCTCATGCCCGGCATGCGCACGTCGAGCAGCAGGCAGCTGGGCGCCGACGGCCAGTCGCGCCCGCCGCGAGGCAGGCCGTCGAGCAGCGACTCGAAGGCTTCGGCGCTGCCGAAGCCCTCGGACAGCAGCCGGCGCGAGCGCAACAACCAGGCCAGCGCATCGCGCACCACATCCTCGTCGTCGACGAGGTAGACCATCGGCAGGGACTGCGGCTTCATGCGGACGACTCTCCAGATCCAGTGACGGGCAACCGGTCGGCCCCGGTGCCGGGGGCCGCGCCAGGCGCATCCTCGCACGGCAGGCTGAAGCGGAACTCGGTGCCGGTCGGCGACGCGGGGGCGACGCGGCTCTCGAAGTCCATCGCGCCGCCGTGCTGCTCCACCACCGTGCGGCACAGGCTCAGGCCCAGGCCCATGCCCTCGGTGCGGGTCGTGAAGAAGGGCGTGAACAGCTGCCGCGCGACTTCCGCCGGAATGCCCGGCCCATGGTCGACCACCGCGAAGCTCAGCCAGCGCGGCTGCAGGCGCCGCACGCGCAGCACCAGCGCGCGGTCCGCCAGCGGCGTGGGACCGTCCATCGCCTGGATCGCGTTGCGGGTGAGGTTCAGCAGCACCTGCTCGACCATCGTGCGGTCGCAGCGCACCCGCGGCAGGCCCTTGGGCAGGTCCATCTCGATGCGGGCGCCGCTCTTGCGCGCCTGCAGCCGCACCAGCGGCAGCACCGCGTCGAGCAGCTGCTCGACATGGACCCACTCGCGCGCCGCCTCGCGCCGCCGCACGAAGTCGTGGACGCTCTTGATCACGCGGCCGGCCCGCTCGGCCTGCTCGGCGATGCGGGTCACGGCCTGCCGCACCATCGCCGGCGTCTGCGGATCGTCGGCCTCGCGCACCATCAGGTTGATCGACGCGGTCGCGTAGCTGGCGATCGCGGCCAGCGGCTGGTTCAGTTCGTGGCTCAGCAGCGAGGCCATCTCGCCGACCGTGGCCAGGCGCGCCGTCGCCTGCAGCCGGTCCGACTGCTGGCGCGACAGCTCCTCGACCTTGCGCTGCGCGCTCAGGTCCAGCACGGCGCTCATCCAGCCGGTCTGCTGGCCCTCGGCGTTGAGCAGCGGCGCCTCGTAGATCATCACCGGGAAGCGCTCGCCGGTGCTGCGCGCGAAGACCGTCTCGAAGCCCTCGCGCGGCGGCAGGCCGGCCTCCCATCTCGCCTCGCGGTCGTGATGGCGGCGCCAGTATTCCTCGATGAACTCGGGCGGCCAGTACGGCGGCGCCTGCGGCGGGCGGCCGGTGCCGACCAGTTCTTCCGCGGCGTACCCGACCATCGCGCAGAACGCCGGGTTGACGTAGCTGATGTTGCCGTCCAGGTCGCGCGCGCGCAGGCCGGTGATCAGCGAGTTCTCCATCGCCTGCCGGAACGCGAGCGACTCGGCCAGCGCGTGCTCCGCCTGCGCGCGCTTGCGCGTGTCGCGCGCCAGCACGATGACCAGCGCGAACAGCGCCAGCGACAGGCCGATCACCAGCGCCGTCGCCAGGTTGGGGATCAGCTGCGGCCGGCCGGTCGCGTTGTCCACGCGCAGCTGCAGGCTCAGGCCGGGCAGGTCGAGCAGGCGCTCGGACAGGTAGAAGCCGCTGCCGCGCGTCAGGCCGGTGCGCGCGAGCCGCGTGCCGTCGCCCTCGACGAAGGACATCTCGAAACGGCGCGCCTGCTCCTGCGAGACCGATTCCTCCAGCAGCGGCCGCAGCCCCATGGTCGCCACGACGTAGGAGCGCGGCTCGCCGGCGCGCACCCGGGGCAGGCACAGGTCGGCGACCTCCATGCCGTCGCCGCCGGGGCCCGGCACGAAGTACGAGCGCGAGAAGAGCGGCGTGCCCTGGCGCAGCGCGGCGATGCAGGCGAGCTCGGTCTCGATCTGGAGCTGCTCGCGCGACAGCGTCGAGAACAGCGGCGGCGCATACGGCGTGTCGACGGCGCGGCGCACCTGGCGCTGCTCGTCGCGCAGCTCGATGCGCAGCATGACCCGCGTCTGCCGCAGCTGCGCGGCGGCGTTGCCGCGCCAGTCGTCGTCCTCGGCCCACATCAGGCCCTGCAGGCCCTGCAGGTCACGCCCGATCAGCTGCTTGGCGCGCGCGGTGACCTCGGCGGCGGCGAGATCGGAGGCCTCCTGCGCGCGCGCGGCCTCGTGGCTCAGCGTCAGCGTCAGCAGCAGCGACTGCGCGATCAGCAGCAGCCCCACCAGCGTGCCCCACAGCAGCGCGCGCCGCCAGCGCCGCGGCCGGGTGCCACGTGCCAGGGGGGTGGAAGGGGCGGACAGCATGATCGTGGGCGAAGGCAAGCGGGGACTGCGGCGCGGCGTGAAGGAGGCGTCGGGTCGCGCAGCGAAGGACTCTGGAATGCCTTGAAAGGACCTTGAAAGCCAGGTCCGGACGAGGGCCTCGCGCGCGTGCGGGGCAGGCAGTATGGCGCTCGCGCGGGCGCTCCGGATGCGCAGTTTCGCGTATGCCCCTGCGGCCCGGGCGACATGCAGCATACGCATAGTCCGCACTGTCGCCGCCGGGTCGGACTCCTACAATCGCCGACCCGGCCCACGACGGCGGACCGGTTTCAACCAGAAGAGTCCCCCATGTCCACGTCCGAAGAAAAACGCGCTCAGCTGCGCCAGGCCGCTCTCGAATATCACGAGTTCCCGACCCCCGGGAAGATCGCCATCGCCGCCACCAAGCAGCTGATCAACCAGCGTGACCTGGCGCTGGCCTACTCGCCGGGCGTGGCCGCCGCGTGCGAGGAAATCGTCGCCGACCCGGCCAACGCCTTCCGCTACACCTCGCGCGGCAACCTGGTGGCCGTGATCTCCAACGGCACCGCCGTGCTCGGCCTGGGCGACATCGGCCCGCTGGCCTCCAAGCCGGTGATGGAAGGCAAGGGCGTCCTGTTCAAGAAATTCGCCGGCATCGACGTCTTCGACCTCGAGATCGACGAGAAGCACGACCTGGACAAGCTGGTCGACGTGATCGCGGCGCTCGAGCCGACCTTCGGCGGCATCAACCTCGAGGACATCAAGGCGCCGGACTGCTTCTACGTCGAGCGCGAACTGCGCAAGCGGATGAAGATCCCCGTCTTCCACGACGACCAGCACGGCACCGCCATCGTCGTGGCCGCCGGCCTGCTCAACGGGCTGAAGGTCGCGGGCAAGGACATCCGCTCGGTCAAGCTGGTCACCTCGGGCGCCGGCGCCGCCGCCCTCGCCTGCCTGAACCTGCTGGTCAAGCTCGGCCTGCCGCGCGAGAACATCTGGGTGACCGACCTGGCCGGCGTCGTCTACGAAGGCCGCGCCGAACTGATGGACCCGGACAAGGCCGTGTACTCGCAGAAGACCGAGCTGCGCAGCCTGCGCGAGGTCATCGCTGGCGCGGACGTGTTCCTGGGCCTGTCGGCCGGCGGCGTGCTCAAGCAGGACATGGTCGCGTCGATGGCGGCCAAGCCCATCATCTTCGCGCTGGCCAATCCGAATCCGGAGATCCAGCCCGAGGACGTGCACGCGATCCGCGACGACGCGCTGATGGCCACCGGCCGCACCGACTATCCGAACCAGGTCAACAACGTCCTGTGCTTCCCCTACATCTTCCGCGGGGCCCTGGACTGCGGCGCGACCACCATCAATGACGAGATGGAGATCGCCGCCGTCCACGCGATCGCCGAGCTGGCGCAGGCCGAGCAGAGCGAGGTCGTCGCCGCCGCCTATGCCGGCGCCAACCTCAGCTTCGGCCCCGAGTACCTGATCCCCAAGCCCTTCGACCCGCGCCTGATGATGAAGATCGCCCCGGCCGTCGCGAAGGCGGCCGAGGCCTCCGGCGTGGCGCTGCGTCCGATCCAGGACATGCCGGCCTACCTGGAGAAGCTGCAGAGCTTCGTCTACGCCTCCGGCACGACGATGAAGCCGATCTTCCAGATCGCGAAGAAGGCGCAGCACAAGCGCGTCGCCTACGCGGAGGGCGAAGAGGAGCGCGTGCTGCGCGCGGTGCAGGTGGTCGTCGACGAGGGCATCGCCCGCCCGACGCTGATCGGTCGCCCGCAGGTCATCGCCCAGCGCTGCGAACGCTTCGGCCTGCGCCTGCAGGAAGGCCGCGATTACGACGTGGTGAACACCGAGTTCGACCACCGCTATCGCGACTACTGGCAGACCTACCTCGCGATGACCGAGCGCAAGGGCGTCACGCAGCAGCTCGCCAAGATCGAGATGCGCCGCCGCCTCACGCTGATCGGCGCCATGATGCTGCACAAGGGCGAGGTCGACGGGATGCTCTGCGGCACCTGGAGCAACACCGCGATGCACCTGCAGTACATCGACCAGGTCATCGGCAAGCGGCCCGGCGTCAAGAACTTCGCCTGCATGAACGGCCTGATCCTGCCGGGCCGTCAGGTCATGCTGGTCGACACCCACGTCAACTACGACCCGACCGCCGAGCAGATCGCCGAGATCACCGTGATGGCGGCCGAGGAAATGATGCGCTTCGGCCTGCGCCCGAAGGCGGCGCTGCTGTCGCACAGCAATTTCGGCTCGAGCAACTGCCCGTCCGCGGTCAAGATGCGCGACGCGCTGGCGCTGATCAAGGACAACGCGCCCTGGCTGGAAGCCGACGGCGAAATGCACGGCGATGCCGCGCTGGACCCGCATTACCGCGAGCAGCTGGTCTCCAACAGCACCCTGACCGGCGAGGCCAACCTGCTGGTCATGCCCAACATCGACGCGGCCAACATCAGCTACAACCTGCTGAAGACGGCGGCTGGCGGCGGCATCGCCATCGGGCCGGTCCTGCTCGGCGCGGCCAAGCCGGTCCACGTGCTGACCCCGTCGGCGACCGTTCGCCGCATCGTGAACATGACGGCGCTGACCGTCGCGGACGCGAACGCGGCTCGCTGAGCGAGCGGCGATTCCGGGGCCGGACAGGCCCTGGTATCGCTCATCCAAGCCGCTGGAGGGCCTTTAATCCCGACCTCCAGTCCGGCCTATAGAAAAAGTTTGTAGTGGCTCACCAGTCAATTTCCACTGGATGACTGCTCACGTTTGTGGGTGTTTGGGCGAATGTGTGCGCATGCTAACAATGCCGCTTTTTAAGGCATTGTGGTAGCCCCCGGCTTGAGCATTCGAGGCCGTTTCTGTACCATCTTGGTTTCAGAGTTCAGGGTTAACCCTCGCTGGCTCAGCCCTCCCCCACCGACGATCACAGGCCCCGCGGGCGCTGTTCCGGTGCACGGCCCCACCCAGACATGAGCTCGGATACCCCATCTAGGAGGAACGCGACAATGCTTTTGCAGACAGTCCGTCCCAACATCGTGCAGGCGATCAGAGCCTACCGGGTCGAGGACTTGATGCAGGCCGCGCAGGACGCCGGCCAACATTTCCTGTACGCCAACCTGTCTCCGGCCGAGACCAAACAGGACGTGCTGGAACTGATTGCCAGCAACTTCCTGTTCCCGGCGCACTTCGGCAAGAACATGGAAGCGCTGTACGACTGCATGACCAACCTGGTCCACAAGTCGGGCACGCAACCAGGGTTCGTCGTGGTGTTGGACCAGTTGCCCGATCACGCGAAATTCGATCGGGAGGCACGCGAGCAGTTGCTCGATGTCTTCCGCGAGGCGGCCGACTTCTGGGCCGAGCGGAAGATCTCCTTCAGGTGTTTCTATTCTTTTCAGTAGCCCGCTCCCAAGAATCAGGGTCATGGGAGCGGGCGACTGAGGTGGCCCCCGAAGCGAAGCCGGTGCTCAAGAGCACCAAGACCAATCCGAACCCCAACTTCGGCATGAACATGCCGATGATGTGCAGCGCGTTCGATACGTCGATGTGGCTCAGCGCCGCTTGATGGACTGAGGCGCCGGTTCTGCGCACAAGGCCTTCCGGCGACGGAAGGCCTTTTTCATTGGGCGTCGCCGGCCTTGCGCGCGCTGGCAGCCGCTCAGCCCTGGACCGCCTGCGCCAGCGCGACGAACTCGGCCACCGGCACTTCCTCGGCACGGCGCTGCAGGTCGAAGGTCCCGCCGAAGCCGCGCGCCTCCAGCCACTTCCCCAGCGAGTGCCGCAGCAACTTGCGGCGCTGGGAGAACGCCGAGGCCACCAGCTCGCCGAGCAGCGCCTCGTCGATGCGGGCGGGCGCCGACAGCGGCACCATGCGCACGATCGCCGAATCGACCCGCGGCGGCGGATCGAAGGCTTCCGGCGGCACGTCGAACAGCGCCTCGACGTCATACCGCCATTGCAGCATCACGCTCAGCCGGCCGTAGTCCTTGCCGCCGGGCCCGGCGGCCATGCGGTCGACGACCTCCTTCTGCAGCATGAAGGTCTGGTCCACCACATGGTCCACGACGCCGAGCAGATGGAAGAGGATCGGCGAAGAGATGTTGTAGGGCAGGTTCCCGACGATCTTCAGCTTGCGGCCCCGTTCCGCGGCCAGCGCCGCGAAGTCCACCTTCAGCACGTCGGACTCGATGACGGTCACATCGCCGCGCTTGCGCATGCGCGCGGCCAGGTCACGGTCCAGCTCGATCACAGTGAGCGGCTGGCTCGAGGCCGGCAGCCGCTGCAGCAGCGGCAGCGTCATGGCGCCCAGCCCGGGACCGATCTCGACCATCGCCTGGTCCTCGCCCGGGCCGATGGCGTCGATGATGCCGTCGATGATGGCCTTGTCGGTCAGGAAGTGCTGGCCGAAGCGCTTGCGCGCGACATGTCCCATGAACTCAGTCCCGGCCGCTCAGTCCAGCCACTCGCGCGTCTCGATGAAGGCGCGGGCGCGCATTTCCTTCATCCAGTCGTTGTACGCGTCATCGTACTTGCGCTCGCGCAGCGCGTTGCGCGCCTGTTCGCGCAGCTGCTTGTTGTCGAGCACCACATCGCGGCGCTCCATCACCTGGATCAGGTGGATACCGAAGCGCGACGGCACCGGGTCCGAGATGCCCTTGAGCGGCAGCGCATCCATGGCCTGCTCGAACTCGGGCACGAAACCGCCCGGCGACACCCAGCCCAGGTCGCCGCCTTCCTGCGCGCTGCCGTCTTCCGAGTTGGCTCTGGCCAGTTGCTCGAAGGTGGCGCGGCCGGACTCGATCGCGCGCTTGAACTCCACCAGCCGGCGCGTGGCCTGCTCCGGCGTCAGCTGCTCGGACGGGCGCAGCAGGATGTGACGCGCGCGCGTCTGCACGACCACGTTGATCGAGGCCTTGCCGGTCTGGCGCTCGATCAGCTTCATCACATGGAACCCGGCCTCGGAGCGCAGCAGCTCGGGACGCACCTCGCCGGGCTGCAGGTCCTTGACCGCATCGACGAAGACGTCCGGCAGCTTGTCCGCCCCTCGTAGGCCGATCTCGCCGCCGCGGTTCTTGTTGGCGTCTTCTGACACCTCGCGGGCGACCTTGGCGAAGTCCTCGCCGGCCTTCACCCGCGCCAGCGCGGATTCGGCGCGCGCCTTGCGCTCGGCCAGCACGACCGGGCCGGCGCCTTCGGGCACCGGCACCAGGATCTGCGCCACGTTCAGCTGCGCGCGGCCCTGCAACGCGGCCTGGCGCTCGTCCAGATACTTGTCGATGTCGCCGTCGGTGACACGGATGCGGCCCTGCACCTCGCGTTCGCGCACGCGCTCGCTCAGCATCTGGTCGCGCAGGTTCTCGCGGAAGCGCTTGAAGTCGATGCCTTCGGCGGCCAGGCGCTGGCGGAGTTCCGGCATCGTCAGCTTGTTCTGCGTGGCCACGTTCGCCACGACCCGGTCCAGCTCCGGCTCGTCGACCCGGGGACCGTTCTCGCGCGCGTAGGTGACGACCACGCGCTCGTCGATCAGGCTGTCCAGGGCCTGCTTGTGCAGCAGCTCGTTGGTCACGTTCTGGCCGCGCTGGCGGGCTTCCTCGCGCATGCGCTCGGTGCGCTGGATCACTTCCGACGCCGCCACGATGTCGGTGTTGACGATCGCCGCGATGTAGTCACCCGGCTTGAGCTGGCGCTGTTCGACGACCGGGCGGTTGGGCGTCGCGGCGGCCGCCGATGCGGCCGAAGCGGCCGGGGCGGCCGGCCGCGTCTGCGCCGAGGATGCCGAGCCGGCCAGGGCGGCGGTCAGGGACAGGAGCGTGGCCGCCACAGGCTTGAGATGTCGCATCGAACGCAGTTCAGTCATAAGTGCCAAAAGCCGACCGCTCGGAGCTGAGCGACCGGTAACCCGGAATATTGTCTCTCAACACCTTCAGGGCATTGGAGCCCAGCGGCGACAGGCCGACCAGCTCCAGCTGCAGGATCAGCCGGGTATTGGTTTCCGCGCGGCCGGTGGCCTGGCGCTCGGCACCGACACGCAGGATCCAGCAGCCCGAGTCGTATTCCGCGCCGATGACGGAATCGGTGAAGCGCTTGTCGCGCATGCTGTACTGCAGGCGGCCCGCGCCGTACCAGGCGCCGGCGCAGCCCGGTCCGCCCGCCACCGACTTGCGGTCCGGTCCGAACAGCGGCCACTGCCAGGCCAGCTCGACCTGCTCGCTCTGGCCGCGCGCCAGCCGGTAGGACGCGCTGACGGTGCGGAACGGCCCCGGCGAATAGCGCAGCCGCAGCACCGTCCGCTCGACCTTGCCGTCGGACGAGTTCAGCTGCAGCGTGCTGTCGGTCCACCACGCCTGGTTCAGGTGGGCCGAGGCCAGCAGCACCACGTCCGAGAGGCGGTGCGTCTGCGGCGTGCCGTCCGGCGTGATGCGCTGGTTGCGGAACAGGTAGCGCTGGACCATGCCCAGGCGCAGCTGTTCCTCGCCCTTCTCGTCCTCGATCCAGCGCGTGGTGGCGCCGAAGGCCAGCATGTTGGCGTCGTTGACGCGGTCCACGCCGGAGAACTGGTTCTCCGCGAAGACCGAATCGAAGTTGTAGTCGCGCGGCGCGGCGTCGAAGTTGGGGATCAGGCTCTGGTCCCGGTACGGCGTGTTCACGTACAGCAGGCGCGGCTCGAGCGTCTGGCGCATCGCCTGGCCGAACAGCGAGGTGTTGCGCTCCAGGATCCAGCCGTGGTCGACGCTGAAGGTCGGGATGGTGCGGCCGATCGAGCGCCGGCCGGTGGCGTCGATGGGCTGGTCCAGGTTGTAGCTGGCCGAATTGACCGACAGCTTGGGAATCAGCCACCAGGCCGCGCCGCTGAAGGGCAGGCTGACGTGACCCAGCAGGTGCATGCGCTCGCCGGTCTGGGTCTGCGAACTCAGCGCGCCGCCGGGCAGGTCGAAGCGGTTGTACTCGACCTCCAGCCCGCCTTCCAGGCGCGCGCGACGGCCGGTGGGCAGGTAGCCGGCCAGCACCGATTCATCGGCGCCGGTCTGCAGCCGCACGCCGATCTGCGGCGAGCGCTGGTAGGGCGACGCGAACTGGTCCTCCACCTGCGCGACCTGCAGCGGTTGCCACTTCTGCACCCGCGCGTAGGTTTGCATCTCACCCCAGTTGAAGCTGAAGTCGCGCTGCGTGCGCAGGTCCGTCGACAGCAGGCGCGGCGTCTGGGACAGCATGCGGCTGCGCAGGTCCTTCCAGTAGTCGTCGTCGGAGACGCGCTCGGTGTGGACGTTGTAGGTCCAGTTGGGCGTGATGTCGCCGTCACCGTTCAGGCGCAGGTCCCAGCGCGAGCGGCCGGTCACGCGGTCGTGCGGCAGCAGCGCGTAGTCGATCTGGCCACGATGGCCGGGCTCCAGGTAGCGGAACTGGCTGTCCACGCCGGGGCCGCGCCGCGTCATGACGAAGGGCGTGATGGTCGCGTCGCGGTTGGGCGCGATGCTCCAGTAGAAGGGCTGGCTGTACTCGACGCCGCTGCGGTTGTCGATGTTGACGTTGGGCGGCAGCAGGCCGGACTTGGGCTGGTCGCCGAGCGGGAAGCTCAGCGACGGCGCCGCCAGGATGGGCACACCCAGGAAGCGCACCACCGCGTCCTTGGCCACGCCCTCGCCCGCGTCGAAGTCCAGGTTCAGGCTGCTGGTGACCAGCTCCCAGTCGCGCTGGCCCTTCTTGCCGGCCTTGGCGTCCTGCAGGTCCTGCTCGCCCTTGTCCGACACCGGGCAGGTCGAGTAGGTCGCCTCGTCGGCGCGCATGCGCTGGTCGCCGAGGAAGTGCAAGGCCTTGGCGCTGCCGCTGCCGCCGGTGGCGGCGAAGAAGTAGGTCGGGCTCTCGAGCTGGCCTTCGAACTTGTCGACGAACAGCTCCAGCTTGGGGCCACGCAGCACCGCGCCGTTCTGGCTGAGTTCCACCTCGCCCTCGGCGGTGGCCAGGTCCTGCGGGTAGTCGTAGCGCAGCGTGTTCGACTTCAGCAGCATGCCGCCGTAGCGCAGCTGGACGTCGCCCTCGGCGGTCGAGGTCTGGTCCATCTCGCTGGTGATGCGGTCGGCGCTGAGCGCCATCGCGGGCCGGGCGTCCTTGCGCTTGGTCTGGTGCAGCTGCTTGACCGACTTGAGGATCAAGGGCTGGCCGGCGGACTCCTGCGCCTGCGCCGTAGACACGGAGACCGCGGGCAGCGCGACCGCCAGGGCGGCGGCCAGGGAGATCGGACGGGGTCGGGAAACCGGAGGGCGCATCAGGCGGGCAGCGTCTTGCAGAGGTCAGGCGGCCGCGCGTCGGTCGCGCCGCGCTGCCCGGGGTTTGTAGAATCATTATCCACGAGGCTCGCCGGCCGGCAGGACCGCCGAAGCGCCTTGTCACCGTCCTCCGGGGCCGCTCGCGCAGCGGCCCTTCTGCTTCCCGCCCCTGCCTCGCCGGCCCTGCGCCCGCGCCCTTGCCGATGACCGCTTCCGCCCCGACCGCCGTGCCCTGGCCCGACGCCGACCGCGCCGCCCGTTTCCACGCCTGGATCGCGCCGCTGGTCGAGCCGCTGGGCCTGCGGCTCGAGACGCTCGCCGTCGCCAGCAGCGACGCCGGCTTCCGCCGCTACCTGCGCGTGGCGACGAGCACCGGCGGCACGCTGGTCGTCATGGACGATCCCGCGACGCCGAATCAGCTCGCCGCCTTCCTGCAGGTCGGCGCGCTGATGGCCGAACGCGGCCTGCATGTGCCGCGGGTGGTGGCCCACGATGTCGCGCAGGGATTCGCGGTGATGGAGGACCTGGGCCGCCAGTCCTACATCGCGGCGCTGCTCGAGGCGCAGCGCGCGGGCGACGAGGCGCTGCCGCGGCAGCTGATGCGCGACGCCACCCAGGCGCTGCTGCGCTGGCAGACCAGCGCCTCGGCCCGCGCCGAGGGCGCGCTGCCGGTTTTCGACGACGCCTTCGTGCGCCGGGAGCTGCAGATCTTCGTCGACTGGTGCGTCCAGGCCCACCACGGCAAGCAGTGGAACGACAAACAGCAGGGCTACTGGGATCGGACGGTCGCCCTGCTCGCCGCCAACATCGCCGCCCAGCCGCGCGTGCCGATGCACCGCGACTACATGCCGCGCAACCTGATGGTCTGCCCGCCGAGCGACGGCACCGGCGCCGGCGCCTTCGCATCGCCCGGCATCCTGGACTTCCAGGACGCGGTGATGGGGCCGGTCACCTACGACATCGCCTCGCTGCTGCGAGACGCCTTCATCTCCTGGGACGAGGCCGAGGAGCTCGACTGGGCGGTGCGCTACTGGGAAGGCGCCCGGCGCGCGGGGCTGTTCGGCCTGGATCCCGGCGGCGAGGACCCGCATGAGATGGCGCTGGACTTCGGCCTGTTCTGGCGGCGCCTGGAATGGACGGTGCTGCAGCGACAGCTGAAGATCATGGGCATCTTCTGCCGGCTCAAGCACCGCGACGGCAAGCCGCATTACGCCGAGGACCTGCCCCGCTTCTATGCCTACGTGGTCAAGACGGCGACCCGCTACGTCGAGCTGTCGCCGCTGCTGCGCCTGATCGAGGACCTGCAGCCGCAGTACACCCAGACCGGCTTCAGCCTGCGCTGATCAGTCGCCGTCGGCAGGCGCCGACGCCGATGCCGCCGACGCCTTGGCGGCCCTGGCCTCGCGGGCGGCCTGGAGCGCGAGGAGCTCCTGGGCCGCCAGGTAGCTGGGGCAGCCCGCGGCGGCCAGCCACGGATCCTCGTCGCGGCCGCCGAAGATCTCGACCAGGAAATCCATGAACGCGCGGGTGCGCGCCGGGACGAACTTGCGCGTCGGCATCGCCGCCCACAGCTGGTAGCTGTAGATGCGCCATTGCGACAGCACGCGCTCGAGCGCGCCCTCCATCAGCGCGTCGCCGACGACGAAGGACGGCAGCCCCGCGATGCCCAGCCCATGCAGCGCGCAGGCGTACTTGGTGTCCACCGACGAGGTCGTCATCACCGGGCGCGACGGGATCGCGAAGAAGCTCTCGGCCGTGAGGCCGTCGGCGCCGCAGCGCTCGAAGGTCACGCCGCGCGACAGCTCATGGATGGGCGGCAGCATGATGTCGTGCTGCTTGAGCTCGGACGGATGCTGCGGCCGGCCGCGCCGCGCGAGGTACTCCGGCGAGGCGCACATGATCACTTCCGTGCGCGCCAGCTTGCGGGCGATGAAGTCGCCCTGCAGCGGGCTGCGCGTCGAGATGACGGTGATGTCGAAGCTCTCGTCCAGCGTGTCCACCGGCCCGGGAGCGACAAGCTCGACGCTGACCAGCGGGTACATCGCATGGAAGCGGGCCATGTGGCGCGCCAGCTGGTGGATCGCGATCGCCGGCGGCATCAGCACGCGCAGGCTGCCGCGCGGCTCGTTGGTGGCGGCGGAGGCCAGCGCCTCGGCTTCCTCGATGTCGCTGAGGATGCGGCGGCAGCGTTCCAGGTAGCCCTCGCCGACATCGGTCAGCGACAGCCGCCGGGTCGTGCGGTTGAGCAGCCGCGCGCCGAGGTGCTCCTCGAGGTCGGCCACCAGCCGCGTGACCACGGCCGGCGCCAGGTCCATGGCCCGCGCCGCGCCGGCGAGGCTGCCCTCGTCGATCACGCGGGTGAAGACCCGCATCGCCTTGACCTGATCCATCCCGTCTCCTCCGGGCGACTGCCGCGGGGTTCCCGCGTCGGTCGCCTCTCTATGACTTCGCGATGCGCCGGAGACCGGCCTCAGGGTGCGCGACGGCCGGGCCGCCGCGCCGGGGGAAGCGCCTCGGCGCCCCGTCCGTCGTCAGGGGTGCGCGGCGATCACCTGCGCCACCGCGGCGGTCAGGCGCTTGCCGTAGGGCACGTGCAGGAACTCGTTGGGGCCGTGGGCGTTGCTCTTGGGGCCCAGCACGCCGCAGACCATCATCTGCGCGGCGGGGAAGCCCTTCTGCAGCATGCTCATCAGCGGGATGGTGCCGCCCTGGCCGATGTAGCCGACCGGCTGGCCGAAGTGGGCCTGGCTGGCCTCGTCCAGCGCCTGGCTCAGCCACGGCGACAGCTCCGGCGTGTTCCAGCCGGTGGCGCCATAGGCGCCGGCGCGGCCATCCGGCACGAAGCTGACCTTGGCGTTGTAGGGCGCGTTGTCCTCGAGCAGCGCCTTGAGCTTGAGCGCGGCCTCGTTGCCGTCGATCAGCGGCGGCAGGCGCAGCGACAGCTTGAACGCGGTGTACGGGCGCAGCACGTTGCCGGCGCTCTTGAGCTCGGGGAAGCCGTCCACGCCGGTGACCGACAGCGTCGGGCGCCAGGTGCGGTTGAGCAGCACCTCGACCGGATCCTGCGTCACCGGCAGCACCGGGCCGCCGTCCGCGCCGCAGGCCCAGGGCAGGCGCTTGTAGACCTCTTCCTTCAGGATCGCGGCGGTGGCCTGCGCCTGCTCGTGGCGCACGCCGGGGATCTCGCAGTGGAAGGACTCGGGCAGCAGGCGGCCGGTCCTGGAATCCTCCAGCCGGTCCAGCACCTGGCGCAGGATGCGGAAGGACGAGGGCACCACGCCGGACGCGTCGCCGGAGTGGATGCCCTCGGTCAGCACCTCGACCTTCAGCACGCCGGAGACCATGCCGCGCAGCGAGGTGGTCATCCAGAGGCGGTCGTAGTCGCCCGCGCCGGAGTCCAGGCAGACCACCAGCGAGACATTGCCCAGCCGCGGCTTGAGCAGGTCGATGTAGGCCGGCAGGTCGTAGGAGCCCGATTCCTCGCAGGCCTCGATCAGGCCGACGCAGCGCGGGCGCGGCACGCCCTGCTGGTCCAGCGCCAGCAACGCGGTGATCGACGCGTAGATCGCGTAGCCGTCGTCGGCGCCGCCGCGGCCGTAGAGCTTGCCGTCTTCGTACTTGGGCGTCCACGGGCCCAGGTCGGCGCGCCAGCCGTTGAACTCGGGCTGCTTGTCCAGGTGGCCGTACAGGACGACGGTGTCGGCGCTGTCGGCCTTGGTCGCCGGCAGCTCGAAGAAGATGACCGGCGTGCGGCCTTCCTGGCGGATGACCTCCAGCTTCAGGCCGGGGATCTTTTTGCTTTCCACCCACTGGGCGGCGTCGCGGACGACGCGGTCGATGTAGCCGTTGGCCTGCCAGTCGGCATCGAACATCGGGCTCTTGGCCGGGATGGCGATGTAGTCGGTCAGCGCGGGGACGATCTCCTGGTCCCACACCTTCTCGGCGAAGGCGCCCAGGGCGCTGATTTCATCGGCTTGCAGCGGCAACGACGGGTCACGTGCGTTCATGCGGGTCTCCTGCGCGGCCGGTCGGGCCGCCGTGGCTGGGTCCGGGGTCGCGGTCGCGGCCGGTCCGGGCGGAAGGGGTGAATCGGGCGATTCTAGGAGCGTGCGCCCAGCCAGGCGCGCAGCCGGGCGAAGACCTGCTCGCGCTCAGGTTCGTTGAAGATCTCGTGCGCCAGGCCCGGGAAGGGGACGGCCTGCACCGCGCCGCCCGCGGCGGCGGCCGCGGCGAAGGCGGCGCTGCCCGCCGGGGCCACGCAGCGGTCGGCGCCGGCCCACATCAGCAGCGTCGGCGTGGTCCAGCGCGGCACCAGCGGCAGGGTGTCGGGACCGAAGCTGGCGATCATCCGGGCCAGCGTCGGGGTGATGCGGTCGTGGACCAGCGGATCGTCCTTGTAGGCCTGGACGACCTCCGGACTGCGCGAGACCCACGACGGATTCAGGCCGTTGCCGACGGCCAGGTGCGGCACCAGCGGCAGCGTGGCGCCCAGCAGGCCGCGCTGGAACGCCGACAGGCCGGGGTCGAGCGCCGGGGAGCTGAGGATCAGCCCGTCGACCGGGCGCGACCAGGGCGCCTGCTCGAGCGCGCCGGCGACGAAGCGGGCCGCGACGGCGCCACCCATCGAATGGCCCAGCAGGATCAGCGGGCCGCGTCCCTTGCGGTCGTCGGCGCGCAGGCCGTCGATCGCGGCGGCCAGATCGCGCAGCAGGCTGTCGTGGGCGGGGATGTCGCCGCGCGGTCCGCCGGAGGCGCCGTGGCCGCGCTGGTCGTAGCCGGCGGCATGCCAGCCCCAGTCATTCAGGCGCCCGGCGACAGCCTCGTAGCGCCCGATGTGCTCGCCCAGGCCGTGGACGATCAGCACGGTGCCGCGGGTGGGCAGCGACAGGTCGGCGCCCCATTCCCGCCAGTGCAGCGGGAGGCCGTCATGGCCGGTCAGAGTCTTCATGGGGCCGGAGTGTAGGATCGCCCGCGCCCAGTCTTCCCGCCGGGGACGCCCCCCGTTCCGACGACGATGACCCCTGCCCTGCTCGAGTCCTTCCCCGCCTTCAACCCGGAAGTGCGCCTGCAGCCGCCGCCGCTCGAGCGCTGGCGCCGCGGTACCGGCACGGACGTGGAGTTCGTCCACGTGCTGGACTCGGGCCGGCCGGGCCCGGTGGCGATGGTGGTGGCGCTGGTGCATGGCAACGAGCTCTGCGGCGCGATCGCGCTGGACGGGCTGCTGGGTCGGTCCCTGAAGCCGCTGCGCGGCCGGCTGGTGCTGGCCTTCGCGAATGTCGAGGCCTACGGGCGCTTCAACCCGCTGGCGCCGTTCGCGTCGCGCTGCGTCGACGAGGACATGAACCGGGTCTGGGACGAGGCGGTGCTGCGCGGGCCGCGCGACTCGGTCGAGCTGCGCCGGGCGCGCGAGCTGGCGCCCTTCGTGGACGCGGCGGACGTGCTGCTGGACCTGCACTCGATGCAGGAGCCGGGCGCGCCGGCGCTGACGATCTGCGGCATGACCGACAAGAGCGTGCCGCTGGCCCGGGCACTGGGACAGCCGGAGACGCTGCTGGTCGACACCGGCCATGCGGCCGGGCTGCGCATGATCGACCGCGGCGGCTTCGCGGATCCGCGGAGTCCGCGGCAGGCGGTGCTGGTCGAGTGCGGCGCGCACTGGGAGCCGGCAAGCGCCACGATGGCGACCGACGTGACGCTGCGCTTCCTGCGGCATCTGGGGATGATCGACGACGCCTGGATGGCGGCATCGCCGCGCCTGCCCACGCCGGCGCGGCAGCGGCTGGTGCGCGTTGGCGAGGGCGTGACCGCGGCATCGCCCGACTTCCGCTTCCTGCTGCCGACGCATCACCTGAAGCTCATTCCCGCGGCCGGCACGCCGCTGGCCGAGGACGGCGCGCGACGCTGGGTCACGCCGCACGACGACTGCGTGCTGATCATGCCGTCGCGGCGGGCCGGCGTGGCCGGGCAGACGATGGTGCGGCTGGGGCGCTACGAGGACTGATCACCGCCGTCGCACGCGAGCGCCCGTCCTCAATCCCGGTCGAACTTGAACACCGCCATGCTGGCCATCAGGTTGGGCAGCACGCGGACCTGGCGGCCGTCCTGGACGCCGAAGCTGTCCAGCACCCGCAGGCCGCACTTGCGCGCCAGCACATGGAAGTCGGCGTAGGTGCCGACGCGGATGTTGGGCGTGTCGTACCACTGGTAGGGCAGCACGCGGGTCACCGGCATGCGGCCCGACAGCACCTGCAGCCGGTTGGGCCAGTGCGCGAAGTTGGGGAAGCTCACGATGCCGATGCGGCCCACACGGGCGGTCTCGCGCAGCATCGCCTCGGTGTTGCGCAGGTTCTGCAGCGTCTCCAGCTGCAGCACGACGTCGAAGCTCTGGTCCTCGAAGATCGCCAGCCCTTCCTCCAGGTTGAGCTGGATCACGTTCACGCCGCGCTGCGCGCAGGCCAGCACGTTCGCGTCGTCCAGCTCCACGCCGTAGCCGGTGCAGCCCTTGGTGGCCTGCAGGTGCGCCAGCAGCTCGCCGGTGCCGCAGCCCAGGTCCAGCACCCGCGAGCCCGCCGGCACCAGCTCGGCAATCATGTCCATCACGGCCCGGTCGCTCATACCGCCACTCCCTGCAGGCGATGCGAGACCGCCGCCGCGCCGCCGGGCACCGGCCGTTCATGCTCTCCGGCGATGCGGTCGAAATAGGCGCGCAGCACGCCGTGATAGCGCGGATCCTCGAGCAGGAAGGCGTCGTGGCCATGCGGCGCGTCGATCTCGGCATAGGAGACGTCGCGCTTGTTGTCGAGCAGGGCCTTGACGATCTCGCGCGAGCGCGCCGGCGAGAAACGCCAGTCCGTCGTGAAGCTCACCACCAGGTACTTGCACAGCGCGCTGGCGAAGGTGCGGCTCAGGTCGCCGCCGTGCTCGCGCGCCGGGTCGAAGTAGTCCAGCGCCCGCGTGATCAGCAGGTAGGTGTTGGCGTCGAAGTACTCGCTGAACTTGTCGCCCTGGTAGCGCAGGTAGCTCTCGATCTGGAACTCGATGTCCGAGGTCGAGTAGCCCAGCTCCGCGGCGCGCATCTGGCGGCCGAACTTCTCTTCCATCACGTCGTCGCTGAGGTAGGTGATGTGGCCAATCATCCGCGCCACCCGCAGGCCGCGACGCGGCACGACACCGTGTTCGTAGAAGAAGCCGTCGTGGAATTCGGGGTCGGTGATGATCGCGCGCCGCGCGACCTCGTTGAAGGCGATGTTCTGCGCCGACAGGTTGGGCGCCGTCGCCACGGCGATGCAGTGCCGCATGCGCTGCGGGTAACGCAGCGACCAGTCCAGCGCCTGCATGCCGCCCAGCGAGCCGCCCAGCACCGCCGCCAGCTGCTGGATGCCGAAGCGGTCCAGCACCCGGGCCTGCGCATCCACCCAGTCCTGCACGGTGACGACGGGGAAGTCCTTGCCGTAGACGCGGCCGGTGGCCGGATTCAGGTGCATCGGTCCGGTCGAGCCGAAACACGAGCCCAGGTTGTTGATGCCGATGACGAAGAAGCGGTCAGTGTCCAGCGGCTTGCCCGGTCCGACCAGGTTGTCCCACCAGCCCTCGCTCTTCTCGATGCCGGCATGCGTGCCGGCCACGTGGTGGCTGGCGTTCAGCGCGTGGCAGACCAGCACCGCGTTGGACTTGTCCTCGTTCAGGCGGCCGTAGGTCTCGACCATCAACTCGTAGCCCGCGATGCGGGCGCCGCTGCGCAGGGTCAGCGGCTCGTCGAACAACAAGCGCTGCGGTGTGACGTCACCGACAGATCCCATGAAACACCCCAAAAAAGCAAAACCCGGCGCCGCTGCTTGAAGCGGAACACCGGGTCTCGATCCGTGGATCGGGTGTCCCTCTTTAGCTGCATTTCTTGGGCGCCCGCAAGCCGGACAAATCGGCGCCATGGGGCGGGAGTATAGCCACGCCTCCGGAGCCCGCCGCCCCGGAGGCGCACCGCGCCGCGCTCAGGGCGCCGTGCAGAGGCAGTGCACGATCGCGCGCACCGGCGGCTTCGACCCGGCCGGCCCCGCCTGGGCCTGCTCGGCCAGCCAGGTCATGTCGACCTGGGCCTCGCGCAGCGCGGCCGGCATCGCCGGCACGCCGCCCAGCGCGTGCATCACCATGCCGCGCAGCGAGGGCGCGGCCGCGTCGCCGACGCTGGTCAGCAGGCGGTCCAGGGTGCTGCGCTCGGGCTCGACGTAGCGCACCGTCGGGTCGTCGCCGAGCTTGGCGCGCTTGGCGGCGCTGGCGATCGCGTCCTGCAGCAGGCCGTTGCGGTCCACCAGGCCGCGCTCCAGCGCCTGCGCGCCCGTCCACACGCGGCCCTGGCCGACGGCGTCGATCTGGGGCTGCGTCTTCTTGCGGGCCTGGGCGGCCTTGCCGGTGAAGTCGGCATAGATGTGCTCGATCGACGACTGCACCACCTGCGCCAGGCGCGGGTCCAGCGGACGCCGCGGGTCATAGCCGCTGGCCAGCCAGGTGGTCGTGTAGCCGCCGGTGTGGATGGACAGCTTGTCCATCAGCTTCTCGGCGGTCGGCAGCATGCCGAACACGCCGATCGAGCCGGTGATCGTGGAGGGATCGGCGATGACCTCGTCCGAGGACATGGAGATCCAGTAACCGCCCGACGCGGCCACGCCGCCCATCGACACCACGACCGGCTTGCCGACGGCGCGCGTCAGCTCCAGCTCGCGGCGCACCAGTTCGGAAGCGAAGGCGCTGCCGCCCGGCGAATTCACACGCAGCACGATGGCCTTGACCTTGTCGTCCTCCCGCGCCTGGCGGATCAGCTTGGACATCGAGTCGCCGCCGATGCGGCCCGGGCCGGCATTGCCGTCCACGATCTCGCCTTCCGCCACGATCACGCCGACCTGGCCTTCCGGCTTGGGCAGCGTCGGCGACAGCTGGGCGACATAGGCGCCCAGGCCGATGCGGCGCAGGTGCTTCTCGTCCTTGGCGCCGCGCTTCTCCAGCAGCGCCTCGACCTGGTCCTGCGTCTTCAGGCCGTCGACCAGCTTCTCGGCCAGCACGAACTTGCCGGGATCGCCGCCGACCGCCTGCAGGCGCTGCGGCAGCTCGTCGATCGCGCGCTGGATCGCGCCCTTGGGCAGCTTGCGCGCGGCCTCGACGCTGGCCTGGTAGCGGGTCCAGAGCTCGTCGTACAGGTAGCCCTCGGCTTCCAGCGTCGCCTTGGACGGCCCGTTCGCGAAGTAGGGCTCGACCGCATTCTTGTAGGTGCCCACCCGCATCACGTTGGGCGCGATGCCCAGGCGGTCCAGCGCGTCCTTGTAGTAGTTGCGGTAGCGCCCGTAGCCCTCGATCATCACGCCGCCCATCGGGTGGACGTAGACCTCGGTGGCCTGCGCGGCCAGGTAGTAGGCGCGCTGGTCGAAAGCCTGGCCGAAGGCCACGACCGGCTTCTTGCTGGCCTTGAAGCGGGTCAGCGCCACTTCGATCTCATGCAGCGCGGCCGGCGTGGCCGAGCCCATCTGGTCGAGCTCCAGCAGCACCTGGACGATCTTGTCGTCCTTGGCCGCGGCGTCGATCGCGCGCAGGATGTCGCGCAGCCGCGTCTGGGCGCGGTCCTCGCCCTTGATCTGGGCGATCGCCTGGTCGCGTGGCGAGCCCGAGAACTGCTCGACGACATCGCCGCGGATGTCCAGCACCAGGGTCGTCTTCTCCTGCAGCGGCTTGCCGCCGCGCGTGGCGGCCCAGACCAGGCCGATCACGATCAGCCAGAACAGCAGCGTGAACACCACGCGCCGCGTGCCGTCCAGGAACCACCACAGCCGGCCGAACAAGCGCCCGATCGGCGCCAACGCTCGCTTCACACCCATCCAATCCTCCCGGGATCTGTCAAAGGAATGCGCCGGCGGGGGTCGGGATCGGACCCGGGCCGGATCGGGCGATTGTGGGCCCAGTCAGGCGCATCGGCGGGAAGTCAGCGCCGCCCTCGCCCGTAGGGGGGAGAACGTGGAAACGAAGACGCCCGGCTGGGCCGGGCGTTCATGGGGTCGCGGGATGGGTGGCGGACCGGCCGGCCCGCGGGGCTCAGGCGTTGGCCGGCGGCACCGTGTCCTGGAAGCTCTGGCGCGTCATCAGCTTGTCGAAGTGGCGGGCCAGGTTGGGATAGGCCGCGCGCCAGTCGATTTGCGGGAAACGGAAATCCAGGTAGCCGAGCGCGCAGCCCAGCGAGACGTCGGCCAGCGTGAAGTGGTTGCCGGAGCACCAGTTCTTCTCGCCCAGGCCATGCGCCATCGCCTGCAGCGAGGCATGGACCTTGTTCATCTGGCGCGTCACCCAGGCCTCGCTGCGCTCGCCGGGGGCGCGACCGGACCAGGTGTGTTCCAGGCGCGCGGCGACGCAGGCGTCGATCAGGCCATCGGCCAGCGCTTCCCAGGTCCGCACCTCGCAGCGCTCGCGGCCGCGGTCGGGGATCAGGCGGCCGACCGGCGACAGGGTGTCGACGTACTCGACGATGACGCGCGAGTCGAACACGGCGCCGGTGATCGAATCCTGCCCCTCCATGACCAGGCACGGCACCTTGCCGAGCGGGTTCACCTTGAGGATGTTGTCGCTGCCCCAGACGTCTTCCAGCTCGAACTGGTAGTCGAGCTTCTTTTCCGCCATGACGACGCGGACCTTGCGGACGTAGGGGCTGGTGAGGGATCCGATGAGCTTCATGGTGTCGCGGGATTCTAGCCAGTCGCTTCCCCGCGCTGACTCCCGCAAGCGACAGGTCGGTTGCCCTCATTTGGGTGTATTGCCGTCCCCTGCGCCGGTGACGCACACTCTCGCCCGCCCGCCGCTGAGCGGGCCGCGGCCGGCACGGCCGACGATCGCGCTGCGAACCATCGCCGCGCGGACAACAACGGAGGGCCCCCCAATCCGGGGTCATCGAGAAGAGGGAAACATGCAACAGCACGAAGAAGCCGCGACGACCGGCGGCCTGACCGGATGGCCACTGTCGGAGTTCCGCAAGCGCAAGCTCGAGATCCAGTTCACCGGATCGGGCAGCGAGTATTTCCGGATCTGGATCGTCAACCTGCTGCTGACGATCGTCACGGCCAGCCTGTACTGGCCCTTCGCCAAGGCGCGGCGCATCCGCTACTTCTACGCCAACACGCTGATCGACGGCCACGCGCTGTCCTTCCACGGCGACCCCTGGAAGATGTTCCGCGGCCACCTGCTGCTGCTGGTGCTGATGGGGACCTACTCGGCGGCGGGCCACTTCTCGCCGATGGCCGGCTTGATCGCCTTCGGCGTGATGGCCGCGATCTGGCCGGCGCTGTGGCGCGCGGGCATGCAGTTCCGGCTCGGCAACACCGGCTGGCGCGGCCTGCGCTTCGGCTTCGCCGGCACGCTCAAGGGCGCCTACGGCCCGGCGCTGCCGATCTGGATCTGTTCCGCGGTGATCCTCCTGGTGCAGGTGGTCGGCGGCCCGGCGGGGCTGCCGGTGGACGGCAAGCCGCGCTTCGGCATGGTCGAGAAGGTGGTCCTGCTGGTCGCCGGCGCCATCCTGCTGCTGACGCCCTGGGTGATCGCCGCGGCCAAGCGCTACCAGCACAACGGCTACCGGATCGCCGCCCAGCACGGCGAGCTGCGACTGGGCGCCGGCTCCGTCTACTGGCTGAGCCTGAAGACCCTGGGCGTCACGCTGCTCATCACGATCCTCATGCTGGTGCTGGCGGGCGCCGGCTTCGCGATCGGCATGTTCGTCCTGCACTCGCCGAAGGCCGCCAGCGCCGCGGCGGTCGTGGGCGCGATGGTCGGCTACCTGCTGTACTTCGCGCTGCTCGGACCATTCTTCACCGCCCGCTTCCAGAACATGGTCTGGAACGGCACCACCACCGAGGACCTGTCCTTCACCAGCCAGCTGAAGGTCGGCGCGCTGACCTGGCTGACGCTGAAGAACTGGGTGCTGACGCTGGTCACGCTGGGCCTGTACCGGCCCTTCGCCGTCGTGCACACCACGCGCCTGCGGCTGGAGGCCGTCAGCGTGACGATGGACGGCGACCCCGAGACCTGGGTGGCCGGCCAGGGCAGCGCCCCGCAGGACGCCGCGGGCGAACTCGCCGGCGACTTCTTCGGCATCGACATGGGCCTGTGATGACGGGCCAGGCCTCGGGCGCGCCGACGCTGCTGGCGGACTACTTCGACGGCCGCAGCGCCCGCGCGAGGCCGGTGCGCCTGTGGCTGGAGCATGAGCAGCTCGTCATCCACGACCAGGACCTGGACGGCGTCGAGCGGCGCTACCCGATCCGGCAGGTGCAGTGGCCGGAGCGGACGCGCCACGGCCAGCGCCAGGCCCAGCTGCCCGACGGCGGCGTGCTGAGCACGCGGGACGCCGTCGGCTGGGACGACTGGGCCACGGCCGCGACGCAGGGCCGCGGGCTCGGCGGTGGGCTGGCGGCGCGCTGGTTCTCCAGCTGGCGGCATTCGGTCGTCGCGCTCGGCGTGGTCGTCGCCGTCGGCGCCGTCGTCTGGCAGTGGGGCGTGCCCGCGGCCGCCGACACCATCGCCCGGCACCTGCCGGCCTCGGTCGGCGAGTCGATCGGCGACGAGTCGATGGACCAGCTCGACGGCTACCTCCTCAAGCCCAGCCGGCTGGACGCGCAGGCACAGCAGCAATGGCGCGCGCGCTTCGCGGCGATGGTCGCGAGCCAGCCCGGCGAGTCGACGCCCTACGAGCTGCACTTCCGCGATGCCGGCGACACCATCGGTCCCAACGCGTTCGCGCTGCCGGGCGGGCACATCGTCGTCACCGACGCCCTGCTGAAGCTGCTGGGCGACCAGCCCGACGCGGTGCTCGGGGTGCTGGCCCACGAGCTGGGCCATGTGCGCGAGCAGCACGGGCTGAGGCTGACGATGCGCGCCAGCCTGAGCGGCGCGCTGCTGGGCTTCGCGATCGGCGACTTCTCCAGCCTGCTGGCGGCGGCGCCGGCGGCGCTGACGCATGCCAGCTACTCGCGCGACTTCGAGCGCGAGGCCGATGCGCAGGCCAAGCGCCTGCTGATCGACAGCGGCCGCTCGCCGCGCGCGATGCTGCTGCTGTTCGAGCGCATCGGGGCGTGGCGCGCGGCCAGGACCGCGCAGGCCAAGGCCGAGCGCGCCTCCGAGCCGAAGACGCTGGGCCGCGAGGTCGGCGAGCACGCCAAGGCGGGCGCCGGCGAGCTGCTGCGCATCGCCTTCAACACCCATCCGGCCGACGAGGAGCGGATGAAGTTCTTCGAGCGCTGACCGGCCGGGCCCACCGCCCTGCCCGGCACGCGGGCTTCCGCCGGGCGGCGCGAGCGGCTCCTACACTCGCCGCTCCCCATTCCCGTGGAGTTCGACATGAGCGTCTCCAGCCCGGCGTCGGACGCCGGCTACGTCCTGTACGGCACCCAGGGCTCCGGCTCGTCGATCGTGGAGATCGGCCTGCGCTGGTGCGGGCAGGCCTACCGCACGGTGCACGCCTCGTCATGGGAGGACACCTCGGCGCAGGAGGCGCTGCGCGCGCTCAATCCGCTGATGCAGATCCCGACGCTGCGCACGCCCGAGGGCGAGGTGCTGACGGAAAGCGGCGCGATCCTGATGCACCTGGGCCTGCGCTTCCCGGCGGCCGGGTTGCTCGGCGACGACGAGCGCCAGCGGGACCGCGTGCTGCGCGGCCTGGTCTACATCGCGGCCAACTGCTACAGCTGCATCAGCGTCATCGACTACCCGGGCCGCTACACCACCCGCACCGACAAGGCCGATCACGACGCCATCGTGGCCGGCACGAAGGCCCGCCTGCATCACCACTGGGCGCTGTTCGCGGACATGTTCCCGGGCGATCCGTGGCTCAGCGGCGCCCGGCCGGGGGCGCTCGACGTGATGGCGGTGATCGTGTCGAAGTGGTCGGGGTCGCGGAAGTTCCTCGAGGAACAGCGGCCGGCCTTCTTCGCGCTGCTGCAGCGCATCGAGGACCTGCCCCACGTCGCCGAGGTCTGCGCGAAGCACTGGCCGCCAAAGCCGGCGTGAAGCGGTCTGAAGCGGCCTGAAGCGGCCCGAGCCTTCGCGGCCGCGCGTTCAGGCCGCCTGGTAGCGCGGGAGCAGCCGCACGTGGGTGTAGCGGGCCGGGCGCTCGATCGGCTCGCGCTGCGCGTCGATCGGGGCGAAGCCGCAGCGGCTCCAGAAGGACGCGGACTCGGGGCTCTCGCAATTCACATGCAGGCGGCTGAAGTGGCCTTGCGCGCTGGCCAGCACCGCGTTGACCAGCCGCCGCGCCAGGCCGTGGCCTCGCCAGGCCGGGTGCACGTAGAAGCGCCGCATGCGGCCGGTGCCGNGTCCCGGCGCGGGCTCGACATTCAGGCCGCCGACCGCGATCGCCTGGCCGTTGGCATCGAACCAGGCCCACAGCGATTCGCCGGGTTGCTCGTAGCGATTGGCGCCGCTGCGCCATTCGTCCATCAGCCGGCCCAGCATCTGCCAGCCCTCGCCCTGGCTGGCCGCGAGCAGCGGCGCCCACGCCAGGGGATCGATCTGATGCACACGGATCAGGCGCGGTGCGACGCCATCGGAAGCCAGCGAAACCATGGGACGAAGCGGTAACCAGACGTCAACCGAGCGGGAAAGGCCGGATTAAGCAGCAAGCCCACGCCCCTCACATCAGGGACAACCCGCCTGGCGTCGGGCCTGTCCAACGCCAGGGGCAATGCCGTGATCGATGTCCCGATCACCGCTGCGCGGACCCTCGATCAACGCGGCGGTTCCGGCTTGGGCGCGCTGTCCGGATGCTCGATCCAGGCCTTCAGCCCCGCGGCGCGCGCGTGCTGGGGCGAGAGCTCGATGAACGCGCGGTACGCCGCCTGCGCCCCCGCCTCATCGCCGGCACGCAGCAGCGCATCGCCGAGGTTCAGGTGGGCCAGCGCGCGGCTGCCGTCCATCTCGATGGCCTTGCGGTACCAGCGCGCGGCCTCGGCCGGCTTGTCGCGCTTGTAGTAGATGAAGCCCAGATTGTTGGCGGCCAGCGCGAACTTGGGCTGCAGCTTGAGCGCCTCGGTGAAGGCGGCCTCGGCCTCGTCGTAGCGGCGCTCCTTGTAGAGCTGCAGGCCGCGGTCGTTGGCGCGCTGCGCCGCGACGCGCGCGCTGATCGGCGCGGGGGCGGCGCTGGTCGCGATCGCCGTGTCCGTGCCGTCCAAGCCCTTGAGCGTGACCTGCACCGCGGTCGCGCTCGCCGCGGCCGTTCCCGGCGCGGCGCCCGCCGGCGCGGTGGCCTGGGCGACCGGCTGCAGCTGCGCATTGCGGGCGTCGTCGGCCTGCTTGGCCAGCGCGCTGGCCTTGGCGTCGAGCTGGTTGCTGTCGCCGCTGAGCGCCTGCTCCTGCGCGGAGGCCAGCTCGAAGATGAACTCGCCGCCCTCGCTGCCGGGCAGGCTGCCGAAGGCCGGCGTCTGGTGCGCGATCGATGACACCGCCGGCGCGACATAGGCGGCCAGCTCCGTCGCGGTGATCAGGCCGTCGCCATTGAGGTCGGCCTTGCCCGACAGCGCCTGCAGCAGCGTCCAGGTGAAGACCGAATGGCCACCGGGGCCGTCGTCGGCGACCTGCTGGTCGGCGCCGCCGGCCGTCATCATCTGGCGGCCCAGCCGGCGCGCGTTGTCGCGCACGAAGTTGGCGCTGCTGCCCGCCGCGCCACCGCGCGTCAGGCCCAGGCCCGAGTAGCAGGCGTCGATGACGAAGAACGCATGCTTGGCGGGCAGCGCCTCGCTGAGCTCCTGCAGCTGCGGCATCGCGATGGCGTCGGTCTGCAGGTCGTCGGTGCCGGCGTCGACCGGGATGATGTAGCCGACGTCGCGCCCGCTGGGCAGCTTGCGCGTGCTGCCATGGCCGGCGAAGAAGACGAACACGCGGTCATCGCGCTTGAGCCGGCCCTCGCCGCCCTTGCGCGCCATCGCGTTGAGCGCGCGCAGGATGTTGGCGCGCGTGGCGTCGCCGTCGGTCAGCGTGGTGATGTTCTCGGGCCGGAAGCCGAATTGCGTGCGCAGCGTTTCCTGGATGGCCTGGGCGTCGCGCACCGCATGCTGCAGACGCGGCCAGCTCTTGTACTGGTCGATGCCGATCACCAGCGCGACGCTGTCGCGGTAGAGGTTGGCGCCCGCCAGGTCCGGCGCAGCCTCCACCGCGGGCGCGTCGACGGCGACGATCCGGCCGTCCTTCCAGGCCGCGAACTTGTAGCCCTCGGCCTTGAGCTGGTCCAGCACCAGCGGCAGCGCCTCGACGGTGCGAGCGTGGATGTCGTGGAAGAGCACGATGCCGCGCTGCTGCTTGCCCAGCTCGCCCAGCACGCGCGCGGCGATCGATTTCGGGATCGGATCGGACCAGTCCAGCGAATCGACGTTCCACATCATCGAGCGCAGCTTGAGCGCCTCGATCGCGCCCAGCGCCGCGTCGTTGCGCGCGCCGTAGGGGAAGCGGAACAGCGCCTGGCCGTCGCGGCCGGCGGCGTCGAGCAGCGCCTCGGTCGAGCTCGCCTCCTGGCGGACCTTGTCGAGCTCGAACTTGGACATCACGCCGTGGCTGAAGCTGTGGTTCGCGATCGGGTGGCCGGCGGCGAGCACCCGCTTGGCGACCTCGCTGCCCGGCCCCGGCTTGACCTTGCCGCTGGCGTCGACGCTGCCCAGGTTGCGACCCAACTCGAAGAACACGGCCGGCGCCTGGTAGCGCTTGAGGATCTCCAGGATCTCGTCGGTGTAGCGCGGATGCGGACCGTCGTCGAAGGTCAGCAGCACGGTCTTGGGCGGCAGCTGGCGGCCGAAGAACTCGCGCTCCTCCTTGCCGGGGCCGCGCGTGGCGGCCGACGCCGCGGTCGCCGCCGTGGCCGCGGTCCCTGCCGGCGTCTCGGCGACGACGCTCGGGCGCGCCTGCAGGTCGGGCAGGATGGTCGCGTAGTCCTTCAGGATGCGCTCGCGCGCGTAGAGCGCCTTGAGCTTGGCGACGTAGTCGGTCCACTTCTCGCGCTTGGGCACGATGCCGCGCTGCGCGAAGCGGCCGAAGGTGTCGCGCAGTTCCTGCGCGTAGGCGTCCTCGATCTCGGCCAGCACACCCAGGTCCTCGCTGGCGCGCTTGGCCAGCTTCAGGCCGGCGATGCTCTGCGAGGTCGAGAACTGCTGCGAGAGCTGCGTCAGGAACTCCTTGAACGCGAGCCGGTCGGCGTCGAACCACGACGGCTCCTGCTCGATCCGGTCCAGCAGCTGCGACAGCGCGGCCAGGCCGGCCGGATCGGTGCTGCGAGCCGCCGTCTCGCCGAGCGCGCGGATGCTCTCCTGCATGTCGTGGAACAGCATCAGGCCGACGGCGCGCACCGCCTCGCGCTCGGCGGGCTTGAGCGCGGCCTCGCCGTCCATCAGCACGATCATCTGGCGATGACGCGCGAGCAGCTCGTCGCTCTGGCGCAGCAGCGTGGCGCTGACCGCCGGATTGGCGGACGCCGCTTCCAGCGGGGCCAGCGGCTTGGGCGCGTCGCTGGTCGGCTTGCAGCCGCTCGTCAGGGTCATCGTGGCGGCGCACGCCGCGGTCGTGAGGGCGCTCATCCAGACGGCGCCCTTGCGTTGACTTCTCTCTTGCATGCCTTCCCTCGAAGCTTCACGCGAGGCGGGTCGTGCCGCCTCGTCGGCGCCGCGCTGGCGCCTGCCGGAGGCCGCGCCTCGGGGGGCGGGGCGGGTCCGGAGCGGGGGCTATTGTGACCCCCTCTGTAGAATCCGCGGGTTTGTCCCACCCCCTGAACGGCCGGTCCGGCCGGCGCGCGCCATGAATCTCTCCGCCCTCACCGCCCTGTCGCCCCTGGATGGCCGCTATGCGTCGCGCATGGCCGCGCTGCGCCCGCTGCTGTCGGAGTTCGGCCTGATGCACCGCCGCGTGCAAGTCGAGATCGAATGGTTCATCGCGCTGTCGGATGCGGGCCTGGCCGAGTTCAAGCCACTGCCGGCCGCGACGCGCGAGTTCCTGCGCGCGCTGGTGACCGATTTCTCGGAGCGGGACGCGCAGGCGATCAAGGACATCGAGAAGACCACGAACCACGACGTCAAGGCGGTCGAGTACTGGATCAAGCAGCAGTTCGCCGGCAAGCCGGAGCTGGAGGGCGCCGGGGAGTTCGTGCACTTCGCCTGCACCAGCGAGGACATCAACAACACCAGCCACGGCCTGATGCTCAAGGCCGCGCGCGAGCAGGTGATCCTGCCGGCGCTGGACCGCGTGATCGCCAAGATGACCGAGATGGCGCAGGCGCATGCCGCGGCGCCGATGCTCAGCCGCACGCACGGCCAGACGGCCAGCCCGACGACGGTGGGCAAGGAGATCGCCAACGTGGTGGCGCGCCTGCGCCGCGCCCGCGCGGTGATCGCCGAGGTCAAGCTGCTGGCCAAGATGAATGGCGCGGTGGGCAACTACAACGCGCACCTGTCGGCCTATCCGGAGAAGGACTGGGAGTCGTTCAGCCGCTCGGTCATCGAGCAGCAGCTGGGCCTGAGCTTCAACCCGTACACCATCCAGATCGAGCCGCACGACTACATGGCCGAGCTGTTCGACGCCGTGACGCGCGCCAACACCATCCTGGTGGACTGGTCGCGCGACGTGTGGGGCTACGTGTCGCTGGGCTACTTCAAGCAGAAGACCAAGGCGGGCGAGATCGGCTCGTCGACGATGCCGCACAAGGTCAACCCGATCGACTTCGAGAACGCCGAGGGCAACTTCGGCCTGGCCAACGCCGTGCTGACGCACCTGAGCCAGAAGCTGCCGATCTCGCGCTGGCAGCGCGACCTGACGGACTCGACGGTGCTGCGCAACATGGGCGTGGCGCTGGGCTACGCGCTGCTGGGCTATGACTCGCTGAGCAAGGGCCTGGACAAGCTGGAGCTCAACCAGGCGGCGCTGGATGCGGACCTGGATGCGTCGTGGGAAGTGCTGGCGGAGCCGATCCAGACGGTGATGCGCCGCTACGCGCTGCCCAACCCGTATGAGCGGCTGAAGGAACTGACGCGCGGCAAGTCGATCACGCGCGAGTCGATCCAGCAGTTCATCCAGGGCCTGGAACTGCCCGAGGCCGAGAAGCAGCGCCTGCTGGCGATGACGCCGGGCAACTACATCGGCACGGCCGAGGCGCTGGCGAAGCGGATCTGAAGACCCCTTGGCGCCTGAGCGGCGTCGCCCATTGGCAGCCCGCATGAAAAAGAGGGCAGTGCATCACTGCACTGCCCTCGCGCCTTCCGGGAATCAGGGGGTTTCGGGTGTCGCTCAGGAGCAGCCCGGAAGGCGCCGGTGCCGGGGGGAATCGGCACCGGTCAACCGTGACGGTCGATCAGAACTGGTAGGCCAGGCCCATGCTCAGTCGATCGTCCTTCTTGTTGAAGCCGTTGGCCTGCGGCATGTCGTTGTAGCGGGTCGCCTCGGCGCGCAGCGAGACGTTCTTCGTCAGCGCGTAGTCGACGCCCACGCCCAGCTTCAGGCCCGTCTTGTCCTTGTCGCCCAGGCCGTTGTTGAAGTCGCGCTGGGCGTAGGCCAGGCCCACCTTGCCGTAGACGCCGAAACCGGCGCCCAGCGGCGCGCGGGCGATGCCGTCCAGCGCGTAGACCTTGTTCTTCGCGGTCACGCCGTCGAAGCTGACCTTGCCCAGGTCGGTGTAGGAGATCTCGGCCGCGAAGTTCTCGTTGAACTTGTAGCCGCCGAAGATGCTGTAGCTGTCCGAGGTGCGCTTCTGCGAGTTGCCATCCACGCGCTGCGTCGTCTTGCCGACGTCACCACCGATGTAGTACGGGGTCACCGGGTCGGCATGCGCCACGCCAACGCCCAGGGTCAGCGCCGCGGCGGCGACCGCCAGCAGGCCGGCCTTCTTGCCGTTGATCGAGGTGCGGGCGTTGTTGTTGTTGCGGTTCATTCGAAACTCCTTCAGAGCTGTTGATCGATGTCGTCCGGGGGTGCCTTGGACAACCGCCAGGCTCGTTCGACATGGAGCTCATTCTGGGAATTCGACCCGCCGGTGTCTGTGGACCGAGTTGGGCGCTTGTGTGACCGTCGATGACAGCGGCGCGCGCGGCGCAACACGAAGCTTCACAGGGCGGCTTGCGCACGCGGCGCGAGGTCTTCAGCCTTGCGCCGACCAGTGCAGCAGCAGCCGCGCGCCGCCCAGGCGCGGCGCCTCGCCCAGGCGCGCGTGACCGCCGTGCGCATGCGCGACGTGCCGCACGATCGCCAGCCCCAGGCCGAAGCCGCGCGTGCCGCGACCCTTGCGCTCGAGCCGCTTGAAGGGCTCGAACGCCGCCTCGCGCAGCGACGGCGGCACGCCCTCGCCGTCGTCATCGATCGCGAGCCAGAGTTGCCCCGCCTCCACCCAGGCCGACAGCAGGATGCGAGCCTTCGCGTAACGCGCCGCGTTGCGCAGGCCGTTGCGCACCGCGTAGGGCAGCAGGCGCTCGTCGAAGGGCAGCGCGGCGGGCAGGCGCAGATCGGTGTCGAGCGCCTTGCCGTCGAGCAGCGGCGCCAGCGAGGCGGCCTCCCGCGCCAGCATGTCGCCCAGGTCGCCCTGCACCACGTTCGGTTGCAGCGCGCCCATGTCCAGCCGCGCCAGCGTCAGGCTCGCGTCGATCAACTCGTCGAGCTCGTCGATGTCGCGCTCGCAGGCCATCACCGCCTGTTCGCGCCGGTCGCGGTCGTCCTCGTCGACCAGCGCGTCGACCGCGAAGCGCAGCCGCGCCAGCGGCGTGCGCAGCTCATGCGAGACCGCGCCGGTCAGCTCGCGCTGCGTCGCCATCGCGGCCGCCAGCCGCTCCAGCATCGCGCGCGTCGCGGCGGCCACCGGCGCGAACAGCCGGCTCTTGAGCGGCGGCAACTCGGTGTCCAGGCGTCCCGCGCTCAGCCGTTCCGCCGCGCGCTGCAGGCCGCGCAGGTCGCGCCACAGCGGCCGCAGCTGCCACCACGCGATCAGCGCGACCGCCAGCGCGATCACCACCGCCACGCCCAGCTGCGCCGCGAGCTCCTTCGGCAGCTCGCCCGCGCGCTTGGAGTCCAGCGGCCCGAGCAGCAGCAGCTGGTCGGGTTCGCCGGGCAAGGCGGCGTAGATGCGGCGGTTGAAGCCGGTGACCAGCACCTCGCCGCGGCCCAGCCGGCGGCGCTGCTCGGCGCTGAGCGGCGTGAGGTCCGTGCGCACGAGCCGGACGGGATAGTCGAACTGCGCGTCGAGCTCGCGCACGCGCTCGCGCCGCGCCGGCGGATCGAGCGGGGCGAGGTCGCGCACCAGCAGGTCGACCGTGCCGCGCATGAAGTTGCGCACGTAGTCGTTGGTGACCTCGGACGCGCCGATCAGCACCAGGCCTTCGACAAGCAGGATCAGCGCCAGCACCGCCAGCCCCAGTCCCAGCGCCATCCGCAGCAGCGAGGCGCGCAGCGTCATCGCGGCCATCAGTCGATCGCGAAGAGGTAGCCCTGCCCGCGCACCGTCTTGATCCGCACCGGCGCCTGCGCGTCGTCGCCGATCTTCTTGCGCAGCCGCGAGATGCGCGCGTCGATGGCGCGGTCCAGGCCGTCGAACTCCAGGCCGCGCAGGCCCTGCATGATGTCGTCGCGACTGACCACCTGACCGGCGCGCTGCGCCAGGAAGTTCAGCAGCTCGTATTCGGCGGTGGTGAGCGCCACCGGCTCGCCATGCAGGCGCAGCTCGCGCGACTGCGGCAGCAGCGTCAGCGGCCCGAAGTGCAGCGCCTCGCCGACCGGATGCGCGGCGGGCAGCGCGTCCCGGCGCAGCAGCGCCTTGAGGCGGGCCAGCAGCACGCGTGGCGCCACCGGCTTGGCGATGTAGTCGTCCGCGCCGCCCTCCAGGCCGAGCACCTGGTCGATGTCGTCGTCGCGAGCGGTCAGCATGACGATGCGGCCGGCGAAATCGCGCCGGGTGTCGCGCAGCACGTCGAAACCGTCCTTGCCCGGCAGGTGCCCGTCCAGCAGCACGAGCTCGAAGGGCTCCTGGCGCATCAGCGCTTCGCCGGCCAGGCCGTCGCCGCAGACGGTGACGGCGTAGTTGGCCTTGTGCAGCGCATCGGCGACCAGTTGCGCCAGGCGCTCGTCGTCCTCGATCAGCAGGATGCGCGCGGCGCTCTGAGCAGAAATGTCCATGGCCGCGAGCATAGGCGAGGCCCCCTGCCGTCGACTTCAGCCACGCTTAAGCGCGCGCGCCACCGCGCATACGCGCGCGCAGCGATCAACGACCGGCCGTCAGCGGTCCGCGGGCACGTCGAGGCGCCAGCCGGCGGGCGTGCGCACGGCCCGCAGCGTCGGGTCGTCCGCCAGCGGCGCCCAGCGCTGCGCCAGATGATCCAGCGCCTGCGGCGAGAGGTCGGTACGGCTGGCCATCACGCGGTCGACGGCCTCCGGCGTCAGGCAGGCGGTCAGCGCCGCCCGCGCCGGTCCGGTCAGCGCCGAGCGCCAGCGCAGGCGCAGCGCCGCGATCTCCTCGGCGTCGCTGCGCTCGACCGGGTCGTGCCAGGTGTAGACGCGCGAGAGCCCCTCATGCGCCTCGGTCTGCTGCTCGCCTTCGTCGGTCATGCCGATGGCCACCAGCACGCGGCCCGAGGGGTGGTTCTCCGGCGCCGTGGTGCCCATCAGGTGCCGCATGCCCAGCACCTGGCGGCAGTAGTCGAAGGTCGCAGACGCCGCCTCGCGCGCGTAGCCGTGGCCCCAGAAGCGCGCCGGGAAACCGTAGCCGATGTCCGGATGCGGCAGCCCCTCGCGCTGGATCACGCCGGCCAGGCCGAGCAACTCCCCGTCCTCGAGCCGCTCGACGGCCCAGAAGCCGAAGCCCAGCAGCCAGTAGCGCGCCTCTAGGCGCTCGCGGATCCAGGCGGCGGCCTGCTCGTCGGTGCGCACCTGCGCGTCGTAGATGTGCTCGATCCACGCCGGCTCGTTGAGCAGCCCGCGGACGAAGGCCGCATCCGATTGGCGAAACCACCGCAGCCGCAGCCGCGCCGTCCTCAAGACTTCCATCCGCGCCTCCCAGCGCCCGTGAGCGTCGTCCGGCACCGGCGGGTCCGATCGGGGCCCGCCAGGCAAAAGCGGGACAATACCGCACCCCGCCGGCCCCGGTCCGCGCCGACACGCCCGGCCCCCCGAACGACTTTCTCCCGGACACCTCATGAAATTCATGCAGAAGCTGCAGGCCGCCGAGCGCCTGAACGACTCCCTGCTGTGCGTCGGCCTGGATCCCGATCCCGCCAAGTTCCCCGCCCACTGGAAGGGCGACGCCGGCCGGATCTACGACTTCTGCGCCGCCATCGTCGACGCGACCAAGGACCTGGTCAGCGCGTTCAAGCCGCAGATCGCCTACTTCGCCGCGCACCGCGCCGAGGACCAGCTCGAGCAGCTGATGGCCCACATCAAGCGCAACGCGCCGCACGTGCCGGTGATCCTGGACGCCAAGCGCGGCGACATCGGCGCCACCGCCGAGCAGTACGCCCGCGAGGCCTTCGAGCGCTACCAGGCCGACGCGGTGACGCTGTCCCCGTTCATGGGCCGCGACTCGGTGGAGCCCTACCTGCGTTATCCCGACAAGGGCGCCTTCCTGCTGTGCCGCACTTCCAACCCCGGCGGCGACGACTGGCAGATGCAGCGCCTGGCCGATGTGCCGGGCCAGCCGCGGCTGTTCGAGCACCTGGCCGCGATCGCGCAGGGCGACTGGAACACGAATGGCCAGCTCGGCCTGGTGGTCGGCGCGACCTACCCGAAGGAAATCGAGCGCGTGCGCGAACTCGCGCCGACGCTGCCGCTGCTGATCCCCGGCGTGGGCGCCCAGGGCGGCGATGCCGCGGCCACCGTCGCCGCCGGCTGGCGCCGGGACGCCGGCACGGTGATCGTGAATTCCTCCCGGGCGGTGCTGTACGCATCCGCCGGCGAGGACTTCGCCGCCGCCGCCCGGCGTGTGGCGCTGGCGACACGCGACAGCCTGCGCCCCGCCACTGCCGCCTGACCGGGGCCTCACGGCGCTCGCCAACTAATTGGCAGAAACCCCGGGCGCGAGCCGGCAGGCACGCGTTTCGGGATTTCTCGACGCTTCAGATCGGCCCCCGCTCGCCGAGACTCCGTTACCGGACGTTGCACTCCGAGGCCGCCGCGCGCCGAACCGGCTGACGCGGCCCTCGTCCCCCTGTCGCCGCGAGAGCGACCGCGCAAGGTCCCCGGACACAACGAGTTGGGCAAGGTCGAGTGAGCAAGGATTCCCAGGACGATCTGAGCAGTCTGGTGGGGCAGGAGCTGTCGCGCGGCGACCGCCTGCCCGCGACGCTGCAATGGCGCGCCGCGCGGCTGTTCATGGCCGCGTGCGTGCTGCTGTCCGGATTGGCGGGCCTGCTGCTGCTGGCCAGCGCCGGCGCGGCCGAGCCGCTGCGCGGCCTGGTGCCGCCGTCGCTCGCGCTGATGACCACCTTCGCCGCGCTGGCCATGCTCTGGAAGCTGCCCGCCGACCGCGGCCCGGCCGCCACCCTCCTGCTGATGGGCCTGGCGATGGCGACGGCGCTGTCGCTCGCCGTCTCGCGCCAGCTCGGGCTGAACGCCGCCAGCCTCGGGATCATGGGGCTGATGGTCGCGCTGGGCACCAGCATGATCGGCCTGGGCGCGGGGTTGTCGCTGTTCGGCCTGGGCCTGGCGGCGCTGGGCGGACTGGCGTCGGCGGAGCTCGGCGGCTGGATCCACGTCGGCACCGCGCCGGTCGGCCTGACCGCGCGGCTGATCACGCAGCTGCTGCTGCTCAGCGCCGGCCTGGTCGTCGGCCTGGGCACCGCCAAACTGATCCGGCGCGCGATGCAGGAGGTCAACGAGCGCCACTCGCGCTTCCGCCACCTGCTCAACATGGCGGCGGACTGGTACTGGGAGATGGATCGCCAGTTCCGCTTCACCCACCTGGCCGAGCACCACGCCGGCGCGTCCGGCCTGTCCATCGCCGAGCGCCTGGGCCGCGCGCCCTGGGAGATCGAGCACCTGGGCCTGTCCGACGAGGAGCTCGACGCGCACCGTGCCGACCTCGAATCGCACCGGCCCTTCCGCGGCCTGGTGATGCGCCGCACGGCCGAGGACGGCACGCTGCGCTACGTCTCGATCAGCGGCGAGCCGCGCTTCGACGCCAAGGGCAACTTCCGCGGCTACTGGGGCGTGGGCCGCGACGTCACCGACGAGGTCCAGACCGAGCAGGCCATGGTGGCCACGGAGACCCGCTACCGCGAGCTGTTCCGCCGCTCGCCCTCGCCGCTGGTGCTGCACCGCTGGGGCCGGGTGATGGACGCCAATCCGGCGGCGATGGCGATGTTCGGCTACACCCAGCGCTCGTCGATGATCGGCCAGGACCTGTTCTCGCATTACGAGCCCGGCGACGAGGAACGCGCCCGCCAGCGCGCCGCCAAGATCGAGGCGCTGCCGGTGGGCGCGATGCTGCCGATGACGGAATTCCGGCTGCGCACCCTGTCGCGCCGACGCCGCCTGGTGCAGGCCACCAGCGTGCGCGTGGACGCGGCCACCGGTCCGGCGACGCTGTCCTTCTTCATCGACCAGACCGAGACCTCGCGCGCGCAGGAGGCGCTGCGGCGGTCGGAGGCGCTGCTGTCGCACCTGTTCGCGACCAGCCCGGACGTCGTCACCCTGACCGAGACCGTCAGCGGCCGCTACGTGATGGTCAACAAGACCTATGAGTCGATGAGCGGCTACAGCGCCGACGAGGTCCTGGGCCGCACCGCCGAGGAAGTCGGCATCTGGCAGGACATGGAGGACCGCGAGCGGCTGATCGAGGCGCTGCGCCAGCAGGGCCGCGTCAGCGACATGTCGGCCACCTTCGTGAACCGGCGCGGCCAGGCGATCCCGATGCTGCTGTCGGCGGCGCCGTTCGTGCTGGACGGCGTGTCCTACCTGGTGGTCAACGGGCGTGACGTCAGCGACACCGAGCGCACCCGGCTGGTCCACGCGGCGATCCTGGAGAACGCCTCGATCGGCATCGCGCTGACGCGCGACCAGCGTTTCGTGCAGGCCAACCGCTTGGTGGAGGAGATGTTCGGCTGGCCCGCCGGCGGGCTGATCGGCCAGCCGGGCAGCGTGGTGTGGCCGGGCATGGACGACTACGACGCGGTCGGCCGCGAACTCGGTCCGCGCCTGGCTGCGGGCGAGCAGGTCGAGGCCGAGCGCCTGATGCGGCGCCGCGACGGCAGCCGCTTCCTTTGCCGGATCCTGGCCCGCGCGGTGGACCCCAACCACCCCAGCCGCGGCGGCACGATCTGGATCATGGAGGACGTCACCGAGCGCCGGCGCGTCGAGGCGGCGCTCGCGCAGGCCAAGGACGAGGCGCAGGCGGCCAACCGCGCCAAGAGCGCCTTCCTGGCCAACATCAGCCACGAGATCCGCACGCCACTCAACGGCCTGGTGGGGCTGGCGCGGCTGCTGCAGCAGCCGGATCTGGCCGGCGACACCCGCAGCCACTACCTGGACCAGATGGTGGACAGCGCGGAAAGCCTGTCGGGCTTGATGTCGGACATCCTGGACCTGTCCAAGATCGAGGCCGGCCGGCTGACGCTGGAGACGGTGCCCTTCGCGCTGCGCGACATGCTCGCCACCATGCGCATGGGCTACCTGACGCTGGCGCAGGCGCGCGGGCTGGGTTTCAGCATCGACGTGGAGGACGCGGTGCCCGGCTGGGTGATCGGCGATCCGGTGCGCACGCGCCAGATCCTGAGCAACTACCTGAGCAACGCGCTGAAGTTCACCGAGCAGGGCAGCGTCGCCGTGCGGGTGCGCCGGCTGGACGAGCGGCGGCTGCGCATCGAGGTCAGCGACACCGGTCCCGGCATCGCCGAGGCGATGCACGAGCGGCTGTTCCAGCCCTTCACCCAGGCCGACGAATCGACCACGCGCCGCTACGGCGGCACGGGGCTGGGGTTGTCGATCTGCCGGGAGCTGGCCACGCTGATGGGCGGCCAGGTCGGCGTGGAGAGCCAGCCGGGCGCCGGCGCGACCTTCTGGGCCGAGTTGCCGCTGCCCGCCGCGCCCGCACCGATGAGCGCCCAGCGCCGCGCGCCGGCGGACGACGCGGAGCTCGCGGGGCGGCGCATCCTGATGGTCGAGGACAACCCGGTGAACATGATGATCGCCGTGGCGATGCTGGAGCAGTGGGGCGCGGAGGTCTCGCAGGCCAGCGACGGCAGCCAGGCGGTGGAGGCGGTGACGGCGGCGGCCAGCATGGGCAAGCCCTTCGACGCGGTGCTGATGGACGTGCAGATGCCGGTCATGAGCGGCCACGAGGCCACGCGCCAGCTGCGCCAGCGCTACGACCCCACGCAGCTGCCCATCGTCGCGCTGACCGCCGCGGCACTGGTGCAGGAGCGCGACGAGGCCCTCGGCGCCGGGATGAACGAGTTCCTCACCAAGCCCATCGACGCGCAGCGGCTGCGGCAGGTGCTGGTGAGGCTGACGGCGGGGTGATGTCCTCGACGTGTTTTTCTCGCATTTCAAGTGCGTGAAAACCACGACATTCGCTCCGGAACCGCTTAAATCTTGAGATAGAACGGCCAGTCTGGTAATTTTCGCGCACTTGAAGTGCGGGAAAATCACGTGAGCCTCTACCTCGTCGGCGAGAACCTGGACGCCAACCGCGGCTACCGCAGAGCGGAAACAGGCGAACTGATCCAGCTGATGCGCGGCATCTACGTGGACGCCGACGACGACGCGGACGACCTCGTCCTGCGACATGCGGTGCGCATCGCGCGCTATCTCTACCCCCGCGCCTTTCTCTCGGCCGCAAGCGCCGTGCTGCTCGCGCCGACCCGTGATGGTCGCCTCTACATCTCGGGGCAGCGCAGTCAACGCACACGGCTGCGCGGCCTGGAGATCGTCCAGAACCGCGCCCCGGCGCGCCCATCCACGATCGACGCCGTGGTCGCCGATGGATGGGGCGAGCTGCCGGTCCCGGTGTCCTCCCTGCGCCAGCGCTTCCTCGAGGCGTTTCGCCTGCGCAGCGAGCACGCCCAGTCGATGGACCTGGCGATGCGCGAGGCCCTGGCCGCGCGACTCGTGCAGGAGTACGGCGACACGCAACGCGCTGCCGATGCGCTGTGGACGCTGGCGCGTGACAACGAGTGGTACCGCGAGGGCGAAGGCGCCGAACGCTTCCTGAAGCAGCAGTCGGACGGCCCGATGCGCAATGAGGCTGCGTTCGACCTGACCGTCGCCTGGCATGGCCTTGCGCTGGGAGACCTGGCCCATGACGGCACCGAATGGCGCTGGAACGCCAGCAGCGCCGGTCCGGTGCTGCCGCCGCTGATCCGCCAGACCACGCCGGGACGGCTGCCGCCCTTCATCGTGTCGCTGCTGCCGGAAGGCTGGCTGGAGTCCGTCCTGCACGACGCGAGCGACCGTGACGTCCTGCGGCGCGGCAAGCGCTACATGTCCAACATCACGATTTCGGAGCGGACCTCGGAACTGGCCGCCTTGCCGCAGGACACGCTGACGACGCGACTGGCCGACTTCACGCGGGACGGCATGTTCAGCGGCCACTACGCCGGGCCACGGCGTGACGCGATGGACGCCGACTTCGCCCACCGCCTGGCGCAGCTCTTCGCGAATCAGCAGACGCCGCGGCTGTCAGGCGTGCAGGTCAAGGCCCCCATGCACCTGGCGGCGGACGGCACGCTGCTGATCGCCACGCACCTGCCCTTCACCCACATCCTCAAGCCGGCAGGTGCCGCCGGCTTCGAAGGACTTCCGGTGGCGGAATGGATCGGGCTGACGCTGGCCCGCGGCGTGGGCTTCGAGGTCCCTGATCACGCGCTTGTCGCAATGCCCGACGACCTGCCGGCGGCGCTGATCGTGGAGCGCTTCGACATCCGCCTTCAGCTGGACGACACCCGTCTCCTGGCGATGGAGGACCTGTGCTCGGTGCTCGCGCTCGATCCCCGGGACAAGTACACCGGCACGATGGAGCGCGTGGCCCGCGCGGTGCGTGCGCTGTCGACGTCGCCCGACGAGGACGTCATGACCTTGCTGCGCCGGGCGCTCTTCGCCTGGCTGATCGGCGACGGCGACATGCACCTCAAGAACATGGCGATGCTCAAGACCGCCCAGGAAGGCGCCGCCACGTTCCGGCACGTGCGGCTCGCGCCGGTCTACGACACCTTGACGACGCGCGTGTTCCCGGGGCTCCAGCATGACGCCATGGCGCTGAAGGTGAACGGCAAGGCCCAGCGCCTGCGCCGCGCCGACTTCCTGGCCCTGGCGGCGATCGCCGACCTGCGAGCGGGCGACGCGAAAGCCGCCATCGACGAGGTGCTGGCGTCGATGACGGCGGCGCTGGACCAGTTCGCCTTGCCCCCGTCCCTCCAAGCTGACGCGGCGGCTCTCGCGCTGAGCGAGCGGGTGCTCCAGGTGACGCGGGAGCGGGTGCGGGATTTCGATTGAAAGATTTGGCGGTGCTTGACGCACGATGACGCCTGGGCTTTCTACTCTTGTGTGGCGCTCCTCTTCACAGAGAAGCGCCACACAATCCTTTCGGTAGATCAGACGCCGTAGAGGCCAGCATCACGACCGGAGATACTCCTGGTCACTGGCATGGCGCGCATGCTAGCAGAGCCCTTCAGCTTTGCGAAGCGCCTTTAATTCCGCGGATCGCGAACCGAACGCCAAGACAAAAATGATTAAGAAGCCACTCGAACAGCTGTTTGACGCGATGCATCACGGCAAGTACGCATATGCGGACTTCCTGAGTGGGACGTTGGAGAATAACTTTCGTCGGCAGATCATTGGTCCCTCGACGCGTCGACGCGAAATCCTGGTTCCCAACAAGAAGCTCAAGGACTTCCTCGTCTTCCTTAACCTCTTCGTTTTTGACCATCTGCCCGTCTGCCAAGGAGCGGTCTTCTCCTATCGCAAAGGCGCCACGCCGATGCAGGCCGTCGAAATGCATCGAAACAGCAGATATTTTCTGCAGATGGACATCAAAAACTTCTTCCCAAGCATCAATCGCGCGCTTGTGGAGCGAGCACTGCTCAAAGGCGGCGAAACCACGCCGGTGGCAGACATTCAGGAGCGGAAAGAAAGAATCCTGGACATGGTCTGCGTCGATGGTCATCTCCCGCTCGGATTCCCCACCTCCCCGCCTATCAGCAATGCCATTCTCAATGGATTCGACGTCGAAATGCAGGGCTACTCCAAAAGGATGGGTGTTCGATATACGAGATATTCAGACGACCTCATCTTCTCGTCCGAAAGTCCGATCCCGCAGCAGTTGCCCGAGGAAGTAGCCGCGCTGATACGCCGGCACTCTGACGACGTCCTCTCCATCCACTCCGGAAAGACAAAATTCTTTCGCACGGGCGGGAAGATAAAGATACTTGGAATGATGATCCTCCCAAATGGCCGCATCACAATCGATTCCAAGATCAAGAGCGAGTTGGAAGTTCTCCTGCATTTCTACATCACCGACAAGTCGAAGTTCTTCGACCTATGCGAAGGTGACGAGCAGGCCGGAATCGAGAGAGCGGCCGGATATCTGACCTATGCGAACTCGGTGGATCCCGAGTACATCGGCCGTCTGAGGAAAAAATTCGGCGCCGCGACCGTCGACATGGTTTTACATCGCTCATATCCGCAATGAACAAGCTCAGCGTCACGATCAACAAGGTCCAGCATCTGGCGCGTCTGCATTTCGAAGTTGACCTTGAGGTTCCGAGACTGCTGTGTCTCACGGGCCGGAACGGCACCGGGAAAACGACACTCGTCAAGGCGTTGCGCAACTTGGCGAACGCTGACACCTTCTCCAAGACCACGGTCCGCGCCGCTTTCAGTCCTGAGAGTTCAATCGTCTACAACATTGACGATGTTCAAATCGAGTTCCGATACAACAAGGATCTCGGAATTGTCGACTGCAAGGAGCCCATTCCTGACTCGATCAGGAACGCGATCCTCGCTGAATTGCCGCTGCCTTATGGCGAACGATTCAATTTCTTCCAGCGCATCAGCAACGCGGACGACGATATTCGCAGGGCCATCATTCTTCAACAATACCGCGAACCGGTCGCATTGAAGGACTTCCTGCGAAATATCTACGGCAACAACAAGTTCGACCGCTTGATCGAGATTCCGGCAAAAGGCGCCTCGTACTATTGCATCCTGCTCGACGATGACAGATACATCCGGGAGGACTATCTCAGTTCCGGCGAATACTTCGTCATAGCGTTGTTCCGGCGGCTGTCCGCAGGTCAGCGGTTGGTCATCGTCGATGAACTCGACATTTCGCTTGACGCCGCCGCTCAGGTTCAATTGGTCGCGCAGTTACGCCGGCTATGCCAGACCTACGGATCATCGCTCGTCTTCACGACGCACTCCCTCGCTCTCATGAAGAAACTCGCCCCGGGCGAGCTTTTCCATATTGAATCCGAGGAGTCGGACGGAAATCACGGCATTTCGTGTCTCTCGTTCAATCACGTCAACGCGTTGCTCTTCGGCTTCATCGGCAGCGACAAGTACATCCTGACGGAGGACGAGATGCTGGGGGAGTACATCTCGTATCTCATCTCAAGCCTGGATTCGCCCATTTTCTTCAGCCACAAGATCATCTTCATCGGTTCGGCTAACGATACGGTCAGTCTGATGAAGCGCAACGCAAGGGAAAAGTTTTTCGCGGGACCGGAAGACGTCATCACCATTCTGGACGGCGACAAGTCCCAAACTCGGCTGGCGCGCGTTCAGAATGTCCATTTCCTGCCATTTGCCAGCGTTGAGAAAGCATTCCTCCTCGCCTGTCTCCAAGGCGAAATCAACATTCCTCCAGATCAGCATCTGAAAAACGTCTGTGATGTGGCTGACCTCCATGACTTCGAAAAAGCAGGAGCAACTGCCATGACTGCCATGACCGAAGGCCGATTCGGAAAGATCGCCAAGACATTCGTTCGAATCGTCACTGGCGAGGAACAACTTCTGACCCAACGAGGGATATTCGCGGCGCTGACCGCGATCCACAGTCCAGGCGTGGAGACGCTTCGCCAGACTCTCGGCAATTTCCTGTGTCGGCCGCCGCGAGTCGATGAGCTCCAAACACCTGACGCAGCGGGAATCGCGGGCACTGCCATCGCCATCACCGCAAACTGAGCGTCGCCCCCTTCCAATCCGCCGCCTGCCAGCGCTGGAACGCGCCCAGCATCGCGGCATCGCCGGCCTGGCGCTTCGTCTCCAGCGTGTCGAGATCGACCTGCTCGTAGCTGCGCTTGTAGCGGCCTTCGGCGCGCGATTCGCGCGCGACCAGCAGCTCCTTGCCGCCCGGCACCCAGCCGGCGAATTCCGCGTAGCCCAGGCCCGGCTGCGCCGCCACCGGCGGCAGCGCCGTCATCCGCCAGCCCTGCGCCGTGCGGCGCAGCAGCCAGAGCTCGCGCCAGCCATCGGCCGGCACCGAGGCGATCGCGATCGCATTGCCCTCGCGGTTGATCCGCGCCGAGGCCGTCATCACCAGCCCCCACGCGCAGTGGCGCAGCAGCGGCGGACTGCCCTCCTTGGCGCCGTTCATGGCGAGCGTCAGGCAGCTTTCGCCCGGCTGGCCCGGCAGCACCGTCAGCGTGAAACCGCCCAGCGTCTGCGTCGACGGCCCCGCGGGCAGCGCCGCCCAGCGCATCGCGTTGCCGCGCATCGCCGCATCGTTGTAGTCGCGCTGGTCGTCGTCCGACAGCTCGGCCGGCACGATGCGCGCGAACGCCTCGAGCGCTCGACGCGACGCGGCCGACGACGCATCCACCTGCAGGCTCGCGACCGGCACGCCTTCGCCGGCACCGGCACCGGCACGCCGCGCGCGGATGAAGGACAGGCCGCTCCACACGCCCGACTGGCGCATCAGCACGCGATTGCGCCAGTGCGTCGCGAGCGCCGGATCGCGCAGGTCGACCTTGTCCAGCACGTCCGCGCGCCACTGGTCCATCTGCTCCCGCTTCGGCGGCGTCGCGGCCGGATCCAGGCAGTCGACACGCGTCAGCGCGAGCGCCGCGCGCGCCTTCTGCTCGGGCGTCGAGGCCGGCATCGCCAGCACGCGCCGGAACGCCTCGCCGTCGTAGCAGAGCTGCATCGCGCCGGCCTCGCGCTCCAGCGAGCGGAAGCGCAGGCCGTAGCGCGCGGCCACGTCGAGCTGCGCGGCCACCTGCGTCTCCGCCGCCGTCGTCGAGCCATCCGCCTTGGGCTGCACACGCGAGGCGCGATCGGCCAGCCGCTCGGCCAGCGTGCCCATCGCGTCGAGCGCCTCGGCGCCGTCCGCGCCGTTGATCTCCTCCGCGCTCGCCGCCTGCACGTAGGCGGCGGCCAGGCCCAGCCCGAGCGACTCCGCGCCCGGCTGCTGACGCACGACGCGCAGCGCGGCCAGCAGCGCCTCCGGCTGCGCGGCCGGGCCGGCCAGCGGCAGCAGCGCGGCCTTGCGCACGAAGCCGCCGCGCTCGCGTCGGTAGTCGTAGACCTGGAAATGATCCGGCCGCTCGCCGCGGATCTCCAACGCCTCGCCGCGCCACAGCTGCGCTTGAGCCGGCGAGCCGTCCTTCGCCGCGGCGCGCAGCGCGACGTTGTCCTGCACCACCAGCGCCGTGCGCACCGGTGCGACGCCGTCAGCGGCGCCGGTGCGCTTGATCGGCGGCTTCGGCGCGACCTCGTCCGTCGCCGCGTCGGCGGCGTGGACGCACAGCAGTTGCACGGCGACAGCGGCGATGGCGGCGGCCATCACGAGCTTCATGCGGCCCATGGCATTCCCCTTCCCGACGGCATCGGCCGCCGGGGTGTTCAAGGTCGTCAAGGTGTTCATGGCGTTCATGGCCTTCACTGGGCACCCTGTTCCTGGGCGGGCTCCTGCTTCGTCCCCAGCAGCGTCTTGCCGATGAAGCCGCCATCGGTCGGCGGCGGCGCGATGATCACCTGCACCTTGTCGGACAGCTTGTCGGCCATGGCCTTCTGGATCAGCAGCGGATGGCGGCTCAGCAGCGCGCCCTCGGCGGCCATCTGGTCGACGGCGACCTTGCCGATGCGCGTTTGCCGGTAGGCCTCGGCGTCGGCGAGCTTCTCGCGCGCCTTGGCCTCGCCGTCGGCCTCGATGCCACGCGCCTGCGCGTTGCCCTCGGCCATGCGGACCCGCGCGACGCGCTCCGCCTCGGCTTCGAGCTGGCGCTGCTCGACCTGGCGCTGCTTGAAGGGCAGCACGTGCTTCATCGCCTCCTCCTGGCCCTTGGCGGCGATGACCTGCTCGCGCGCCGAGGCCTCGGCGGCCGTCTCCCGGCGCACCTTCTCCGCCGCGGCCTCCAGCTCGGTCTGCTTGACCTGCTTCTCCTTGAGCTCCAGCGTGTAGCGCATCTTCTCGCTCGCCAGGCCCTCGGCCAGCAGGTTCTCCAGCCCTTCGCGGTACTCGTGGGGCAGGTCGACGTTGCCGATCTCCAGGCCGCGCAGCACGATGCCGTCCAGCGCCAGCTTGCGGCGCAGCTCGCCTTCGAGCGCCGCCTGAATGGGGCCGCGCTGCGTCGAGAAGATCTCGCGCACGGTGTGCGTGGCGATCTGGCGATAGACGATGCCCTGCAGCGCCGGGGCGATCACGTCGCCCTCGATGTCGTCGGGCAAGGAGGCGGCCAGTTGCGGCAGGCGGCTCGGATCGACGGTCCAGCGCACCGTCAGGTCCAGGCCCAGCGACAGGCCTTCGAGCGACTGCAGCGGAGCCTCGCCATCGGCGCGGGCGAAGCGCGTCGGGTGGTAGCTGCGGTCGCGCACCGGCAGGTCGCGGACCTCATGCAGGCCGGGCAGCTTCAGCACCGAGCCCGAACGCGCCTCGGTGATGCCGCCCGTCAGCGTGTTGGTGCGCAGCGTGACGGCGCCGCGCGGCACCTCGTGCATCGGCGGGTGCGTCACCAGCAAGGCCACCGCGCCGGCCACGGCCGTCAGGCCGGCCAGCCAGGGCAGCGCCCGCACCAGGCCCGCGCCGGCGCGCCGGCCGAAGCCGTCGGCGCCGGCGGTCGTGCGCTCGAGGCCGGCGCCTTCGTCACCGAACTCGGCGCCATCGCTGGCATCGACGCGACGGGAGAAGCCGGGCAGTCGAGCCTTCAGCCGGGCAGCGGCGTTGCGGATCGATTGCAGGCGGTCGTTCATGAGGTCCTCCAGGGTGCCCGCTCACGGGCTGTTGGGATGTCGCTCATGGTCCGGAGACGGCGCGGAAGCCTCAATGCGGGCGGGTGGCACCTCCCTTCACGGTCCGGAAGAAACCTTCACGGGGCGGCGGCGCGCGGGCGGCCGGCGCTGTCCATAATCCGGCGCCATGGTCATCCCCAGGAACAAGGTCGCCGTCATCGAGGACGACCGCCCCACCAGCGAGCAACTGGCCGGCTGGATCCGCGCCGCGCGGCCCGAGCTGCAGGTCGATCAATGGTTCGACCGCGACGCCGCCGAGGCCGCGCTGGCCCGCGAGCGCTACGAGATGGTGGTGCTCGACATCGAGCTCGGCCGCGAGCGCAATGCCGGCATCGCGCTGATCAACGAGATCAACAAGCTCGGCGCCGGCACGCCGGTGCTGGTGGTGTCGGCGATGCCGGCGGCGATCTATCGCGGGATCATGAAGGCGCTCGACGCCTGGGACTACCTGCAGAAGACCAGCTTCGACGAGGCCGAATTCATCGACACCTTCCTCGACATCCTGCGCGCCGCGCGGGCCCGCGCGAGCGCCGAGCCGGCCGCAGCCGCGCCGCACGCGCTGCAGCTGGACCCGCTCTGGCAGCGCAGCCCGCTGTGGAAGGGACAGCGCATCAACCTGCCGCTGACCGCGCAGCGCATCCTCGCCACGCTGCATCAGCGCGCGCCGGAGGTGGTGTCGTATGAGGAGCTCTACGACGTGGTCAAGAGCGGCCGCACCCGCGACAACGTGCGCAAACATGTGTCCACGCTGCGCGAGGCGCTGAAGGAGGTCGATCCCGACTTCGACGCGATCGAGAACGTGCCGATGCGGGGGTTCAGGTGGCACGGTCCGCGATAAAGGCGGCCGCATGAAGCTCGGACCGGTCGAGTTGCCGGCGCTGGCCGTGCCGCGCCTCGGACTGGCGGCGTTCCGGCGTCGCGCGGTGGTGCACCTGGCCTTCCTGCTGCTGGCGCTGGCGACGGTGGGCCTCGTGCTGACGGTGCTGATCGACCAGAAGCAGCGCGCCTACCAGCGCTACGCGCAGGGCTTCCGGCAGTCGCTGGCGGAGATCGTGCTGCAGCTGCGCCATCCGAGCGGCCAGCTCGCGCTGCTCAATCCGACGATGAGTGCCGGCGGCCGCGACGGCCAGGCGCCGGTGCTGCTGCCGTTCTCGGCGATCGACTTCGACGACCAGAACAAGGCCCAGCGCGCCGTGGAGATGGCCGGCTGCGGCCTGCGCTGGCCCGACGGCGCGAGCCTGTGCGCCGCTGTCGGCGCGAACGCGTATGCGGGCGGATTCCTCTATCTCGTCGGCAGCCTGGAGAGCGGTCCGCTGACGGGGCGCCAGCATGGCGCGCTCGACCTGGCCGGCGTGCATCGCGCCCGCGTCACGCTGACGCTGCGTGGTGAAACCCAGACCTGGATCGCGCCGTTCGAAGGCGCGGCCGCCGCCGACGGCACGCAGCGCGGACGGCTGACCGGCTTCATCGGCGCCGGGCCGCAGCTGCCCGGCAAGGCCCGGCCGGTGCGCGAGTTCCGCGGCTGGCTCTGGCGCGAGGGCCCCTGCGCGGAAGGCAGCAGCGGTCCGGACTGCGCGCGGCGGACCTTCTATTCGATCCGGCTGCCGGTGGAGGCGTTCCAGGCGGCGCTCTTCGACGCCGCCGGGCAGCGCGCGCGACCGGTGTGGCCGCCGACCGACCTCGACCAGGCGCGGGTGCGGGTAGAACTGCTCGGCCCCGTCGAGCCGGCGAAGCCGGCCCCGGGCGCGTCGACGGCCGCGACGGCAGCCCCGTCAGTGGCAGCCCCGTCAACGGACACCCCCTCGGCGGCTGACCCGCCCGCGAGCGACGCTGCGCGTGGCGACGGCCCGGTGCTCTTCGACAGCGCACGGCCGGGCGCGTCGCTGGCGCAGTCGCTGGACCGCATCGGCGCCTCGCTGCAGCCCGGCGAGACGCTGCGCATCGAGCGCCAGGGCCGGCAGCCGCAGACGATCGCCGAGCGGCGCGGGCCGGAGCTGTCCGAGCGCGCGCTGCCCTGGCTGATCCACGTGATGCGCCGCCTGCCGGTGCGCGGCGAGGTGCTCGGCGTGGGGGCCGGCACTGATGCCGCCGAGGTGCGCTGGCTGACCGCCTCCGACGAGGTCGCGACGCCGAGCGGGCGCTACCGGCTCGAGCTGCGCGGCGACCTGCGCAGCCTGGACCGCCAGCTCGCGCTCGAGGCGCGGCCGCTGGCCTGGCTGGCGGCCGCGATGCTGGCCGCGGTCGCGCTGGCCTGGCTGATGGTGGAGCTGGGCCTGATCCGCGGCATCGCCGTGCTGACCAAGCGCGCGGCGGCGGTGTCCTACAACATGCAGGACGCGCGCGCGGACCAGCGCATCGGCGAGCTCGACGTGGCCGACCTGCGCGGCCGCGATGAACTCGGCATCCTGGCCGGCAGCCTGGCCGACGCGCTCAGCCGCGTGAAGGACGGCCTGCGTCGCGAGCAGCTGCGGGCCGAGCGCGAGCGGGAGATGTGGCATGCGGTCGGCCACGAGATCATGTCGCCGCTGCAATCGCTGATGGTGCTGCACGGCGCGCCGGACGATGCCAGCCACCGCTACGTGCAGCGGATGCAGCAGGCGGTGAAGGTGCTCTACGGCAGCGCGCCGCCGAGCGAGGCGCTGGCCTCCGCCGACCTGCATCCGCAGGCGCTGGACCTGGTCGCCTTCTGCCGGGAGATCGCCGCCAACGCGCATTACGCCGGCATCGCCGGCGTCAGCTTCTCGACCGCCCTGCCCGAGCCGCTGCCGGTGCGGGCCGAAGCCTATGCGCTGGAGGACGCCGTCACCCACGTGCTGCGCAACGCGGACCGCTACCGGCCCGAGGGCACGCCCATTGCCCTCACGCTGGAGGCCGGCGAGCCCGGCGTGGTGCTGCTGCGCATCCACAACCAGGGGCCTCCGATCGACGCGGCGATGCTGGAGACGATCTTCGAATACGGCGTCTCCGACACCGCGCCGCAAGCCGCCGGTGAACGTCGCGGGCAGGGACTGTTCGTCGCCAGGACCTATCTGGCGAAGATGGATGGCAGCATCCGGGCATTCAATGTGCCGGAAGGCGTGGTGTTCGAGATGAGCCTGCGCCGCGCCGCGGCCTGAGGATTGAAACCCGCCGGAGCGGCCCGACGTGGCCCCGCGTTGCGCGCCCTTCCGGCCCGACCCAGCAGGAGTTCCCCATGCCGATGAATCCCCATTACGCGCTGACCGAGCCGATCCGCGATGCCGTCGACACGCTATCCAAGGAGCATCCGTTGCTGGTGGAGTTCGGCGCCTCGTGGTGCCCGATCTGCGAGGCCGCCCAGCCCTTGCTGGTGGAGGCCTTCGGCGGCGGCCACGAGCGCATCCAGCACATCAAGGTCGAGGACGGGAAGGGGCAGCCGCTCGGGCGTTCCTTCAAGGTCAAGCTGTGGCCGACGCTGATCTTCATGCGCGACGGCCAGGAGGTGGAGCGGCTGGTCAGGCCCACGAACGCCGCGGACATTCGGGCCGCGCTGGAACGCATCGACAGCCCCTGACGGACAATCGCGCCCCATGACCCAAGCCCATGTGCTGATCCCCAAGGACGGATCGCCCGACCTGCTGTTCGTGCTGCTGCATGGTGCCGGCGCCGACGCCGAGCAGATGCGCCCGCTGGCCGAGGCGCTGCATCGCCAGTACCCGCGCGCGGCGCTGGTGCTGCCCGAGGGCTTCGAGCCGTTCGACGCCATCCCGGGCGGCGGGGCGGGCTTCCAGTGGTATTCCGAGCAGGGCGACGACGCGGCCAAGGCGGCGCGCCTGACGGCGGCGGTGCCCGAACTGATTGCGCTGGTGCGCCGCTGGGCGGCGAAGCTGGAGATGAGCTGGGAACGCGTGGCGCTGGGCGGGTTCTCGCAGGGCGCCATCCTGGCGCTGGAGGCGCTGCAGCAGGAGGAGCAACTGGCGGGGCGCGTGCTGGCCTTCGGCGGCGCGTATGCCTACTGGCCGCAGCATGCGCCGAAGGAGGTGTCGATCCACCTGCTGCACGGCAAGGACGATGCGGAGCTTCCGTATCCCGCGCTGCTGAACGCGGCGCGCGAGCTGATGGCGCTGGGTGCCGACATCACCGCCGACGTGCTGCCCAAGGTGGGCCATGAGCTGCATCCGGAGCTCATCGAGCGCGCAATGGAGCAGCTGCGGACCTTCATCCCCGCACGGCTGTGGCGCGAGGCCGTGCTCGCGGCCGCCGAGCAGGACAAGAGCGAGCCGAGGCACTGACGCTCGCGCTCTCCCTCAAGCGGGAGAGCGAGCCGCGTACTGCGGCGGCCGCTGGCCCTCACCCCTGCCCTCTCCCGCAAGCGGGAGAGGGAGCAAACCTCAATCGAGCGTGACCTCGGTCCTCACCGTGCCGGCCCGATCGGCCCACGCGACCAGGCTCAGCCGCGTGCCCTGCGGCGCTCTGACCACCCATTCACCGTAGGCGCGATCGCCGGTGATGTCCCGCTCCGGCAGGAACGCCAGCTGCGTCTGCTTCGGCGCATGCCCCTCCAGTTGCGGCCCTTCCATCCGCGGCTTGCCGCTGACGAGCCCCACTTCGGGATCCACCGGCAGGAAGATTTCGAACATCACCCCGCGGGTCTGCTTGCGCGCCAGCGCCTGCTTGGTCACGTAGGCCGGCAGCCAGCCGCTGTTGCCCACCGCCATCCGCACCCGCCACGTATCCGGCCCGAGCGCCCGGACCTCCGTCCTCAGCAGCTCCAGCTTCGGCAGGCTGAGCGCGATCTGGTTCATCCACGCCGGGAACCGCGCCGCCTCGCGCTCGCGCAGGTGCGGCGGCGGGTTGCGCCAGAAGTTCATCTTGTCCCAGCCGCCGATCTCCACCGGCCCCAGCTGCGGATGCATGAACGCGGTCCACTCGACATGCGCCTGCCCGCCGCAGTGCTCGTCGCTCCACTTCAGCAGCTTGAGGTCGTCCTCGACCGGATGGTCGCGGAACCAGTCGATCCACTTGTAGCCGGTGATGCCCGCCTCCTTGTTGGGCGACCACAGCTCCACCACCCAGAACAGCGCCCCCAGGTGCTCGTACACCCAGTCCTGCGTGCCGGTGATGACCTCCTTGGGGTGGTACTTGAACTCGTGCCAGATGCTCACCGCCGGATAACCGGTGTGCTGCTCGCCCAGCCTGGAGAAGCGCTGGTAGGCCCACAGGTCCTCGGGCGCCATCTCCTCGTCGCTGCGCGTGCCGCAGGGCCGCAGGATCACGCCGCTGTGCGTGTGGAAGCTGATGGCCGCGCCGATGTTGGGATGGCCGACCATGAAGTCGACCATCGCGCGCACCTCGGGCTCGCTGGTCGGGTAAGGACCGGCGCCGACCTGCTCGAACTCCTGGCGCCAGCCGGCGGGGAAGTTCCGGTTCAGGTCCAGGCCCTCGCTGTCGCGGTTGACCTTGATGGTCAGGCCGTCGTGGTTGATGACCAGGCCCTCGGGCATCAGGCGGTAGTACTCGCCGCCGAATTCGCCGGGCTGGCGCGCGACCATCAGGCGCGGGTCGTCGGGATGCTTCTTGTAGCCGCCGTGCGGGTCGGGGACCCGCATCGTGAGGATGCGGCCGTCGCCATCGATGTCCTCGACACTCAGGCCCTCGACGGCCTCCTCGTCGAACGGATACGGGCGCGTGGACGAGCGGATGTGGCGCGGCCGGTCGGCCAGCGCCAGCTCGGCGCCATCGGGGTTCAGGCGCGGGACCATGTAGATCGTGCGCGTGTCCAGCAGGTGGGTGACCTGCGCGTCGGTGCCGTACTTGCTCAGCAGGTCGTGCAGGTAGTACAGGCAGGTGGTGCAGGCGGTCAGCTCGGCGGCGTGGATGTTGCCGTCGAGCCAGAAGGCGGGCTTCTCGACGTCGATGCCGGTGGCGGTGTTGGTCAGGATGAGGACCCAGATCTCCCGCCCCTCGAAGCTCTTGCCGATCGACCGCACCGACACCAGATTGGGACAGGCCTCCGCGTAGCTGAACAGCAGCCGGGTGAGCGCCTCGTAGCGGGGGAACTCGTCGAAGCGCGGGGTGGGTAGCGTCGGGGTCGACGCGGGCGCGGCGGCGGGCGGGAGAGCGGTCATGGGCGTCCCAGGGGCGGTGGCGGTGCGGCCGATTTTGCATGCCCAGGCCCCTGCGACCGAGAGGCCTCTCCAGCCCGCGACAGCGCGTTTACCCTGAGAACGGTTAAATTGCGGCCCTTGGGCGCGCAGGTCGACGACGACGGGCGCGCACCGCACGACATGAACGACGAGGCCGTCCGCGAGGGCGCCGAGGTGACTGCTGGAGAGATGGCTGTGAATCACTGCGAGAAGATCCCGTTGGGCACGCAAGGGGCGACCGAGTGGGAGGTGGTGCATCTGCCGTCGTCGCTGGGCGATTTCCAGGCGCGCGCGTTCCGCAGCCCGGTCACCGGCTCGGAGCACTTGGTGCTGTCGGTCGGTCCGCTGCAGGAGCGCGGCGGCCTGCTCCGCGTGCACAGCGAATGCCTGACCGGCGACGTGTTCCAGTCGCTGCGCTGCGACTGCGGCCCGCAACTGCAGGGCGCGCTGGACCTGCTGAAGGACGAAGGCGGCATCGTCATCTACATGCGGGGCCATGAGGGCCGCGGCATCGGTCTGGTCGAGAAGCTGCGCGCCTACGCGCTGCAGGAGGCGGGCGTGGACACGATCGACGCCAACCTGCGCCTGGGCCATGCCGAGGACGAGCGCGACTACGCCGACGCCATCGACATCCTGTGCCTGCTGGGCGTGAAGAGCGTCCGGCTGATCACCAACAACCCGCAGAAGCGCGACGCGCTGGTGGCCGGCGGCGTCGAGGTCGAGGCGCTGGTGCCGCTGCGCATCGCGGCCAATCCGCACAACGAGCGCTACCTCGAGACCAAGCGCAAGCGGATGGGCCACTACCTGGAGTGATCCCGGCGTGAGCCCGCTGCACGCCGCACCCACCGCCGGCTTCGACGCGCCGTTCGAGCTGATGGGCGCGTGCCACGAGCGCATGGCGCGGACGCTGGCGCTGCTGGCGCGCCTGGGCGCCCACGTCGCGGCGCACGGCTGCGACGGTCAGGCGCGCGACGCCGCCGGCGACGTGCTGCGCTACTTCACGCTGGCGGCGCCGCTGCACCACGAGGATGAGGAACGGCATGTGCTGCCGCGGCTGCGCGAACGCGGCCAGGGCGCGCTCGCCGACCGGCTGGGCGCCGAGCATCGCGAGATGGAAGCGCAGTGGGCCGCGATCGCGCCCACGCTCGAGGCGATCCGCGACGGCCGCCTGCGCGACGACGAATTGCCCGGCGCACGCGAGCGCTGGGACCGCTTCGCGACGCTGTACCGCGGGCACCTCGAGGTCGAGGACCACGCGGCCTATCCGGCGGCGCTCGAAGCGCTGACGGGGCCGGAACTCCAAATCGTGGGCGCGGAGATGGCGGGCCGACGGAAGACGCCATGGCCTGTCACGCCCAGGGACGAGGCGGCGCCTCCATCCAGGTGACGGTTCACGCCGCGGCGCGTAGGCTGCGGGCCCCGGATCCGGCCGTCGTCGGGTTCCTGATCCAGGTGGCGCAGATCCTCGGCGCAATGCCAGCGCCAAGGATCTGCGAGGTCAGAAGCGAAAGTCAGAAGCGGCGCTGCGGCCGACTACGCCGCCATGCGGCGGCACTCGTCCGCGCAACGCTTGCAAGCGACCGCGCAATCCTGGCAATGGGGATGCTCGTGCCGGGCGCACTCCTCGCCGCAGGCATCGCACACGGCGGCGCACAGCTGGCAGAGCTGGCGGTCGAACTGACTGCCTCGCGCCATGTAGCTCGCCGCGAGTCGGCAGATGGCGGCGCAGTCCATGTCGAGGGCAATGCACTTCGCCATCATCTTGACGTCCTGCTCTCGCAGGCAGGCGGTGGCGCAGTGGTCGCAGGCATCGGCACAGGTATTGCACGCCTCGACGCAGGCTTGGTTGACTTGATGGGACATGTCGGTCTCCGGTAGGCCGGCCGCTTCAAGGCCGGCAAAAAGGATGGAGGCCGCTTCGCGGGCGAAGCGGCCGCTTGCGGAGACGCTCAGGCTTTGGGCGGTGGGTCGGGCGGCGGCAGCACATGGGACGCCATCCCGAACGGCGGCTTGCGCGCCCACTCGAAGGTGAGCTTGAGCAGCACCGCCGACGCGGCGCCGGAGGGCGCGGTCGGGACGGCAGCGAGCTGGCAGGGGCCGTGAAAGAGGCCGTGCGTGCCGGTGTCGGCAGCCGGCGCGTCGGTCATGGGGTGGTCGGGGGATTCGCCGTGCGCATGGCTCTCGCCGTGATCTGCCGACACCGCGCAGAGCATCTGGCAGATCACCGATGCCGTCGCCACCGGCACCATCGTGCCGAGCATGAACGCCACCAGCAGGCGCCGCAGCAGCGGCGACCGCAGTCGCATCAACAGCGCAGCCACTTGGACCTCGCCATCGCGCTCGACCTTGATACCAGCAACATGCCTGCTCCCGGGAAGAGCCCTGCTGCGGGCAAGTGCCGTTCCCCGCCCGACAACGACGCGGTGCCTTCGACGCGCCCCGCCCGCCCCTCGCCAGCGTGGCGACGACCCGCGTGGCGAACCTCCGTGATGCGGCAAAAAACGTCTGCTTCGGCCGCGTCGGCGCAGTTGGAGGACAGCCCAGGCCGCTTGACCTTCCCACTGGGGCAAGGTCCAGACTCCTCGAGTCGCGGGCCCCTTGGCCCGACGCCGACACCCCTCGACGTTCGCCAACCCCGTGGCCATGCCGGTCACCCAAGGAGTCCCCATGAAAACGCTGCACGCCTGTGCCTTCGCCGTGCTGTCCCTCGCCTCGGTCGCCGTTATCGCCCATGGCGACGAGGACCCCGCCAAGCCTCGCCGCCATGACGACGGAAAGGTCGAGGCGACCGCCTTCGGCCAAGAGGGCCGACCGGGGCAGGTGGTTCGAACCATCCAGGTCAACATGGCCGACAACATGCGGTTCACGCCGTCCGACGTGACGGTCAGGAAGGGAGAGACGATCCGGTTCGTCGTCCACAACAGCGGCCAGGTGCTGCACGAGATGGTGCTGGGCACCACGGACTCCATCGCCCAGCACGCCGCGCTGATGAAGCGGTTTCCCAAGATGGAACATGACGACGCCAACATGGCGCATGTCAAACCGAGCCAGACCGGCGACATCGTCTGGCAGTTCACCCAGCCCGGCGAGTTCCAGTTCGCGTGCCTGCAGCCGGGGCATTTCGAGGCCGGCATGGTCGGCAAGGTGATCGTGAAGTGATGGCCGCTCACGACCGCTTGTCACGCGCCCGCTGGCTGCCCGCCTTGCCGATCGCCTTCCACTTGCCTCGCAGCGCGATGCGCTCCAGCGCCGTCATCTCGCCGCGCTGCGCGTCGCGCATCAGCTTCTTGTAGTTGTCGAGCCGGTCGGGGTCGACCTGCGTCACCACGGCGCACCCGGGCTCGCCTTCATGGTGGCAATCCCGGAAGCGGCAATGCTGGGCGAGCGACTGGATGTCGTCGAAGGACGACGCCAGCGTCCGCGCGTCCGCATCGGGCCGGAAGGTGCGCAGCCCCGGCGTGTCGATGATGCAGGCGCCGAGCGCAGTGCGATGCAGCGAGCGGGCCGTCGTCGTGTGCCGTCCGCGGCCATCGCCCTTGCGCACGCCGCCCGTGTCCTGGGCGGCGCCGGCCAGCGTGTTGATCAGGGTCGACTTGCCGACGCCCGAGGAACCGAGCACCACGAGCGTCTGTCCGGCCTGCATCCAGGGATCGAGCTCGACGCAGGTCGCCGGCGAGAGGCCGTTGACCGGCAGCACCGGCACGGTCGGGGGCAGGCGGCTGCGCATCTCCGCGATGCGGTCCGGCGCGTCGGGCGCGAGGTCGCGCTTGGTCAGCACGACGACCGGCGTGACCTCGCAGGCCGTCACCATGGCGATGTAGCGTTCCATCCGGCGCGCGTTGAAGTCGGCGTCCAGTCCCATCACGAGCAGCGCCGTGTCGACGTTGCTCGCCAGCGGCTGGCGGCGCCCGTCATTCGCGCGCCGCGCGATCTGCGTGACGGGGTCGACGCGATCGGTGATCCAGGCCTGGCCGTGGATGTCCACCTGCATGCCGACCCAGTCGCCGATCGTCAGCGCTTGCGCGCTGGCTTGCAGCTGTTGCACCAGCCGGGGCAGCGCGCGCGCGAGCCGCTCGCCGCGGCCGTCGTGCAGCGTGAAGCAGTCGCGTTGGGATTCGATCACTCGCGCCAGGCGCGAATTCGGTTCATGGGCGCCGAGCTGCGCGGCGCGGGAGGCGATCAAGGGGGTGAGACCGAGCGCTTGCAGCGTCTCGAAGTCGATGTCGATCATGGGAGTCCATTGAATTTGGCTTCGTTCGCGCAGGCGCGAACCCGACCACGCGCGATGGCGCATGGCGTGAAGGGAGTGGGAAGCCGGCCGCGACTGGCGCGACGATCAATGGACCCGCGTTGAGCGCGGAGTCAGGAGCGCTGGGCGCTCAGGCAGCCGGACACGAGAAGGTCGACACGATCTGCTTGTTCCATGGTCTTCTCCTGTCGGGGTGGGTGGATGAAGGTCGCCAGTCTGCAGCGGACGGGGAACGACGTCAATTTCGGCAAGATGTCGATTTCGGATGCGCCGGTTCGTCGTCCCTGCATCACCCCTCTCAAGGACTGCCCATGAAATACCTCGGCCTCGCCTACTACACCCCCGAAGCCTTCGCCGCGATGGCGCCCGAAGACGTCAAGGCCCTGGTCAGCCAGTGCCCGGCGCTGGACGAGAAGATGCGCGCCACCGGCAAGGTGCTGGTCTCCGCCTCGCTGGGCGACCTGGAAGGATGGAAGACGCTGCGCCCGCGCGGCGGCAGGACGCAGGTCACCGACGGGCCCTACACCGAGGCCAAGGAAATGGTCGGCGGCCTGTTCATCATCGAGGCGGACAGCCAGGAAGAAGCACTGCGCATCGCGTCCATGCACCCGGCCGCCACGCTGGGCGAAGAAGGCGGATGGGCGGTCGAGCTGATTCCGATGGACTTCTATCTGGGCCGCTGAGGCGACGCCACCGCGGCATCGGACGCTCCGCTCAGCGGATGACCGACGCCACCATGTCGCGCAACCAGAGATGCGCCGCCTCGTGATCGTTGCGGCGATGCCAGACGGCACTCGTCGATGAGGTGCCGCCCTCATAGGGCAAGGGCCTGGTGCGCAGCTGCCCGCCCCTGGCCAGCGCCTTGGCCAGGGTCAGGGGCACGATGGCCAGCATGTCGGTGCCTTGCAGCAGCTCCGGAATCGCCAGCGAGTGCGGCACCGTCACGCGCTGCCGCGGACGCAGTCCGGCGCCCGCCAGCGCCCCCTCCAGCGCATGACGGTTCAGCATCTCCGACTGGCGCGCCAGGCCACGCTCCAGGATGAACCCGTCGACGGCGCCTTCCTCCTGCCCGCCCACCGAGATGGTGACCAGGGGATAGGTCGCCAGGTCCTCCAGGGTGAGCTTGCGGCGAGCGCCCGGATGGTCCTTGCACAGGACCACGGCCTCCCCCTGCGACAGCAGCAGACGCGCATTCAGTCGCGGCGGGACCTTGGCGAAGATGCCGATCGCCACGTCGATCCGGCCCACGTCGATCTGCTCGGCCAGGTCCAGGCGGGTGGAGGGCCGGATCACCAGCTCGATGTCCGGCGCCGCGCGGCGCAGCTTGCGCAACAGCGGTGCCACGATGACCACCGTCGCATGATCGTTGGCGGCCAGGAAGAAGCGGCGTGTCGAGGTCTTCGGATCGAAGGGCGCGACACCCAGCGCCGCATCGATCCGGTTCAGGCAGTCGCGCAGCTCGGGCGCCATCGCATGGGCCCGCACGGTGGGGGCCATCCCCTTGCCGGTGCGCACGAACAGCTCGTCTCCGACCAGCGCCCGCAAGCGCGCCAGCGCGTGGCTCACCGCCGACTGGCTCAGGCTCAGGCGCTTCCCGGCCGCCACGAGGTTCTGCTCCTCGAAGATCGCGTCGAACACCTTCAGCAGGTTGAGATCCATCCGCGTCGCCGTCATGCCCACCTCCCACGTGAATTGCACGGCGTTCATTCTGGCATTGCAAAACAATCAGTTCCCTTCATGTCGTCGCCGCGAAATGATGCGCTCACCACACAGCGAGATGAGGTCGGGACATGGACGGGGAAAGATCCGCGTCCTGGGAACCACCGGGCCGCAGCGCTCCCGCTTCCTGCCGAGCGTGCCGACCTTCACCGAGCGGGAGGCCCAGGCGCCCATCGTTCGCGCGTTCGGTTTCCGTTCCGACGATTGACGAGGTCCCCATGATCGACGACCGAGAAGCGCTGATCCAGCGCAGCATCCCCTTCCTCGATGAAGTGAAGGACATGACCGCCGGCTCCGAGGCGGAGCGCTGGCTCAACCTGCGGTACGGCCCGAGGTCCGAGCTGTACGCCAGCCTCAGCGAGCTCGTGATGAAGGGCGTCAGGGATGGCTGGGCCGCCAACGTCGAGATCGACGGCACCCGCTACCGGCGCAGCCGCATCGCCGAGCCCACCGAGCGCACGCACTTCTTCAGCATCACCGCGGTCTACATGGACAGCATCGGCGGCGAGCAGGCTCCGCCGGAGCGCAGCTACCGCGGCCAGTACCACGCCCACCCCTACGGCGAGTTCAACATGGTGGTGCCGCTCGACGACGCCGCCGCGCTGGCGGGTCCGAACGGCTGGTGCCATGCAGGCTGGACCGCCCCCGGTCCGGGGTCGCACCACTATCCCGAGGCCAGGGGCGGACGGCTGATCGCGCTGTTCTTCCTCCCCGCGGGACGCATCGCCTACCACCCGGCGCCGACGCCTGACGACCATGAAGTCCGATAAGACCCCTCAACCCGATGCGCTGCTGCGGGCGCGACGATCCGTTCGCGCGTTCAAGCCGACCGCGGTGCCGCAGGACCCGCCGATCAGCAGGTCGTGTGCGGCATGTCGCTGGGTTATGGCGACACGGAGGCCCGCGTGAACCGGACGCAGATGCCGCGCGTGCCGGTCGACGAGTTCGTCCGCTTCGACGGGTTCGACGGGTTCGAACCTGCCGCCTCCGCGGCTTGAACCGGACCGTGTGAGCGGGCGTCCGGACATCGCGACATCGCTCGATCGACTGTTACCCGTTGGTGATGACATCCCCCTCTTCGGTCAATAGAGTCCGCGCCGTTTCAACCGGAGGCCTGCTGAATGCGCGACTCGATGATGCGGAGGGCCGCCTGTGCGGTCATGGGCTCGATTTCCGTCCTGCTGATCGCACCGGCGCTGGCAGCGGGCGCGGGCCCGGCGAGCGACTCGGTCTTCACCCTCAAGTCGGTGAGCGACGGCAGCTGTCTTGGCGTGAAGGAGTCCAGCACCGCCAGTGGCGCCAAGGTCAAGGTGCAGCGCTGCAGCGCCTCGCCGTTCCAGCGATGGAAGGCCGTGGTTGACGGCGCTGGCGACTATCAGCTCGTCAACGTCGGCAGCGGGCTCTGCCTGGACCTTCCGGGGGCCTCCACGGCGCGGGGAACGTCCATCCAGCAATGGGGTTGCGGCAACGGCGTCGCGTGGCAGACCTGGCGCTTCAATGCCGATGCCCAGGGCCGCTACGCCATCACCTCCAAGGCCAGCGGCCTGGCGCTGGACAAGGACATCTACAGCACGACCGGCAACGTCCTCCAATGGACCTATGCCGGAACGGACAACCAGCAGTGGATCGTGGGCGCCACGACCCCGCCGGCCTCCCCGCCTCCGGCCGGCCCGGTCGGCTTTGGCGCCGGCACGACCGGCGGCACCGGCGCCGAGGTCGTCACCGTCACCGCGGCGGACCAGCTCGCCTCGGCCCTGTGTGCAACCACCAGCAACGACGGTTACTGCACCGACAGCACGCCGCGGGTGATCCGCATCTCGGGCCTGCTCGACTTCCGCGGCACGAGCGGCACCACGACGGCGCCGGGCTGCGTCTATTCCGACCGCAACTGCTCGGCCAACGGCAAGTCGGAGCGGATCCTGGACTACGCGGGCTACTGCTCGGGCAGGAAGACCTTCCCCATCACCTTCGACACGGCGGGCACCTACGAGCACGCGCTGGTGGTCGGCTCCAACAAGACCGTGATCGGTGTCGGCGCGGGTTCCGGGATCGTCGGCAAGGGCCTCGCGCTCAAGGGCGGCGTGTCCAACATCATCATCCGCAACCTGTCCTTCACCGACATCAACGACGGTGTCGTCTGGGCCGGCGATGCGATCACCATCGACAACGCCAGCAGGATCTGGATCGCCAACAACCACTTCGCGCGCATCGCTCGTCACATGCTCGTGGCGGGCTGGGGCCCGGCGCGCAACGTGACGATCTCCGGCAATCACTTCGACGGCACGACGGAGTACGGCCACTTCTGCAACGGCCGGAGCTACTGGGTCATGCTGCTCGTCGGCGAGGAGCAGACCATCACGATCGCGGGCAACCGCATCCACAGCGCGTCCGGCCGCTCGCCCGAGCTGGGCGCGCCGACGGGCAAGCAGGGGGGCGTGGTCCACCTGGTCAACAACTACTACGACAACGACTACTGGCAGGGGGGCCTGACGGGCTCCAACAGCGTGGCCGCCCTGGTGGAAGGCAACTACTACGCCAAGGGCGACGCCCTGTTCCCGGTCTTCGACAACACCAAGGACAAGACCGACACGAACTCGAACTGGAACTTCGTTCCCGTCGCCGGGAACCTGGCCCGGGCCAATGCCAGCTGCTCCTCGATCCTCGGGCGCAATTGCGCCGTGAACGTGGACAACAACATCACGGACAACAAGGACGCGTGGGGCAACCCGGTCTTCCTGCTGAATCCGGCGGCGATGTCCAGGATCCAGGGCTTCAGCGGCGCGGCCAATGCCATCAAGTCCGTCACGCCGGTGGACGCGGCGACGGTGCCGAATCTGAAGTTCGGACCGCAAGCCGACATCGGTCCTTGATGGAGGTGGGACACGGTGCCCGTTGTTGTTTTCGCGTGCACGCTCGACATTCACGCTTTCGAATCACTGCTCCCATTCGCCACGACCTTGCTGCGTCGCGGTGCCCGTGTCCACTTTCTCGCCGACGCCAGCTTGCGGACACGCATTCAAGCCGCGGGGATGGAGTTCGCGCCGATGCGCGATGTCGACGACCCCGAGGATGTGGATGACGCCGGCATTCCGCGACGCACGGACGTGGCGACGCGACTCCTCGTCTTCGAACGCACGATCCGCCGCCGCCACGTGGACCGGCTGGCAGGACAGCATGCCTCGCTGCAATCCCTGCTGGCGAGCCTCTCCAGGCAGTATCCAAACGAGCCCGCGCCGGTGCTGGTCCACGACACGATGTTTCTCGGCGCATGGCCCTTGCTGCTGGGTGCGGAGGGCATCCGTCCCGCCGCGATCCTGTCCATCGGCGTCATGCCGTTGCCCGCGACCGACGAGTTTCTCGCGCCCTTCGGACTGGGGCTGCCGCCCGACAGGAGCGAGGCCGGCAGGCAGGTGTACGCCGCCATGAACGCGCAGCTGCGCGAACTGTTCTCGGGCACCCAGGCCGCGCTGGAACGGACGCTGCGTCGGTGTGGCGCGGTGCAGCCTGCGCCGTTCGTGCTGGACGGCATGCTGACGCTGCCGCACCGCTTCCTGCAGCTCAGCATCGCGCCACTGGAGCATGAGCGCGCCCATGCGCCGCCGACGCTGCGCTACATCGGCCTTGCGCCTCCCCTCCCCGGCTCGTCGTCGCTGCCCTGGTGGTGGCCCGACCTCGATACCGCGCGTCCCGTGGTCTTCGTGGACACCGGGCTGTTGCCCGGCGGCAGGCTGGATCCACTCGTGGCGACGGCGCTTTCCGCATTAAGCCGGGAGCCGGTCCTGATCGTCGTGGGCGTGGAATGGGACGCCGCGCGCTTCGGTCCTTTGCCGGTCAATGCCCGGGCAGCCGGCGAACTGCCGCCGGAGGCCCTGCTGCCGTGGGTGGACGTGATGGTGTCCGACGGCAGGTATGCGAACGTCCAGCGCGCCCTGTCGCAAGGCATTCCGGTGGTACTGGCCGCAGGGACTGAATCGGCGCGCGAGCTCGCCGCGCGCGTGACGCGGTTCGGCGCGGGCATTCACTTGCCGACGCCGGCATCCCCGGAGAGCATCCAGGCAGCCGTTCGCGCGGTGTCGGAATCCGTCAAATTCCTGGCCGCGGCTCACCGGCTGCGCGAGGCGTACCAGCACCACGATGCCCTCCAGGCCGTCGTGGCAGCGGTGGAGGATGCCGTCGCCGGAGCGCTCGGCCATGCGCCCTCGGCAGCGGCACCCGCGCAGGGGACGCCGCAGCCGCCGTGACCGGGCGCCGCCGTGCTAGAAACGCGCTGCCCGGACCTTCGACGCCCCATCGCGGCCCGGCCGGGCGGATCAGCCTGTCATTCGACCCTTTGAGGCCCGAGATCACCCGGTCTCAGCCCGCCGGACACCATGCCCCTGCGCCACCACACCGTCCCCGTCACCCCGTTCCGCCAGAACGCCTCCCTCGTCTGGTGCGACCTCACCCATGAGGCCGCCGTCATCGATCCGGGCGGCGAGGTGCCTCGGCTGCTCGCCGAGGTCGAGCGGCTCGGCCTGACGCTGAAGGCCATCTGGCTGACCCACGCCCACATCGACCACGCCGGCGGCACCGGCGAGCTCGCCCGCCTGCGCGGCCTGCCCATCATCGGCCCGCACCAGGGCGACCAGTTCTGGATCACCGCGCTGCCGCAGCAGTCGGCGATGTTCGGCTTCCCGCCGGCGGAGATGTTCACGCCGACCCGCTGGCTCGAGGACGGCGACACCGTCCAGATCGGCCAGGAAACGCTGACCGTGCGGCACTGCCCCGGCCACACGCCCGGCCACGTCGTATTCCACTCGGCGTCCGCGCAGCGCTGCTTCGTCGGCGACGTGCTCTTCGCCGGCAGCATCGGCCGCACCGACTTCCCCGGCGGCGACCACGACACGCTGATCCGCTCCATCACCGAGCGCCTCTGGCCGATGGGCGACGACACCGTCTTCGTCCCCGGTCACGGCCCCGAAAGCAGCTTCGGCGAGGAACGACGCACCAACCCGTTCGTCGGCGGCCGCTGGGGCTAAGCGGCGCCGGCCAGGCAACCCCGCGCCCGCGCTCACAGCGGCGACAGGCCGGTGTCGAGGAAGCGCGATTCCGGAAAGCCACGCAGCGCCAGCGCGGCCAGTTCGACGAGCTCCTCGAAGCTGCGCTCCTTCTGCAGCACCGCCACGCGGCCCATGCGATCGGCCGCGTCGGTCAGCTCTTCGCCGATGTAGCCGGTGGTGATGATCACCGGCACCCACGGCAGCGTCGTGCGCACGGCCGCGGCCAGTTCCAGCCCGTTCATGCCCGGCATGTTGAAGTCGGTGATCAGCAGCTGCATCGGCGTTCGCCCCTGCTCGATGTCCTTCAGGCAGTCGTCGGGCGACGCGTAGGTCCGGATGTCGTAGCCCGCCTTCTTGAGCAGCGCCTCCACCATCAGCAGCACGATCGGGTCGTCGTCCACGTAGACGACATGCTCGCCCTCGCCCGGATCGGCCACGCGGCTGAGCGCCGCGGTGTCGAGCGGCGCCGCCTCGTCGCCCACCACCGGCAGGTAGACGCAGAACTGCGTGCCCCGCCCCGGCGCCGATTGCACGTCGATGGCCCCGCCATGCGCATGCACGATGCCGTGCACGATGTGCAGGCCCAGGCCGGTGCCCTGCCCCCGTGGCTTGGTGGTGAAGAAGGGCTCGAACAGCCGCTTCGTGACGTCCTCGCTCATGCCGTGGCCGTCGTCGCGCACGCTCAGCGCCGCATAACGCGTCGGCGCGACGCGGCCGATGGCGAAGGCACGCGGTGCGTCGAAGTGCACCGCGCGCAATCCCACATGCAGATGCCCGTGCCCGCCCGGCATCGCCTGCCACGCGTTGGTGCACAGGTTCAGCACCACCTGCTGCACCTCCGCCGGATCCACCGTCGCCACGCAGTCGTCGCCATGCAGGTCGACCGTCAGCCGCACCGTGGCCGGCAAGGTCGACCGCAGCAGGCCGATGCTGTCCTCCACCAGCGGGCGCAGGCGATGCTTGGCCAGTTCCTGGCCGCTGCCCCGGGCGTAGGCGAGGATGCGCTGCACGATGTCCCGCGCGCGGTCGCCGGCGCGCTTGATCTGCTGCATGTGGCCGCGCAGCGGCGAGTTGGCCGGCAGCTCGTCCAGCATCATTCCGGCATGGCCGAGGATCGCCGCCAGGATGTTGTTGAAGTCATGCGCCACGCCACCCGCCAGCGTGCCCAGCGACTCCATGCGCTGGATGCGCACCAGCTTCTCCTCCAGGTCCACCCGCGTCAGCTCGTCGGCCTTGCGCATCGTGATGTCGATGAACAGCACCACCAGCCCGAGCTCGCAGGGGAACGCGCGGCACTCGAACCACTTGCTCAGGCGCGCATTGAATTCCTCGTAGAGATGGGCCGTGCGCGACTGCATCGCGGCGCGCGCCTCGACATCGAAGCGCGCTCCCATGACGCCGGGCAGCGACTGCCAGTAGTTGCGGCCGATCAGGGCTTCCCGCTGCCGGCCGGTGGCGCGCTCGAAGGCGACGTTGACGAACTCGATGGTCCAGTCGTGCCGCAGCAGGATCACCGCGTCGGTGACGTAGTCGAGCGCCGCGCCGACATGCGCGGCGCCATCTTCAGGTGCGGCGGATGCACCCGACCCGTGCGACGGCTCTTGACGCGGCATGAACGCCCCCCGGTGGACGAGGCGCCAGTGTGGACCTCATTCGCCGGCCCGGCAATCACCGTGCCGCCCCCTGATTCGGGAGAGGACCGATGGCATCGGGCTTTGCGCGCGCCGCGACGGCGCGCCGAGGGTCAGGATTTCGCCGGCGCGGGCGGCTGGAAGCGCTGCTCGGGCTTGGGCGCGCGGGCATACAGCCCCTGCACGCGCGGCAGCGTGCGCTCGATGTCGCGGATGCGGGTCGGGCCGGCCGGGTGCGTGGAGAGGAACTGGGGCGGCGCGCCCTTGCTCGCCTGTCCCATCTTCTGCCACAGCGTCACGCCGGCCTGGGGGTTGTAACCGGCGCGCGCGGCCAGCTCCATGCCGACCAGGTCGGCCTCGCTCTCGTCCTCGCGGCTGAAGGTCAGCGACAGCAGCTGGCCGCCGATGTTGGCGATGCCGCGGCCCATGTTGCCCAGGCCCAGCAGCGCCGCGCCGATCTCGATCGCGCCGTTGGTGGCCATGTTCTTGCCCATGCGCTCGCGGGCATGCTCGCGCAGCGCGTGCGCCATCTCGTGGCCCATGATCATCGCGACCTCGTCGTCGCTGAGCTGCAGCTGCTGCAGGATGCCGAAGTAGAAGGCGATCTTTCCGCCCGGCATGCAGAACGCGTTGAGCTCGCGGCTGCCGATGAGGTTGACCTCCCAGCGCCACTGCTGCGCGCGCGGGTTCCAGGTCGCGGCGAACGGGATGATGCGCTGCGCGATCGCGCGCAGGCGCAGCACTTGCGGATGATTGGCCGGCGCGAGCGCCTTCTGCGCCTGGGCCTGCCGCATCATCTGCGCGTACTGCTGCTGGGCGGCGGCCTCGACCTGCTCGGCCGAGACCAGCTTGGTGAAGCGGCTCTGCTTGCCGACGTCCACGCCCTCCTGCGCCCAGGCCGGCGTCAGCGCCGACACGCCGCCGGCGGCGAGCAGGCCGGTGAACAGGCGGCGGGCGGGGTGCGCGGGCGCGCGGTCCACGCCGCAGCGGCGGCAATCGCAACGGCCGAATCCGGCGGGAGCACCCGGCAGCTGCGGGTCGGCATCGGGGAGGAAGTCAGCGTCAACCATGGCGGCATTCTAGGGAGGCGACAATGCCCCCCATCATGTCCCAGCCGCCCTTGATCACGCCGTCCCCGGCCTGTGCCACCTCGCCGCTCGACCCGCAGCAGTTCCGCGCCGCGCTGGGCATGTTCGCCACCGGCGTCACGATCGTGACCGCGCGGGCGGAGGACGGGACGCTGGTGGGCCTGACGGCCAACTCCTTCAACTCGGTCTCGCTGTCGCCGCCGCTGGTGCTGTGGAGCCTGGCCCGCCGCGCGGGCTCGATGCCGGTCTTCAGCCGCGGCTCGCATTACGCGATCAACATCCTGGCCGCGGACCAGAAGGCGCTCGCGCAGCGCTTCGCCACGCGCGACATCGACCGCTTCGCCGGCGTGGCCTTCCGCGAGGGCTGCGGCGGCGCGCCGGTGCTCGAGGGCTGCGCCGCGGTCTTCGAATGCGCCAACCGCAGCCAGTACGAGGAAGGCGACCACGTCATCTTCGTCGGCGAGGTGGAGGCCTGCAGCCGCGCCGAGCAGGCGCAGCCGCTGATCTTCCACGGCGGCCGCTACTACACCGAGCTGCCGATCTGAGGCCGGGGCCTCACTCGCCCGCGTGACGGCCGACCGGCCAGAAGGGCGCCATCCGTTGCAGCGCGCGCCAGCGCCAGGCGCCCAGCGCGACGGTCACCAGGACCGATGCGGCCACCTGCCACAACGCCGGGATGTGCCAGCGATGGGTCGCCGCGATGCTGAGGCCAGTCAGCGCCACCATCAGCATCGTCAGCATCGCCACACGCGCGCCCTTGGGAAGGCCCTGGCGTGACCAGTCGCGCCAGACCAGCAGGGTGGCGGGCAGCGCCACCGCGGCGAAGTTCAAGCCCAGCAAGGGGCTGCCCCAGCCGTCGTCATGTCCAGGTGCCAGCGCCTGGATCACCAGCATCATCGCGACGCCGGCGCCCCACAGCACCAGGTGGTGGCGCAACAGCCGCAGCCCGATCACGCGGTTCATCTCGACGCCACGCGGCATGCCGGGCACCAGCGACAGCAGCGCCTGCTCGCGGCGCGTCTGGTGCAGCGTCGCGTCCAGCCCGAAGAACGGACCGATCATCGCGCTCATCAGGCCGATCGACAGGCCCGGCAGGGCCGCCCGGATCACCCGTCCGGCGCGGTCCGGCAGGAAGACCAGCAGCGCCACTTCGGCGATCAGGAAGACGACGAAGAGCAGCAGCGTCGTCGAGCCCGTGGCCGACCAGTGCTGCCCGCGCAGCGCGGCGAATTCGGCGCGCGCGGTCACGCTCGCCGTGGTCGGGCGCGCGGTGCGCAGCAGGTATTCCCGCCACAGCGGATGGGCCCATTGGAAGCACCGGCCGAGCCAGCCCAGCGGTCCGCGCGGCCAGGCCGTGGTCGCGCTGCCCTGCATCGTCATCAGGTGCTGGACGCGCTGGCGCTGAGCCCACGATTGGGCATGCGCAGCGCCGCCGGCCTGGAACAGGTGCCACAGGCCCGCGCCCAGCAACAGCAGCACCGCGCCGGTCTGGGTGAAGGGCTGGCGCGCATGCCATTCGCGCGCGATGCCCATCACCTGTAGCGCCAGTGGCAGCTCGCGCAGCGGCGGCAACGCGATCCACGGCAACACCCAGATCACCAGCCACATCACCGGCCAGCGCAGGCAGATGGCGAAGGACAGCATCAATGCTGCGGCGCCCATCGTGAACGCCAGCCCATGGTCGAAGACCAGGCCCAGCAGTCCCCCGCAGGCCGCGGCCACGCCGAAGAACACGCCCAGCGCCGACTCGCGCAGCCGCCGCAACTGACCCGGCATCAAGTGCGCCGACAGCGGATCGTTCAGGCCCAGGAGCGCATTCGCCGCCGCCCACCAGGCCAGGTGCAACGCGATGGCCAGCGTCACGCAGAAAGTGCCGGCGACGGCCAGCGGCTGGTTGCTCATCGTCGCCAGCGCGGTCGCGCCCAGCACCGGCAGGAGCAGCCACCAGACGCGCCCGACCTTGCGCCCCATCGCCCGCAGCACGGCGGCATGGCCGCCCAGGCCGGGCAGCGGCAGCGCGGCGCTCATTGCGTCAGCTCCAGGAACAGGTCCTCGAGGTTGAGCGCCTCGCAGCGCAGCACGGCGTCGGGCGCGGGGGCGTTCCCCTCGGCGAATCGCACCAGCCAGCGCGGCTGCTCGCCCAGGTCGCGCCGGCTCAGCACCTGGCCGCCATGAGCGTCGACCGCCGCCTGCAGCCGTCCCACCGGACCGGCCAGCAGCCGGACCTCGTCGGCCAGTACGTCCTGCGGCGCCTGCAGCGCGATACGACCGCGGCTGAGGAAGGCGATGTTGAAGGCCACGCGCTCGAGGTCGGACAAGATGTGCGTCGAGAACAGCACGGTGGTGCCGCGGTCGAGCACCTGGTCGACCAGCTCGCGCAGGAAGTCGCGCCGACCGACGGGATCGAGGCTGGCGACGGGCTCGTCCAGCACCAGCAGGTCGGGCTCATGCGCGAGCGCGCGGATGATCGACAGCCGCTGCTGCTGGCCTTGCGACAGCTGGCCCACGCGCCGGTCGCGCGGGATGTCCCAGCGCGACATCAGGCCGTCCACCTTCGCGTCGTTCCAACGCGGATAGAAGCTGCGGAAATAGCGCAGCAGGTCCCCGGCCTGGAAGTCCTCGAACAGCGCGGCCTGCTGCGGCACGTAGCCCAGCCGGGCGCGCAGCGCGTCGTCGGGCGACAGCGCGGGCTGGCCGAACAGCCGCACCTCGCCGGCCTGCGGCTCGCGCAGCCCGAGCAGCGTCTCCAGCAGCGTGGTCTTGCCGGCGCCATTGCGGCCCAGCAGGCCCACGACCTGACCCGGCGCGAGCGCCCAGTCCAGCCCGGCGATCACGCCCGGCTGCCCCTTGAAGTCGACCCGCAGGCCGCTCGCGCGCACCGGCGGCGCGCCGAGCGCGTCATCCGCCAGGGCCTGCGCCGAGGCACGGTCGCCCACCGACAGCGCGTGGGTCATCGCCGGTTCCATCGCTTGAGTCATCGCGTCTCTCCCTTGTCTTCCAGCAGCGTCTTGAACAGCGCCAGCACCTGCTCGGGCGGCAGCTCGAGCTGCCGCGCCTCGGCGGCCGCTTGAGCGAGCACCGGCCGCAGCAGCTCGACGCGGCCCCGCGTCTTCATCGCCTTCTGGTGCTGCGCCGCCACCACCATCGGCAGCCCGCGGCGACGCTCCACCAGCCCCTCCGCCTCCATCAGCCCGAAGGCCTTGGAGACCGTCATCGGATTCACCGCCAGCGCCTGCGCCAGCTCGCGCACCGATGGGATCTCCTGCCCGGCCACGAGCTGGCCGCTGGCGACGCGGCGGCGCAGTTGCTCGACCAACTGGCGGTAGATCGGCTCGGAAGAGCCGGGGTTGATGCTGAAGAGCAGGTCGGTGTCCATCGGGGGATCGTTGGCGCGTCGACTGGTTTCGTCGACGTGTATCGCTACAGTAATACAGCAGGGAGCAGGACGTCAACCCCGCGCTCGCGGCGCCTGCGGCGCGCTCACTGTCGAAAACCGTTCATCTCTGAACTTTATTCATTCATGTCTGAACTCTTGCAGTGGCATCGAGCGCGCCATGAGGAGGCTGGCGGCGCTTGGTGATGTGCTGCCTTCCGCGAGACTACAGGGCATTGTTCGCCACTATGCGAATTGAGCGGCGTCGGCGGGACCGCGCTTACCTGTAAAGTCACAGCTTTTGCCACGCGTGGGGCGTGATGGACCGCGGGCGGAATCCGCCATGGCAACAACAGTGTTGACGAATAGCAAGATATGAGTGGGCGAGGGTAATGTTCGAGCAGACCTTCAAGAACATCGATGACATCCTGCACAAGGATGCGGGCTGCACTAGCGAACTGGACTACACCGAGCAATCGTCTTGGCTCCTCTTCCTCAAATATTTGGAAGCGCTGGAGCAGGACAAGGCCAGCGAGGCCGAGCTGGAAGGTAGGACCTACGGCTACATCCTGAGCGAGCACTTCCGTTGGGGCAACTGGGCTGCTCCGCGCGACGCGTCGGGCGCGCTTGACCACAACGCTGCCATGACGGGTGACGATCTCCGCGAGTTCGTCAACGGCAAGCTATTCCCCTACCTGGCTGGCTTCAAGCAGCGCGCCAGCGGGCCGAACACCATCGAATACAAGATCGGTGAGGTTTTCGGTGAGATCAAGAACAAGGTGCAGAGCGGCTACAACCTGCGCGACGTGATCGACCTCGTGGACGAATTGCGCTTCCGTTCACAGACAGAAAAGCATGAGCTTTCGCATCTGTACGAAGCCAAGATCAAGAACATGGGCAACGCCGGGCGCAACGGAGGCGAGTACTACACGCCCCGCCCGCTGATCCGCGCCATGATCAAGGTGCTGGACCCGCAGATCGGCGAGCGCATCTATGACGGTGCCTGCGGCTCGGCTGGCTTTTTGTGCGAGGCTTTCGACTACCTCAGCGCTAAGGCCAAGACCACGCAAGACCTAGCCACCTTGCAGACGCGCACCTTCTACGGCAAGGAAAAGAAGAGCCTCGCCTATGTCATCGCGATCATGAACATGATCCTGCATGGTATTGAAACGCCCAATGTGATCCACACCAATACGTTGGGCGAGAACATCAATGACATCCAGGAGAAGGACCGCTATGAAGTGATCCTGGCGAATCCACCCTTCGGTGGCAAGGAACGCAAGGAAGCGCAGCAGAACTTCCCGATCAAGACAGGCGAGACGGCTTTCTTGTTCATGCAGCACTTCATCAAGTCGCTGAAGGCGGGCGGGCGCGCGGCCATCGTCATCAAAAACACGTTCCTCTCGAACACCGACAACGCTGCCACCAGCATCCGCAAGCTGCTCTTGGAAAGCTGCAATCTGCACACGGTGCTCGACATGCCCGGCGGCACCTTCCAGGGGGCCGGCGTCAAGACCGTGGTGTTGTTCTTCGAGAAGGGCGCGCCAACGCGCAAGGTTTGGTTTTACCAGCTGAATGTTGGTCGAAATATGGGGAAGACAAACCCGCTCAATGACGATGACTTATTGGACTTCGTGGCGCAGCAGAGGCGTTTTGCGGATACGGCGCAGAGCTGGTCGGTAAGCCTTGAGTGCCTCGACGCGGGTAGTTGGGATCTGTCGGTAAAGAATCCCAAAGGTAGCGCCAAAGTGGCACTGCGCGCGCCCAAAGAAATTTTGGACCAGATAGCCGCGCTGGATGCGGAGACCGCTGAGGTGTTGGCGACGATACGGGACTTGGTGTGAGTGGCAACTGGCAGTTATTGAAGCTCAGAGACGTCTGCGAACTCGTCAACGGACGTGCCTATAGCAAAGACGAGTTGCTTTCCTCCGGGAAGTACCCGGTTCTTCGGGTAGGGAACTTTTTTACCAATAAGAATTGGTACTACTCGGATCTCGAACTTCAATCAGAAAAGTATTGCGACAACGGCGACCTTCTCTACGCATGGTCAGCATCCTTCGGCCCGCGAATCTGGGAAGGCGAGAGAGCCATATTCCACTATCACATTTGGAAAGTGATTCCAGTTTCCTCTGTGGTGGTCCAGAAGTATCTGTACTACTTTTTCATGTGGGATACAGAACGAATAAAGCTGGACCAGGGAGCCGGTGCAACGATGATTCATGTTGCAAAAGGCTCGATGGAGGATCGCTCGATACCAGTGCCGCCGCTGGCAGACCAGGAGCGCATAGTAGCCATCCTCGACGAAGCCTTCGATGGCATCGCATATGCCAAGGCCAATGTCGAGCGGAGCTTGCTGAACACACGAGAACTGGTCAATAACGTCATGCACGCGACATTCGTTGGACATGGGACTGACTGGACTGAGAAAACCCTCGGGGATGTCTGCGATATCGCGTCAAAGCTGATCGACCCGCGCGATAATGACTACCTAGACTTGCCGCACATTGGCGCTGGCAATATCGAGTCGAAGTCGGGGGCGCTTGTTGACATCAAGACGGCGCGTGAAGAGCAGCTTATCTCTGGTAAGTTCCTGTTCGACGAAAGCGCTGTGCTTTACAGCAAGATTCGACCTTATCTGATGAAAGTAGTGCGCCCCGCTTTCAGTGGACTCTGCAGCGCAGACATTTATCCACTGGTTCCGAAACCGGGAGGTATTGACCGCGACTACCTCTACTACCTGTTGCTCTCTCCATCATTTACGGAATACGCAATCAAGGGTTCGGCACGCGCCGGTATGCCAAAGGTGAATCGTGATCATCTCTTCGCCTACCGTTCAAGGATGCCGCCGGTTCAGGATCAAGCGAAAGTTGCAGCCAAGCTCGATGCGTTGGTGGAAGGGACCCAAAGGCTTGTCGAAGTCTGTGAGGCGAAACAGGCCGCCCTCGGCGAACTAAAGGAATCCCTGCTCCATCAAGCCTTCAGCGGCCAACTTACATCCGCCAAGGCGGCGTCGGCCAGCGCTGCGCAGACGCTTCCAACGACATCCCCTGAGTTCTCGGCCAACGTCATAGCCCTCGCCTACGAACGGCACAAGCGGCAGCGACGCGAAAGGACTTTCGGTCACGTCAAGGAGCAGAAACTATTGCATCTGGTGGAAGCCGTCGGCAAGGTGGACCTGGGCCGTCAACCCATGAGGGATGCCGCCGGCCCGAACGATTTCCGGCACATGCTCAAGGCCGAAGAGTGGGCGAAGCAGAATGGCTTCTTTGAGATGATCCAGCGCGAAGGCGGCTACGATTTCAAGAAGCTTCCCGCCTTCGATCAATTGCTGGCCAAGGCGCCGCAGGTGCTGGGCGCGTATCTTGACCGGATCGAGTCAGTCATTGACTTGTTGGTCCCCATGGACACGGTCGATGCTGAGGTCTTGGCGACCGTGCATGCGGCATGGAACAACCTGCTTATCGATGGTGCCGAGGTCACGGATGCAGCCCTAGTCTGGGAAGCCAGGGAGGGGTGGCACGCCGGCAAGCTCGCCATTCCTGAAAGCAAGTTTCGGCAGGCGATTGCAATGATCCGATCCAAGGGTCTGGTGCCCGATGGAACCGGGAAGTACGTGGGTGGGCAAACGGCCTTGATATAACGAGCCCGAGACTGCCGATCGTTGCCGTGCTGCTTTTGGGAGGAAGCAACATCCATGAACGAAGCCGAAACACGCGCCGAACACATTGACCCCGCACTGAAGGTCGCCGGCTGGGGCGTTGTTGATGGAAGCAGAGTCCTCCGCGAGCACCGCATCACAAATGGGAGACTGCTAGGTGCGGGCAAGCGCGCCAAGGCTGACATTGCGGACTACGTGCTCGTCTATCGCAATACCAAGCTGGCGGTGATCGAAGCCAAGGCCTGGGATGAGGCCTACGCCGAAGGCGTCAGGCAAGCTAAGAGCTACGCCGCCAAGCTCGCCGTGCGCTTCACCTACGCGACCAACGGGCAGGCGATCTATGGCATCGACATGGCCACCGGCGCTGAGGGTGATGTGGCCGCCTTTCCCAGCCCCGAGGAGCTGTGGGCCAAGACCTTCGCGGTGGCCAATGCCTGGCGTGACCGCTTTGCCGCTGTGCCCTTTGAAGACAAGGGCGGTACATGGCAGGGGCGCTACTACCAGGACATTGCCATCGACCGCGTGCTCGGCGCCATCGCTGATGGACGCGACCGCATCCTGCTGACCTTGGCGACGGGCACCGGCAAGACTTTCATCGCCTTCCAACTGTCCTGGAAGTTGTTTCAGAGCCGCTGGAATCTGAACGACTGGAAGGAGGACAACGCCGACGCGCCGACGCGTCGCCCGCGCATCCTGTTTCTGGCCGACCGCAACATCCTTGCTGATCAGGCATACAACGACTTCTCAGCCTTTGCCGAAGATGCATTGGTGCGCATCGACCCGGACGCCATCCGGAAGAAGGGGCGTGTACCAAAGAACGGCAGCGTGTTCTTCACGATCTTCCAGACCTTCATGAGCGGACCCGGTGACTCACCCTACTTCGGTGACTACCTGCCCGACTTCTTCGATTTCATTGTGATCGATGAGTGTCACCGCGGCGGGGCCAAGGACGAGAGTTCATGGCGCGCGATACTGGATTACTTCGCTCCCGCCGTGCAACTCGGCCTGACTGCCACGCCCAAGCGCACGATCAATACCGACACGTACGCCTACTTCGGCGAGCCGGTGTACCAGTACTCGTTGAAGGAGGGTATCAACGATGGCTTCCTGACGCCGTTCAAGGTGCGGCAGATTGCCACCACGTTGGATGAATACGTCTACACGCCCGACGACGAAGTGATGGCCGGCGAGGTTGAGGCTGGCAAGCGCTACGAAGAGAAGGACTTCAACCGCATCATCGAGATCAAGGAACGCGAGGCCTATCGCGTGCAGTTGATGATGGGGATGATCGACCAGCGGGAGAAAACCATCGTCTTCTGCGCCACGCAGTTGCATGCCCTGGCCGTGCGCGACCTGATCAACCAGGCCAAGACCAGTGCCCAGCCGAACTACTGCGTCCGCGTGACCGCCAATGACGGCGCTCGCGGCGACCAGGACCTGCGCGACTTTCAGGACAGCGAGAAGACCATCCCGACAGTCCTGACCACCTCGCAGAAGCTGTCGACCGGCGTAAATGCACGCAACGTGCGCAACATCGTGCTGATGCGGACGGTCAATTCGATGATCGAATTCAAGCAGATCATTGGCCGGGGCACTCGGCTGTATGACGGCAAGGACTACTTTACGATCCTGGACTTCGTGAAGGCACACCACCACTTCAGCGACCCGGAGTGGGACGGCGAGCCACTGGAATCTGAACCGCCGCCGAAGCCACCACCGCAGCCGCCTGGTCCTCCGGGCCCGCCATTGCCTCCACCCCCACCTCCGCCGCCTCCGCCTGAGAAGATCAAGGTCAAACTGGCGGATGGAAAGTTCCGCCGACTGCAACACATGACGGCCACAACCTTCTGGAGTGCCGACGGCACGCTGATGTCGGCGACACAGTTTTTGGAGGTCCTGTTTGGCGTCTTGCCGGAATTCTTCAAAGACGAGGACGAGCTGCGCAGGCTTTGGAGCGCGCCGGATACTCGCAAGACGCTACTGACGGGTCTGGCGGACAAAGGATTCGGCCGGGACCAACTGACAGAGATGCAGAAGGTCATCGAAGCCGACAACAGCGACTTGTATGACGTGCTTGCGCATGTGTCGTATGGCGCCGATCCAGTGTCGCGCGCGGACCGAGCAAAGGCAGCTCGCGCTGCGGCTACGGCTGACCGCCTAACCGACAAACAGCAGGCCTTTGTCGATTTCGTACTGGCTCAGTATGTGAGGCAAGGAGTGGATGAGCTAGACGCTGAGAAGTTGTCGCCGTTGCTCAAGCTCAGATACAGCGCGATTTCAGATGCGTTTGCTGAGCTCGGGCAGCCGGATCAAGTTCGGCGCGTCTTCGTTGAGTTTCAGCGACATCTGTATGAGCGGTGAAGTCGCAGCCTGTCCCATCTATGATTCGCAACGCTGCTGGAGCAGGTCAAGCTTTCTGAAGGCTGCTGAAGTAGTTCACAGACATCTGCTTATAGACGGCTAGGTCCTTGTCGGACGCAGCCTGTTCCAACACTACGTCTGAACCGCCTTTGCTGTTACCCGTAACGCCAAGAGTGCTGACCGGGGCAACCCGACTATTGAGATCCATGAGCAGCCGCAACTCAAGCTGCTGTGTTGTTTTGTCCTGGGGCTTTGTCATCGTTGATCTCACTCGGAAGAAGACTGTGGAGCTGAAGGTCCTTGGTCTCGATTTCTGCGACTACGACCTCTTCGAGCCGAGGAATAGCCTTGAGGCTCACCTGGGTCAGGGGAGTCGCCTGTATCCGACCTTTCAATGCTAACACTCCCGCCTGCTTACGAGAGCCGCCTTCGAACATCTCGATGAAGCGCCGTGGCGCAATACCGTCGTACTGTCGTACCTGTACTTTGCCCTGCGCGTCGGTCGATTCGGTGAGCGCGTCCTCGTGGAGCCGTGTTGCCAGACTCTTGCGGTACGGCTCGATGTAGTGGACCTCCGCAATGCCTGCGGCGACAAGATGTCTGGCGCAGGAATGACAGGGGTAGGTGGTCACGTAGATGCTGCCCCCCACCACTCGGTCGCCCGCGACTCTACTTGCACCCAGGATCGCATGCATCTCAGCATGCACGGCGCGAGAAAACTCAATCAGATCCTTGACCCGGGTGTCACCAAGAATGGCCTTGATCGCCGTCTCCTTGGACTCAGCAGACAAGACGCCTCCGCTTATCAGGCTCTCGACGACCTTGTCAGCTATTGCACCCTTTTCCTCATCATTGCGGCACTTTCTTCCAGTCTGCGCGAAGCAGCGTTGGTCTTCCGCTTGAGCTTGCTCAACGATTCTTGCAGCGATCGGTTTCATGCCGTAAAGGCCGCCGCCGCTTTGCGGTACATCGTTCCATCCAACGGCTAGCAATTCGCCCGTCGAGCTTGTCACCGCGGCACCTACTTGGCGAGACATGCAAGCCGAATTTCTTGCGGCGGAGGCGGCCGCGTACATAGCACTCTCTTCAGCGGAGGGCGTGACAACTGCGGTTCTGAAAATCAGATCGAAAAAACGGCGAATCCGCTCGTTTAGCTGCCCAACCGCTCTTGGCTCTGAAGGACCAACCACTGCATGGTCAACTCGAAGGAAGAAGTCGCATCGCGGGAACGTATCCCGAACAGACTGACCGTGAGCAAATTCCTCTCCTGAGTCGGTATCAATTAACCGGCCGATTTCATCTTTTGAGAGCTTGCCCGGACGTTCCAAGTTGATCTTGCGAAGCTCAAGAGGGGAAAAGACCCCTACTGCGAATAGCGCGTCACCATAAATCAACCGCAGCAGATCTAGCTCGGCCTTGTTTTTTATCGAGTCAATGACGTGGCAAATGCGTTGGTTGCGAATCTTCTGGTCGTTCGGCTTGGCGCCCTCTGCTGCCACGTCTTCAAAGGCGCCATAGCTCTTCTTTCGGTCTGCGCCGATCTTGGCGATCGCGAGCTTTGCCAGCACGTCGCTGCCATACTGGTCACGGAGCTGATCGCCAATCTCAATGAGCGCCGTGATCTCCCGAAATTTTGAAGATGTATCAATGGCCTTGCTCACCTTCTTGGCATTCAGACGAATCAGATTGCTCAGGCGAACAGTCTCAGTCTTGTAGTTGAATTCACGCAAGGTGTTTTCAATCTGAGTGGCTGTCTCGTGGAGTGGCGAGCCAATCGGACCGCAAAGCGCAATTACCAACTCGGGGGTTAGGCTCTCAACGGCTTCCCCGGTGGCATTGACCGACATTGATTGTTTGCTTGACGCCGGAGGCGCCTCAGCGGCCAGTGCAGACATGGATCCTCCTGAACTGCGCTTCGAAGATTGTCACCATAGGAGGGCGACAAGCCGGGGCGCTTATATCGTGTGATTATTGGCGCGTGTTCCTCTAGTTCGCCCTGGGGTTGAACCTAGGGGGCTGACCCAATTCACATGAATCGACCGGCAACGCAGACCGACTGGACCGGCCTTGATGGGGCGATCAATCAAGTCCAGCGGATTCAGCAATTGAACTGAACTGTCCCTGAGGATGTGCTGCGGCGACATGTCGAGAAGACGAAGGCCAGGCTCGCAAACGCGGCGTGATTCCTCTGAACGAAGCAGGCCTGGCGCGCAGGTAGGCTCAGGATCGATTGCGGCCCATCTTGACCAAGCCCAGAGGCTCCGGAGCAGGCATGCAACACATTCGGCAGCCGCATCAAGGGAGCCGACGTGCGACATGGCGGCGGTCCACTTCCTGGGAGGGCCACGGCTGCTGCAAGACCTAACTACAGACTGACGCCGCTGCCGCATCGCATCGGAAGCGACACCAGCTCAGCGGCTGCCTAACGGCGGCAAGCGGCCCCGACCGAGCCGCCGCGGCGGCCTGTTGTTGGGAACCTCGCTTGGCGCTACCTCGGTCTCGATCTCCACCATTTCAGCGACGATAGTCTGCCGGGTCGCGGCCGCGCTCCCTGTGGCGATAGAGTGGTAGCGGTGGGTGAATCGAGGATCAACCTGCGCGGCATTCCCGCCGCTGCAACAACCATCAGTGCCGTCAGCGACTAGGGATTTCGCAATGTCCAAGAGAACCGGAAGCCGTACGACTCCGCTGCACGAGGCAGTTGAAATGGACCTCGATGCGAACTACCACGCTGTGGCTATTGCGCACCCGAACCGAGCTGTTGCCATTTGGTATTTGCTGACTGTCCTCGAGGACTCCTTCCGCGGACTCTTCACGTTGACGGACGACGAGCGTGCCCCGATCGTCGAGTTCCAGCTGGATAGCCAGAAGTACTCTGCCCGCTTCGCCCTGGATCGAATCCGTCAGGAATGCGCCGACAAGTCGAGCGCATCAACTCCAGCCAGAGTCATTCCAAAGCTGTACATCAAGACGGCAGAACTGCTTCAGGCTGGCGTGGACTTCAAGGCGGCCAACCAGCTGTGCTCTGCAGCTCACGCGGGAACGGTGCTTTTCACCGAGGGCGATCAAACGATCGACATAGTGTTCGACGACATTCACCATGACAGGCGATATGCGGCGCTCGAACTTCTTGGGCACATGCCCTTAGATGTGATCGACCATTCAGCCAACCTCTACGCCTGGGCTCGCAGGGAGGAACTCCGTCCCGCCATCGTCGAGGCTATCGCGCGCTCGACGCGAATTTCCAGTCAGAGGGTGCTCTACGCCTACGATCCTCGGCTGGCCGTGGCGCTTGCCGAGGAGATGATGCAGCCCCCATCGATGGTGCCAGAAGGTTGGCGCTTCCCCTGGGGCGGCCCATACGAGACGATCCTCCTGATCAACGCGATGTGCGTGCGTTGCATGTATCACTGGATCGCGGTTCATTTTGGGGCCGGCCTGCATGGTCTGCGCGGTGGAGGTGAAGCCAGCCTGCTGCACGTCACCACAATGCCCCAGCTAGTGGCTGATCTCGACGCAATGTGCTCCCTTGGCGAGCCGAGAATTCGCAGCTTCCTTCAGTACCTGAGCTACGGGTACGCCGCGAAAACTCCGGATCCTGCGATGCAGCCAATCGTTACGTTGACAGACGGCGCGGTGGCCGTTCCGTGCCTGCTCTATTTGTCCTCCAACTATGAAAGGAATCTGCTCGGTCTTCAGGCTCGCATCGACAGCAAAACATTCGACAGCATGAGCAAACTTTTTGAGGCAGATATGGTTCGCGACTTGCTGGAGAAGATCCGGCCGCGATGGCCACTCGCAAAGGGCAACTTGACCGTTCGTGCAGCCGGGGGTTTCGAAGAGATTGATCTGCTCGTCGCAGATCCAAGCAGTCGGACGATCCTTGTCTGCGAACTGCGTTGGATGCTCCAGCCTGGCGATCCGCGCGAGGTCCAGAACAGAAAGAACGCCTGCCGGGAAAAGGTCGGGCAGCTTGCCCGCAAGCTGCAATGGGTGCAAGCCAGAACTCGCCTTGCACTGGACGCCCTGGGTGTTGCCTCCGCCGACGCGGCCGATTGGCGGATCGATGGGGTCGTCGTGATCAAGACCTTCGGCGGCACCCTCAGCGACAACGTGAAGATACCGATCATGACTGAGCGGATCTTCATGCAAGGCATGCAGAACGCGTCGTCCTTGCGGCACTTTGCCGACTGGAGCCAGTCACTGCACTGGCTTCCGCAGGAGGGTGTGCACTTCCGGATCGTCCCGCGGGAAATGCCCCTGAGTGCACTCGGCAAACACCTTGTGGCTTTCGGCATAGAGAAATTGCTGCCCTTGCGAACCTACGTCGAATTCGTCGAGAGGTCGCTGGCAGCTCCGGACGGTAATCGTTCGGGGTGAACGCTCGACGCCCGCAGTGCGATGGTGCGAAGCGCAACCGCGCGGAAGACGCGCTTGAACCGCGCGACCGCTCTCTGGCAGACGGCTCGCGCGGTCGAAAGTCGCCATCGAGAGCCGCCCCTCCCTCAAGACCCTGCAAGACCGTCTTCAGCCCAATAGCGCGCCTTGAATCCAGTCTGATGCGTGTGCCCGCGGTGGACGCGTCGCCCGATAAGCAGCAACCAAATGGACATTCAGAAGCACCTGAGATGCGCAAGAGTGCGACCAGGATAGCCGCCCCAGTTCACGTTGCACCAACCCTGCTTGACCAACGTCCAACTGGTGGAGACCCAGCCAGGCGGCCTGCCGGCGACGCCGGCGAACACCTAGGCCGCGCCGCCAGCGCGAAGAGCTGAATCACGCCGAACCCCACCCAAGGGTGCAGCGCAATCTGCGCGCGCGCTACCGGCGGAAGGACCTCGCGCTACGCCCGCCACTGATCGAGCGGAGCAGGTGCCAACTGCTTGCCGTGCAAGGCGACTGGACACTGCTTCAGCGGCGCCTCACTGAAGGGTTTCGATTGCCGCCGTGGGCATAGCGCGACGCACGCCGTGGCTCGGCGAGCAATACCATGAGTCTCCAGGTACGAGGCGCGGCACCACGGTGGTTCGAAAAGTTCAGAGATGAACCAACCGGTTTCGTAAAAGTTCAGAGATGAATGAGCACTCGGTTCAGAGTTGAAAAGTCAATGCTCCTGCAAGTCATTGATCTGGCTCCGGACCTAGTTCAGAGATGAACGGTTCTCGACACTCGCCCTCGGTATGCCGGTCCGGCTCCGAGGCGCGGAGGATTTCGCTCAGGACGGAGGTGGCGTAGTTGCCGGCGGGCAGCGAGAAGGTGAGCACCAGTTGATCGGCTTGCGGCCATTCCCACGACATCTCCGCCGGGCTCGCCACCAGGGCTCGGCGCTCCTGATCGAGGCCGGCGTGCTCCATGCCATCGCACAAGGTGGCGTGGCGCTCGGCCACGCCGTTCTCCAGGGCCTGCGCCTGGTCGGTGGTGCTGACGCGACCCCGTCCCCAGAGCGGTCCGGTGGGCCGTCCAGCCTCGTCCATCACGTCGCCGGGCAGGGTCTGGCCCCAGAGCCCCTGCTGGATGCGCAGCGCCAGCACTTCATTGAAGACGAAGGAGCGCACCGCCGACAGGTAGATGCCCTTCTTCTTCGGGTTGCGCACGCGGATCTCGCGCGCCAGCATGGCACGGCCCTGTTCGACGTTGCCGCCGTCGTGGCCGAAGCGCTGGGCGCCGAAGTAGTTGGGCACGCCCTGGGACGCCACGGCCTGGAGGTTGGCCTCGATGGCGTCGCGGTCGCCGGTCACCTCTCGCAGCACGATGCGGAAGCGGTTGCCCCGCAGATCGCCGGGGCGCAGCTTCTTCACGTGACGGCTCTGGCTCAGCACCTTGAATTCCGGATGTTGGAGCAGCGTCAGATCGGGCGCCTCGCCCTTGGGCAGATAGATGCTGAACCACTGGCGGGTGATGGCGTAGCGGTCCTTGAGGCCGGCATAACCGACGTCCCTGTCCTGCACGCCGACCGCCGCGGCCAACTGCTGGGCGACGAAGGCGGTGTTGGCGCCGTTCTTCTCGATGTCCAGCCAGAGGTGTTCGCCCTCACCGGAGGGCAGCTGCAGCGGCAGTTCGGTCACGATGAAGTCCTCGTTGAGGCGTTTCAGCGTGGCGCTGGCACCGGTGGCCGGATAAGCGTTGGGCCATGGCGGCAAGGTCGTGTATTGAGGGTCGGTCATGAGCGGTCTGGCGGCACCCGGCGTGAAGGAGGAAAGGCGGTCGAGCCGGCCCGGGGCCGTCGAGGCGGCGATTGTCCCTCGCTGTCCGAATGCCTCGGCGGCCGTCGACCCGGGCGCGCGGCTTGCTGAGGCCGGCTGCGCATCCTCCGCGTTCAATGTCCGTCCTCCATGCCGCGTCGTCGTCCTCCCTCGCAACGCACCCTCGAACGCCAGCTGCGCAGCTTTGGCTTGCGCACATGGCGGCCCGGCCAGCGCGAGGTCATCGACCGCCTGCTGCGCGGTCTGAACACGCTGGCGGTGATGCCCACCGGCGCAGGCAAGTCGCTGTGCTATCAACTGCCGGCGGCGCTGCTGCCGGGGCGCACGGTGGTCGTGTCGCCGCTGATCGCCTTGATGAAAGACCAGTGCGAACGACTTGGCGCGTTGGGCATCGCTTGCGCGCAGGTCCACAGCGGCCTGCCGGCCGCGGCGCTGTCGGAGCAGGAGGCCGCCGCGCTGGACGGCACCGCGCAGGTGGTGCTGCTCACGCCCGAGCGTCTGGAGGACAGCGACTGGGTCGCGCGCCTGGCCGAGCGGCCCACCGACCTGCTGGTCGTCGACGAGGCCCATTGCATTTCCGAATGGGGACACGACTTCCGCCCCGCCTTCCTGCGCCTGGGCGCCGCGCGCAAGGCGCTGGGCGCGCCGACGGTGCTGGCGCTGACCGCGACGGCCACCGGCGAGGTGATCGAAGACATCGCCCGTCAGCTCGACATCCCCGCCGCCGGCTGCCTGATCGGCGGCAGCTATCGCGCCAATCTGCATTACCGCGTCGAGCCTCTGGCCAACGAGGCGGACAAGCTGCGGCGCCTGATCGAGATCGTCGCGCAGTCACCAGAGAGCGATGCGATCGAGACTGCGGATGCCGGCCCCTCCACCATCGTCTACACCGCGACGGTGAAGTCAGCGCAGGCGGTCCACGAGGCGCTGCTCGCCGCGGGCGTGGCCTCGACGCTCTATCACGGCCGCCTGCGCGCGGCGGCGAGGCACGAGGCGCAGGATCGCTTCATGCGCGGCGAGGTCCGCGTGATGGTCGCGACCAATGCCTTTGGCCTGGGCATCGACAAGCCGGACATCCGTCGCATCGTCCATTACCAGTTGCCGGCGGGACTGGACGTCTATTACCAGGAGTCCGGCCGGGCCGGCCGCGACGGCGAACGCGCGGACTGCACGCTGCTGTTCGTGTCGGGCGACCGGTCGGTGCAGCAGTTCTTCCTGAATGGCCGCTACCCGGTGCCGGCGGACGCGCAGGCCCTGATCGAGGCGCTGCGCGAGACGCCGCCCGACGAAGCGGGATGGACGCTGGACGTGCTGCATCGACGTCTCCGGCGGCCGCTCACCAAGCTGCGCGCGCTGGCGGCGATGCTGGCGGAGGAGGGTTGGCTGTCGACCTCGGACGACAGCCTGCGGCTGGTCGATCCACCGCCGGGCGACGCCCAGGCCCTGCGCGCCTTGATGGGTCGTTATGAAGCGAAAGGCGAGCAGGACCGGCGGCGCCTGGAGCAGATGGTGTCGTATGCGCAGTCGGGGCGCTGCCGGTGGCGGGACATCCTGGAGGCGCTGGACGAGGCGGCGGTCTTCGATCGCTGCCACGGCTGCGACAGCTGCGAGCGGATGGATGCGCATGAGCGCGAGGTGACGGCCGCCTCCGCCTGACGAGCACCCGCCGTCGCGACCGGCCAAGGCCTTCTCAACGCCCGTCCAGGTAGGGCGCCTTCCACGCGTCGAACTGCGCCTGCCACTGCGCACGGGCGCGCTCGACCACCGGATCCGGGTCGGTGAGCGGGTCCAGCTGTGCGACCTCGCTGAGCCATTCGCGGTAGTCCTCGATCGCGTCGCTCGCGTAGTCGTCCCCGTCCTCTTCGTCCTCGTCGATGAAGAAGTAGGCGCTCTCGTGGTCGACATACGGCTCGACGTCCAGGCCGCTGAGTTGCAGCAACTCGCGCACGTTGCGCGCGATCACCCACTCGCCGCCTTCGTCGCCGAACACGACCACCGGCCACGCTGCCGGCTCGCTGCCGTCATCCGGATTCCACAGCGCGTAAAACGAGCCCGAGCCGTTGGCCACGCCGATGGCCACCAGCCGCTCCAGGAACGCGGGGTCGGTGGACCAGCCGGCCTCCAGGCCGCGCTTCTCATGGTCGGTGAGCCACAGGCTCTGCGTGTACTGCGTCTTGACGACGTTCTGGAAGCCGCCGAGGCGGATGAGGTCCTCGGGCACCGGGCGGCCCTGGAAAAGCGCGATGAACTGATGGAGATCGAGCATGACGGCCCTTCAACATGGATTCAGCGGGCGACGATAACCAATCGCCGAGGGCCGTCGGCATGACCTAGGTCGTAGTGCTGCCGGCCACCGGCATCAACCTCGCTCGACGGACGGCTCGCCAAACCACCGCCGAACAGCCTGCTCGATCTGCCCCTCCTGCTCCAAGCTGCTGGCCCACGCGACGACGCCGTCCGGACGCACGAGCATGGCGCGGATGCCGAGTTCCTCCTTCGCGCCGCTGGCGACATAGGCGATGCGGTCCTTCCAGCCTCGCGACCAATCGCGCAGCGGTGCCGCGGTGTCCATGTCCAACAGCAACCCCTTTCCCGTTTGCAGATGCGCCGCCAGCGTGGTTCCGTCATCCAGCGCAAGGTCCGGCGCGCTTCGGCCGGCCAACGGGCGGGCGTCGCCGAGGTCGTGGCGCAGCGTCGCGCCCCACACGCGTTCGGCGAAATACGTCGCCCCGTCGCGGGTCTCGATGAGGTCGCGCACGATCGCGGCCAGCGCTCGCGTCGCCGGGCTCGGCCGCATCAGCGCCACTTGCGCGCGCGAGCAGTCCAGCACCTGGGCGCCGACGGGATGCCGCTCGGCGGTGTAGCTGTCGAGCAGGCCTTCGGGGGCATCGCCGCGGATCGTCGCCGCCAGCTTCCATCCCAGGTTCATGGCATCGCCGATCCCGAGGTTGAGTCCCTGCCCGCCCAGCGGCGAATGAATGTGGGCCGCATCGCCGGCCAGCAGGATGCGACCGCGGCGATAACACGTGACGTGACGGGCGCGGTCCGTCCAGGTGGTGGCGAGGCGCAGCGCCGTGAGCCGGACGTCCGTGCCGCTGACGCGGCGCAGCACCGCCTGCACATGCTCGGCGGTGATCGGTGCGGTGCCGTGGAAATTCCCGCCATCGAAGTCGACCATCGCGATGACGCCGGGCGGCTGGTAGGTGTACATGCCGGTTGCCGTGTAGTGACGGCCCGGAGCGAGCGCCGCGCCATCGGCCAGTTCCACGTCCACGGAGTAGCCGGTGAACTCCGGCTCGGTGCCGGCGAACTCGAAGCCGGCGGCCTTGCGCACCCGGCTGCGACCGCCGTCGCAGCCCACCAGCCATCGCGTGTGCATCGCCTGGCCGTCGGCCCGCACGCAGACGCTGTCGTCCGACTGCGTCAGGTCCTCCACGCGCACCCCGCGATGGATCTCCACGCCCAGCGCCGTGGCGCGCGCCGCAAGCGCCGATTCGATACGGGCCATGGTGCTGGGCTGGCTCTCGCTGAACGGGCCTGGCAGGCGCCAGGGCCAGCGCGCGGTGTCGATCCTGTCGTGGAAGAACTGGATCCCCGCGAAGTGGCCACCAGGTCGTCGAGGTTGCTGCGCCCATGGCGGCGGCGGCACGGTATCGCCGCTGCCCGCGGTCCCGACAACGGCGTCGAGCAATCCGCGGCGGTGCAGCGCCTCGAGCGTGGGGATGGACAGGCCGCGGACGCCGAATGGCGGCTGCTTCAGCGGTGAATCGGGGCTGGTGGCCTGCTCGAGCACCAGCACCGAGCAACGGGCGAGCCGGAGCTCGCAGGCCAGCATCAGGCCGACAGGGCCTGCGCCAGCAATGATGACGTCGTGTGGGGGGATCGCGCGCATGGACGTTTCCTCTCTCGATGACCGTTCGGCCGGAGCGATTCTTCGTCTTGAGAACCCCACCGACGAACCCGGCGATGCAGGACTGCATCGGACGTTCGTCGTGGGGACCCATGCGCGGGCAGAGTCAGAGCTTCCGTGAGGAAGGACCTGGGCTTACCAGACCACATCTGCCTTTTTCGACGGGCGCAGTGTAGCGCCCCTCCCCGCATTCACCGCATTCAGGGCATCACCGTCCACCCGGACGGCGACCAGCGCAGCAGCACGTCCGTCAGCGGATTGGCGGACTTGCCCATGATCTCGCGCACCTGCGCGCGCAGCGCGTCGATCGTCGCGGCATCGTCGTCGCCGACGTAGAGCACCGTGTCATTGGACGGCGCGGCGACGATCAGCTTGCCCTTCTGCGCGTCAGCCAGCGGCTTCCAGTCGTCGATGAAGACCAGGCGGCTGGGTTGCGGCACCGGGCCGTCGAGCTTGCCCACCTCGCCGGCCGCCGCGGGCTTGGCGGTCTGCAGCACCTGCGGCATCGCGTCGTAGGTGTTCTTGCGCGCGGTCTCGCGCACTTGGTCCACCGACAGGTTCAAGGTCTTGTAGTCCTTCTCGCTGATCAGCCGCGAGGCGCGCAGCGTGTCGAAGACCGGCACCGTCACCAGCGGACCGACGAAGGGCCGCGGACGAAAGGTGGTCGCGTCGCCGCCGACCTCGCGCTGCGCCTGCTGCACCGACGCGGCCGTGCGCACCGCCAGCCGCAGCGTCTCGCGCGTGGCCGGGATGGTCGCCGCGCGGAAGGCCTGCGTCCGCGTCTTCACGAAGGCGTTGACGTCGTCGGCGCAATGGCTGCGGTTGCCCTGGCACGCCGCATAGAGCTTGTCGAGCGGCGTGCGCTCGCTGGCGATGCCCAGCGTCAGCGGCTCGCGGACGACCACGGTCGCATCGCCCAGCTGCTGGCGCAGTTGGCTCGCGACGTATTCGGTGAAGCCGGGCGCGTCCGGCGGCACGACCGTCGACTGGGCCTGGGCGCCCGTGGCCGCAACACCGAGCCATGCCAGCGCCGCGCAGGCGGCACGCAGGGCAACGGCGCGCCGGCCAAGGGCGCGGGAAGGACGAAGACGCATGACGGGCATGAGGACCTCCGTGTTTTCATGGGGAGGCCCGGGCTGGGCAAGAGGCGCTCCCGCGCTCCTGCCCCGCCGCTCGGTCAGACGCCCTGCACGCGGTACTGGTCCGCCTTCGCGAGGCCCTCCATCGCCGGATCGCTGACCGACGGCGCGCCGGTCTCGATGTGGCCGGCGAAACGGCGCAGGAAGTCGGGCTGGCCGCCGACCCGCACCGACACGTCGTACCAATGCGCGGTGACGGCGACGCCCAGGCGCAGCTCGCTGCGACTGCGCGCCGGCACGTTGACGCTGCGCGGCGCGCCCGTCTGGTACTTGTTGTGGGCGACGCTGAAGGTCGCCGCCACCGGACCGGTGTTGACCAGCGTCAGCACCAGTTCGCCGGTGGCCGGCGCGGCCTGGGCGATCACGTCCGGATTGGGCTGGCCGGCCGCCGCCGCGCGACGCGCGTTGCCGGCGATGTGGCGATGGAAACCGTTCGGGCCGAGGATCCACAGGTCGTAGGCGCCCGTCGCCTGCGGCACGAAGCTGCCGGTGAGCTGCTTGCCCGCCTCGACGGTGTAGCGGCGCGGGATCTCGTTTAGGCGCGTGCGGTCGTAGACGTGGAAGACCGCCGCCGCGGTGCCGGTGTTCTGGAAGGTGACCGCGATCATCGTGGCATTGGGGCCGGCGCCGGTGGTCAGCGCCGCGGTCGCCTGCAGGTCGTAGGGCAGCGGCCGCGCGGGGCGCACGCCGGCGTTCTGCGACGGCAGCTGCAGCGCGCCGGGCACCGGCGGCGTCGTCGTGCCGGGCAGCGCGCGGGCCCGGTTGGCGAGCGCCACGGTGCCGGGCAGCTTCGAGAAGAACTCGCTGTCCTCCGGATCGGCGAAGTTGAAGCACGAGGTCAGGTCGCCGGCGACCGCGCGACGCCACGCGCCGATGTTGGTCTCCTTGACGCCGAAGCGCGCCTCGATGAAGCGCAGCACCGAGGTGTGGTCCGACACCTGCGAGTTGACCCAGCCGCCCTTGCTCCACGGCGACACGATGTAGAGCGGCACGCGCGGGCCCATGCCGTAGGGACGGTGCAGGTAGGTCGGCGAGGCGCCGTTGAGGATCTCGCAGTACTCGCCGGTGGTGTCCACCGTCGACGCGCCCGCGAGCACCGCCTGCGCCGGGTTGGCGTTCCAGCTCACATAGGACGGCGCGGCCGGCGGTGGCATGTGGTCGAAGAAGCCGTCGTTCTCGTCGAAGTTGATGAACAGGACGGTCCTGGCCCACACGTCGGGATTGGCGGTGAGCGCGTCCAGCACCTTGGCGGTGTAGTCCGCGCCCTGCGCGGGGCTGGACGGACCGGGATGCTCGGAGCCCTCGGCGGTGGCCACGATCCACGACACCTGCGGCAGGCGGTCGTTGAGCACGTCCTCGCGCAGCAGGTCCAGGTCGCGGGTGGAGATGCCGCGGTCCTTCAGCACCTGCGAGTAGCCCGGGCGGTTGTACCAGCCGTCGCGGAACACCTTGAAGCCGGCCAGCGAGTTGTCGGTGAAGTTGTCCGCCATGTTCTGGTAGACCTGCCAGCTGATGCCGGCCGACTGCAGGCGCTCGGGGTAGGTGGTCCAGGTGTAGTCGTCCAGCGGGTTCGGGTTGAACCAGTCGTGGCTGTTGTCGGTGGACGGGCCGTTGCCCAGGCGCAGCGGGTCGTTGGTGCCGGTCCAGAGGAACAGCCGGTTGGTGTTGGTGCCGGTCTGCGTCGAGCAGTGGTACGCATCGCAGAGCGTGAACGCGTTGGCGAGGGCGAACTGGAACGGCAGATCCTGCGCCGTGAAGTGGCCCATCGAGTGGTTCTGCTTGGCCTTGGGCCAGTTGTTCATGCGGCCGTGGTCCCAGGCGGCCTGCGCGTCGGTCCACGAGTGCGGCGTGCCGCTGACGCGCATGAAGGCGAAGTTCTGCGCGGTGTTCAGGTGGAAGGGCGCGATCGCGCCGGGCGCGGCGTTGTTGGCGGTGGGCTGGACCCAGATCGAGCGGCCCTTGACGTTGGCCGAGTCGGCCACCGGCGCGGGGAAGGGATCGCCGAAGCCGCGCACGCCGTTGAGCGTGCCGAAGTAGTGGTCGAAGGAGCGGTTCTCCTGCGTCAGGATGACGATGTGCTCGACGTCCCGGAGAGTGCCGGTGCGCACGGCCGCGGGAATGGACAGCGCGCGGGCGATGGCCGGCGGGAAGCTGGTCATCGCGGCGGTGGCGCCGGCGGCCGTGGCGACCGCGCGGAGGAACTGGCGGCGGGGGGCTTGCTGCTGCGTCATGGCGGGCTCCTCAGGTGGCGGATTGGGATGCCTGGCGGCGGCGGATCACCAGCGCGGCGACGGCCAGGCCGGCCAGCGCGAGCGCGCCGGAGGCCGGCTCGGGGACGGCGGCGGCGAAGCTCAGGTCGTCCATGACGAAGAAGGCGGGGTCGTTGCTGCGGAACACCAGGCGGTCGACCAGGCCGGTGTAGCCGCTGGCCAGGAAGGCGGACGTCTCGCCCAGGTTCAGCGTCGACGTCGAGGCGACCAGCAGGCCGCTGCGGTACAGGTCGATCGCGACGTTGACGCCGTCGAAGCCGGCGAACCAGGCGCCCTGGAAGGTGCTGGGGGTCAGGAAGCCGATGGCGCTGGTGGCGCTGCTGCCGTCGAAGCCGAGCGTGGCGCGACGGTCGCCCGAATGCGGCGTGTACGGGGCTTGTTCGCCGGCGTACTGGAACCAGGAGCTGGCGGACCAGTCGAGGCCGGCGTAGTTGGCGGGGACGAAGCCATCGGTGGCGAGGTCGTCGAAGGTGACGACGGTGGCGGACGCGAACGAGGCGGCCAGGGCCAGCGTCAGCGGCAGGCAGACGCGGGCGAAGTGGCGGGCAAGGGGCTTGCGCATGGGGACTCCAGGGAGGTCGGCGGATGGGGATTGCCACCGCGGCGCGGCACGCACGGGCCCGACTGGAGGGTCAGGCCTTGACGGCGCAGGGGCGGTGGAACGCGGCGGATGTTCAGAGGCCGAGGTGACAGACCGGTGAACGGTCGATGTCATCGACAGGCTTGGCACTTGCCCCGGGCGGCGCTGTCGCCCGAAGCGGGGGCGCTTCCCCGAACCGACGCGCGGCTGTCATGTAACCCTGGGTGTTGCGCGTCTGCGAGCAAGGGTATCGACGGTGACGCGATGCATCGCCGGGCCACCTGTCGCGGGCCTGACGGACACCCCCATGATCAGGATGCGCAGGGGGACCCGCCTCCCTCGATCAGTTCCCCCATCGATCCCGCAATTCGGAGGAAAGACACGCGGCCGGCGGCTGCCGACACTGCAGGCCTTCGGGTCACGGGACCCGCACGAAGGAGCCGCTCATGAGCGCCAGGACCCGATACGCCTTCAACGATCCTCCTCAGGAACAAGCCATGAACATGACGAGCCCAACGACGCACAGCGGCGAGCGAGCAGCGCTCGCCCCCTCCGCCCACCAGGACCCCGCCGACTTCGAAGCGTTGGTCGATGCATTGCGGCACCCTCACCTGGTCTTCGGCGACGCGGCTGATCCCGATCTCGTCGCGAGGTGCGAACTCGCCGATTGGGAAGGATCCGCCGCTGCGTTGAAGCGCGTACTCCAACGAAGCGGACTGACAGCGGCGAACGCCCTTCAGCTGCTGCGCCTGGCCGGCGATTTCACCCGCCTCCACCACATCCGCCTTGACGGCGCGCCGTGGTTCTGCACCTTCGAAATGGACGATGACTGCTGGGTGCGGTACGACGTCCACACCTGCCTGGACTATGACCATGCCTCGATCTGGGACAGCCGATATGACGACCTCCTGACGAAACACAAGCTCGATCGCGAACGCTTCTATCTGCGCTTCCTCGACAGCGGCCCACGCTGAAACGCCCGAGGCTCAGGAGGACTCATGTTCCACAAGGCTCATGACTGGCTGCGTCTGGCGCGCGAACTGGCGCGCCATACCGATGAAGCAGCCCAACGATCGGCAATCAGCCGCGCCTACTACGCGGCCTATCACCGTTGTCTCGCTTGGGAGAAGCAGCTCCCCTCGCTGGGACAAGACGCTGGCTTGCATGGTGTACATGCGCGTCTCATCTCGCGGCTGCATCACCCCCACGGGGCCTGCAGTCGCCACCAGGCAAAGCGATCAAGGAACCTCGCTCGCCTGTTGCGGGAGCAACGGCAACGGAGGACGACGGCCGACTGTGAATGGGACGATCCCATATCGCCAACAGCAGTGGACAAGCAATTGAGGGCGGCAGCTCGCGTGCTGAGCGACTGCGACAGGTCGGCCGCCGGCCGCTCGCAACTGCAAGCACCTACTGCCGGCGCTCGGCGAAACGCTGGTACCAAGCCACCGCATCGGCATTCGCCATCGCATCGCGCTTCATGACCTGTTCGGCCGCGGCGCCGAGCAGCAGCTTCTTGATCGGCAGCTCCATCTTCTTGCCCGACAGCGTTCGCGGAATCGCGGTCACTTGGTGGATCTCGTCCGGCACATGTCGCGCCGACAGCGCCTTCTTGATCGACGCCCGCAGCCGCTGCTCCAGGTCCGCCTCCAGCGCCCCCCCATCCCGCAACTGCACGAACAGCAGCAGGCAGCTCGGCCGACCGAGGTACTCCAGGTCCACCACCAGGCTGTCCAGCACCTCCGGGTGCGCCTCCACGGCGCGATACAGCTCGGCCGTCCCCATGCGGATGCCATGCCGGTTGATCGTCGCGTCCGAGCGCCCGTAGATGATCCCGCCCCCCGACGGCGTGATCCGCAGCCAGTCGCCATGCCGCCAGATCCCCTCGCCGTTCGGGCCGCGGTACATGTCGAAGTAGCTCGACAGGTAGCGCTCGTTGTCCTGGTCGCCCCAGAAGTACAAGGGCATCGACGGCATCGGCCGCGTGCAGACCAGCTCGCCGACCTCGTCGATCAGGGCGCGGCCCTGGCCCTGCGCGTCGGCCTCCGAGAACGCATGCACCGCCGCGCCCAGACTCCGCACCTGCATCTGGCCACGCACCAGCGGCTCGGTGATCAGACCGGTCAGGAAGGCGCCGGCGAAGTCGGTGCCGCCGCTGATGATGCAGATCCAGATCGGCTGCCCGTCTGGCTTGGGGCAGTGCGCCCAGATCCAGTCGTAGCTCTCGTCCGCCAGTGGGCTGCCGGTGCTGCCGACCGCGCGCAGGCGGCTCAGGTCGCCATGGCGCAGGGGCTCGACGCCCGCCTTCAGGCAGCTCGCGTAGAACGCCGCCCCCGCGCCGAAGAAGGTCGCGCCCGACAGCGCCACGAAGCGCCACAGCGTGCGCCAGTCCGGCGCGTCCTTCGGGCCGGCGGGACTGCCGTCGAACAGGCAGATCGTCGTGCCGCCCATCAGCGCGCCGACCTGGCAGTTCCACATGATCCAGCCCGTCGAGCTGTACCAGTGGAAGCGGTCGCCGGTGTCCACCGTCGCACCGACGTTGTTGTGGATCGATCCCTTGAGCATCTCCAGCAGCACGCCGCCGTGCCCGTGCACGATGGGCTTGGGCAGGCCGGTCGTGCCGCTCGAGTAGACGATCCACAGCGGATGGTCGAAGGGCACCGGCTCGGGCGCGCGCGACACCGGATGGGCGACCAGGTCGTCCCAGCGATGCGCACGCCGCGCCGGGCGGCCCGCGCCGGCGTCCCGTGCCAGCGACGCGGGATCCGCCCGAGGGTCGAGGTTGGCCAGCAGCACGACATCGCCCACCGTGGGCAGCTCGTCGAGCAGCTGCGCCAGCATGCCCATGCGGTCGATCTCCTGGCCGGCGTAGCGCACGCCGTCGGCGGCGATCAGCACGCGGGGCTCGATCTGACGGAAACGGTCCAGCACCGCCACCGGTCCCATGTCCGGCGAGCACACCGACCAGACCGCGCCGAGGCTGGCCACCGCGAGGAAGGCCACCGCCGTCGCCGGCACGTTGGGCAGGTAGGCGACGACTCGATCGCCGCGGCGCACGCCAAGCTCGTGCAGCGCGGCCGCCAGCGCGCCGACCTGGCGCTGGAGCGCGGGCCAGCTCAGTTCGCCGAGTTCTCCCCGGGCCAGCATCGCCTCGTCGGCATGCACGATGGCCGGGTGGCCGGCGGCGTCGGCCGCGTCGACGTGGCGCAGCGCCTGTGCCGCGACATTCAGCATGGCGCCGCGGAACCACACCGCGCCCGGCATGCGCTCCTCGCAGAGCGCCGCTTCGAACGGCGTGGATGAGCGCAGGTCGAAGTGGTCCCAGATGCTGCGCCAGAACGCGTCCAGCTCCGTCACCGACCAGGCCCACAGCGAGGCGTAGTCATCGAAGACCAGGCCGCGCTGCTCGCGCAGGAAGCGGCGGTAGTGGTCGATCTGCGGCGTCGGGACCATGCGACTCTCCTTGTCGAGGTCGGGAAGGTAGCGCAGATCCGGTGGGGAGCGCGTCACGCGCGCGACCGGGAGTGAGAGTCAGCGCGGGGGCAGCTTCGCCGTGTCGATGTCGACGTAGGGCCAGAAGATCTGGTTGAAGTACGGCCGGCGGAAGCCGATCAGCCAGGGCTGGGCCAGGTCGTTGACGATCCGGTGCACGCGGAACTTCTGCGGCATGTAGGCGGTCAGCAGCTTCTGCGCATCGCGCAGCAGCGCGGCGCGCTCCGGGCCATCGGGCAGGACCATCATGCGGCGATAGATCTCGTCGTAGCGCGCCAGCTTGAAGCGGCCCAGGTTCTGCCCGCCCGAGGCCGGCCCGTACATCAGCTCCAGCCCGAGCTGCGCATCCGGCGTCGAGCTGTTGAAGCCCAGCTGCCAGATCATGAGCTGCCCGGCGCGCGCCGACTTCAGGTTTTCCGGCCACTGCGCGGTCCGGATGCGGATCTGCACGCCCAGCTTGTCCATGTCGCGCTTCCACAGCTCGTCGTAGGGCTTGGAGCGCGAGTCCGGCGAGGACGCGATCTCCAGCACCAGCGGGCGGCCGTCGGGCTGATCGCGCCAGCCGTCGCCGTCCTTGTCGACATAACCGTAGGTGTCGAGCAGCGCCTTCGCGCGCGCCAGGTCGAAGTCGCCGTTCTCGCTCTTGTAGTCGGGGTCGTAACCCCAGGTCATCGGCGCCACGACCGACTGCGCCGGCACCGCCTGGTGGCGGCGCGTGCGGGTGATCTCGGTGGCGATGTCCGTCGCCAGGCCGATCGCGCGCCGCAGCGCGACCTTGTCCGGCGTGTAGCCGCCGACCGTCGGGTCTTCCATGTTGAAGTAGTACATCGTGCGGTCGCTGGCCAGCACGCTGTAGAGCTGGATGCCCTGCTTCTGCAGGTTGGGCGCGATCCTGCCGTGCGGCGCGGCCACCTCCGCGTACTCCTCGGGCAGCAGGTAGAGCAGGTCGAACTCGCGGTTCAGGAAGGACAACCAGCGCGGCTGGCCCTCCTCGATGATGCTGATCTCGACCGCGTCGATCATCGGCAGCTTGCGGCCCTTGAAGCGCGCCAGCAGCGCCTGGCCCTCGGCATCGCCGGGATTGGGCTGGGCGTCGTAGAACACGTCGCGGTAGCCGGGGTTGCGCACTAAGCGGATCAGCGAGCTGCGCCGCCAGCGGTCCAGCATGAAGGGCCCGGTGCCCACCGGGTGCTCCATCGTCTTGCCGGCGTAGGCCTCGATGACCTCGCGCGCGACCGCGCCGTAGGTGTCGCCGCCGGCCAGGTTGTAGAGGAAGCGCGGACGCGGCTCGGCGAGCCGGAACTGCAGCGTGTAGCGGTCCAGCGCGCGCACGCCCTCGACCGGCCGGTCGTAGTCGAAGGGGCGCTTGCTCTTCAGCGCCTCGACCCGCAACTCCTCCAGCCCGAGGATCCCTTCCTGCTTGAAGGTCGAGTACAGCGGCGCCTTGGTCGCGGGGTCGTAGAAGCGCTTGAGGCTGTAGACGTAGTCCTCGGCGGTCAGCTCGCGGCGCCGACCCTTGAAGGCGGGGTCGTCGGCGAAGTAGATGCCGGGCCGCAGCCGGATCGTCCAGGTGCGGAAATCGTCGGACACCTCGGGCATCGCCGCGGCCGTGTTGGGCTTGAGCTTGAACGGCCGCGCCAGGTAGTCGTAGTTGTAGAGCGATTCGAAGATGTGGGCGGTGACGATGCGCGAGTACAGGTCGCTCAGCTGCGCCGGATCGAAGCCGGTCTCGGCCACCAGGAAGGCGTAGCGCAGCACCTTCTCCGGCTGTGCCGCGGGCGCCTGGACCGAGGGCGAGCCGCCCGCCGGCGGCGGGGACGCCGCGGCGCCGGCGCTCGTCGCGACGGCCAGCGAGGCCGCCATCAGCCCCAGCGTCCAGGCCCCGCGGCGCATGGCGCCGGTGATCCGATCGAGGAAGACGCCGTGCGGGACGGCATTCGGAGCGGGGCGGCGTGCGCGCATGGACGTCGGGACCTCGGAGGCTAGTGCTTGAACTTCGCGGCGGCGTCGGGATCGATGTCCACGTACTCCCACCAGTTCTGCCAGAACTGCGGCCGGCGGTAGCCGATCAGCTGCGGCTGGGCGATGTCGGTGATGAAGCGGTGGCCGCGGTACTTGTAGGGCATGTAGGCGGTGGCGTAGCGCTTGGTCTCGTCGAAGATCTTGAGCCGCTCCGGCCCGTCGGGCAGGTGCGAGGCCTCGTCGTAGAGCTTGTCGACGGCCGCCAGCCGGAAGCGCGCGTAGTTCTGCGCGCCGATCTGGCCGCTGTACATGCGCGCCAGCGAGTCCTGCCCATCGGGCTTGGCCGCCGAGGTCGCCAGCGACCAGATCTGGTAGCGGCCGGCCCGCAGGGCCTTGAGGTTCTCGGGCCACTTGGCCGGCTTGAACGCGATGCGCAGCCCCACCGCGTTGAGGTTCTTCTGGACGATCTCGTCGATCTGGCGCTGGAACTGCTCGGGCGTGGTCAGGCTTTCCAGCACCAGCGGCGTGCCGTCGGGCCGGTCGCGCCAGCCGTCGCCGTCCTTGTCGACATAGCCGTACAGGTCCAGCAGCGCCTTGGCGCGCGCCGGGTCGAAGCTGCTCATGTCGCTCTTGAACGCCGGGTCGTAGCCGGTCGTGCCCGGCATGTAGAGCGACTGGGCCGGGATCGCCTGCCCGCGGCGCACCAGGCGCAGTTCGCGCTCGACATCGATGGCCAGCGCGATCGCCCGGCGCAGCGCGATCTTGTCCGGCGTGTAGCCGCCCACCAGCGGGTCCTCCATGTTGAACACGGTGAACAGCACGTCCGAGGCCACGGTCCGGTAGGCATGCTTGCCCTGCTTCTCGAGGTTGGGCGCCAGCTTGCCGTTGGGCATCGCCTGGTTGATGAAGTCCTCCGGCGTGCGCTCGATGAAGTCGTACTCGCCATTGAGGAAGGACAGCCAGCGCGGCTGGTTCTCCTCGATGACGCCGATCTCGACGCGATCGATCATCGGCAGGCGGCGGCCCTTGAAGCGCGCCTTGAGCGCCTGGCCCTCGGCATCGTCCGGCGCGGGATCGACCTCCTGGTCGTAGAAGCGCTCGCGGTAATGCGGGTTGCGCTCCAGCACCATCAGCGAGCTGCGCCGCCACTGCTTGAGCACGAAGGGCCCCGTGCCCACCGGATGCGCCATCGAGTCGCCCGGATAGGCCTCGATCACCTCGCGCGCGACGGCGCCGTACAGGTCGCCCTGCGCGAAGACCTCCATCAGGCGCGGCCGCGTCTCCTTGGTCCTGAACTGCAGCGTGTAGCGGTCCAGCGCGCGCAGGCCCTCGATGGGCTTGTCGTAGTCGAAGGGCTTGCCGGACTTGCGGACCTGCGCGTGGTACTCGTTGAGTCCGAGCAGCTCGAGCTCCTCCACCTCGCTCCACGACGGCGAGGCCACGGCCGGATCGGCGAAGCGCTTGAAGGTGTAGACGTAGTCCTCGGCCGTCAGCTCCCGCCGCCTGCCCTTGAAGGCGGGATCGTCCGAGAAATAGATGCCCGGCCGCAGCTTGACCGTCCACAGCTTGTAGTCGTCGGCGCTCTCCGGCAGCGCGGCCGCGGTCAGCGGTTTCATCTTCGCGGGACGCGCCAGCTGGTCGTAGGTGTAGAGCCCCTCGAACATGTGGGGCGTGACCATGCGCGAATAGAGGTCGCTGACCTTGGCCGGATCGAAGCCGGTCTCGGCGACGCGGAAGGCGTAGCGCAGCACCTTCGGCGCCGAGGCCGGGGACGCCGCGGATGACGGGGACGGCGCGGGCGCGCTCGCGCCGTCCGCCGCCTGCGCGGCGCTCAGGCCGGCCAGCGCCAGCAGGGACGCGAGGACGGCCCCGCGCAGGTTCGAGGACAGGCGTCGGGCGCGGATCGTCGTCATGGCGGGGCGGTCGTCGAAGCGCTCAGGGCTTCTTGTTCACATGGGCCTTGGCCAGCGCGTCGGTGTCGATGTCGACGAAGGTGTAGAAGTCGCGCTGGTAGAGGTTCTTGTCGTAGCCCAGCACCCAGGGCTGGGTGATGTCGGTGTAGATGCGGTGCACCTCGACCTTGTAGGGCATGTAGGCCGTCAGCAGCCGCTGCGCGTCCTGCATCACCGCGACGCGCTCGGGACCATCCGCCATCGAATGCTGCTTGCGGTACAGCGCGTTGAACTCGGGCAGGTCGAAGCGGGCCTTGTTCGACTGCCCCTTGCTGCCGCCGTAGGCCAGGCCCAGGAAGTTCTCGCCGTCGGGGATATCGGCGCTCCAGCCCATGCCCCACATCTGCAGCTTGCCGGCGTTGGCGGCCTTCAGGTTCTCGGGCCACTTGGCGATCTTGAACTTGATGCGCACCTTCAGCGCATCCATGTCCTTCTGCCAGAGCTCGACGAGCTGGCGGTTGCGGCCATCGGGCTGGGTCGCGTATTCGAGCACCAGCGGGCTGCCGTCGGGCAGGTCGCGCCAGCCGTCGCCGTCCTTGTCGACGTAGCCATACAGGTCCAGCAGCGCCTTGGCGCGGGCCGGGTCGTACTGGCTCATCTCGGTCTTGAAGGCCTTGTCGTAGCCGGTCACGCCCGGCGAGATGATGCCCTGCGCCGGAATCGCCTGGCCCTTGCGGGGCAGCCGCACCTGGCGCTCGACGTCCACGCCCAGCGCGATCGCGCGGCGCAGCGCGATCTTCTCCGGCGTGTAGCCGCCGACGACCGGGTCCTCCATGTTGAAGTAGGACGCCGAGATGTCCGCGCGCTCGTAGCGGATCGCCCGCATGCCGTCCTTGGCGAGGTTGGGCGCGAGCTTGTTCTGCGGGATCGCCACCGGCGCGAAGTCCTCCGGCAGCTCGTCCATGAAGTCGAATTCCTTGCGCAGGAAGGCGAGCCAGCGTGGCTGGGATTCCTCGATCACCGAGATCTCGACCCGGTCCACCATCGGCAGCTTGCGGCCCTGCAGCTTCTTGACCGCCTCGACCAGCGCGGCCGGGCGGTCCGGGCCGACCTCCTCGTGATAGCGCACATCGCGGAAGTTGGGGTTCTTCTCCAGCACCATGCGCGAGGAGCGGCGCCACTCGGCCAGGCGCCAGGCGCCGGTGCCCACGGGGTGCTCCATGATGCGGTCGCCGTAGGCCTCGACGACCTCGCGCGCGACGATGCCCACCATCGGATCGGCGAAGTGGTACAGGAAGCGCGGATCGCTGTTGGCCACGCGGATCTCGACCGTGTAGCGGTCCAGCGCGCGCACGCCGTCGACGGGGCGCGCGTAGTCGAACGGCGTCTTGTTCTTCAGCGCCTCGGCGCGCACCTCGGACAGGCCCAGGATCTTCGCGCCCTCCAGGCGGTAGAGGTGGCCGCTCTTGTTGCGCGGGTCGTAGTGGCGCTTGACGGTGTAGACCAGGTCCTCGGCCACCAGCTCGCGCTTCTGGCCCTTGAACGCGGGATCGTCGGCGAAGTAGATGCCGGGCTTGATCTTGAAGACGAAGCGCTTGTGGTCATCGAAGACCTCGGGCAGCCCGTCGGTGATGTTGGGCTCGAGCCGGTAGGGCCGCCCCAGGAAGCTGTAGCGCAGCGGCGCGTCGAAGATCGCCGAGGTCACGTTGCGCGAGTACAGGTCGGTGACCTGCACCGGATCGAAACCGGTCTCCGCCACGCGGATCGCGTAGCGCAGCACCTTGGGCGCGGGGGTGGCGGCCTCGTCGGCGGCGCGGGCGGTCGACGGGATCACCGTGAACATCGCCAAGGCCGCGAGGGATGCCGAAAGTAAGAGCGCCTGGGATTGTGTCCCGGCCATGCCGCGTCGCATCTGGAAGCCGTCCTTGAATTCGAAAGCGCGCCAGTCTAGTGGGCGATGTCCGCGCCCGCCATGCCAACAACCCCGAGAGCGGGACCCGCCCCGTCGCCAGGGCGCACTGCGGATGGATGCGCCTGCTTCCACGAGCGTGCTTCATCAGTTTTCTTCGATGGATTCAGGGCAAATGCCGGTGCGGCGGTGAGAGGCGCTCACGTAGACTCGCGCGTGATTTTTCGACCCGCAGGCCCCGGCCGTCACAAGCGTCCGGGGTTTGTCTTTATCGGTCGCCGGACGCTCGCGCGATCCCGGCGGCGCTTGCTTGGAGTCCCGCGGTCATGGCGGCATATCTCATCAGGCGCCTGTGGCAAATGATTCCCACGCTGTTGGGCGTCGTGCTGCTGGTGTTCTTCCTCTTCAAATGGTTTGGCGGCGATCCCGCCGAAGTGCTGGGCGGCCTGAACGCCAGCCAGGACCAGATCGAAGCCATCCGGGAGCAGCTCGGCCTGAACAAGCCGGTGTGGGAACAGCTGCTGATCTTCCTGCAGCAGATCGTGACCTTCGACTGGGGCAAGAGCTGGGCGACCAACGAGTCGGTGGCCAACCTCTTCGCCACGCGCATGCCGGCCACGCTGACGGTGATGCTGCCGATCCTGGTGCTGGAGGTGATCCTGGCGATCCCCTTCGCGCTGGCCGTGGCCTACATGCGGGGCAGCCTGACCGACCGCGCGGTGATGATCCTGACCACGGTGGCGGTGTCGATCTCGCTGCTGGTCTACGTGATCGTGGCGCAGTACGTCTTCGCGTTCCGGCTGGGCTGGTTCCCGGTGCAGGGCTGGAGCGACTCGCTGTGGACCAACCTGACGACCTACGCGCCGCTGCCGGTGTTCGTCGCGGTGGCGGTGGCGCTGTCGCCGTACACGCGGCTGTACCGCACCTTCTTCCTCGACGAGATCGGCCACGAGTACGTCCGCACCGCGCGCGCCAAGGGCCTGACCGAGAAGACCATCCTGCTCAAGCATGTGCTGCGCAACGCGATGATCCCGATCATGACCAACATCTCGGTGGCGCTGCCCGGCGTGTTCGTCGGCTCCTTCCTGCTGGAGGTCTTCTTCTCGATCCCGGGCCTGGGCCGCGAGATCCTGCTGGCGGTCAACCGCAACGACTATCCGGTGATCCAGGCCTTCGCGATCTACATCGCGGCGCTGACGATGGTGGTGAACCTCGTCACCGACCTCCTCTACAAGCTGGTTGACCCCCGGGTGGTCCTCAAATGAGCGCAGTGCTGTCCAACCAGGCCGCGGTCGCGGCGCCGAAGCGCTCGCAGGGCGTGTGGGCCGCTTCGTGGCGGCGCCTGAAGTCCGACAAGGTCGGCGTGTTCTCGATGGTGGTGGTGGCGCTGTCGCTGCTGCTGGTGCTGGCCGCCGGCCTGGGCCTGGTGGCCCGCGACTGGCAGAAGGAGACCGGCGTGCCCAACGCGCCGCCGACCTTCATGGGCCCCGCGCCCGCCGAGGCGGCCGGCGCGATCGCCCAGCCCAAGGGGCCGAACGTCGACCTCAGCGACATCGACCCGCTCGCGCCCAAGTACGCCGAGTGGGCCGAACGGGCCAAGCAGTACAAGACCGACGAGGCGCCGCGCGCCCAGACGCTGGCCTTCGGCGCCGACCGGCTGGGCCGCGACGTGCTGGCCAAGGCGATCAAGGGCGCCGAGATCTCCATCATGGTGGGCGTGCTGGCGGCGCTGGTGGCCACCCTCATCGGCACGGTGCTGGGCGCGCTGTCGGGCTTCTACGGCGGCAAGGTCGGCGACTTCCTGGAGTGGGTCTACAACGTCTTCACGGCGATGCCCAACATCCTGCTGATCTTCGCGTTCGCCGTCGTCTTCGGCCGCGGCGTGCTGCCGGTGGTGATGATCCTGGGCTTGGCGGGCTGGACCGGCATCTACCGCCTGGTGCGCGCCGAGTTCATGAAGCATTCGGTGCGCGAGTACGTGCGCAGCGCCGAGGCCATCGGCGCGAGCAAGGCCTCGCGCATGTTCAAGCACATCCTGCCCAACGTGTCGCACGTGGCGCTGGTGCAGCTGTCGCTGCACGTCGTGGGCTTCATCAAGAGCGAGGTCATCCTGTCCTACCTGGGCCTTGGCGTGAGCGTGGACCAGGTGTCCTGGGGCACGATGCTGGCGGAAGCCCAGAGCGAGCTGATCCTGGGCTACTGGTGGCAGCTGGCCGCCGTGACCGGTTTCATGGCGGTGTTCGTCACCGCGTTCGCCCTCTTCACGGATGCGCTGCGCGACGCGCTCGATCCCAAACTGCGCGGTCTGGAGTAACGCCATGCTGTTGAGCATTCAAGACCTGAAGGTCGCCTTCCGCATGGGCAGGACCGGCGGCGTGATGCAGCGCCAGCTGGCCGTCAAGGGCGTGAGTTTCGACATCCCCGAGAACCGCACCGTCGCGCTGGTGGGCGAGTCCGGCTCCGGCAAGAGCGTGACGGCGATGTCCATCCTCAACCTGCTGCCCGACAACGCCGAGCGCAGCGGCGCGATCCTGTTCCAGGGGCGCGACCTGCTCAAGACCTCGCTGCGGGAGCTGCAGTCGGTGCGCGGGCGCGAGATCGCCTGCGTGTTCCAGGATCCGATGAGCTCGCTGAATCCGGTGTTCCCGGTCGCGGACCAGATCATGGAGCCGCTGATCAAGCACCTGGGGATGAGCCGGCGCCAGGCGCTGGCGCGGGCCGAGGAGCTGCTCCATGAAGTCGGCATCCCCGATCCGAAGCGGCGTCTGCGCAGCTATCCGCACGAGATGTCCGGCGGCCAGCAGCAGCGCGTGATGATCGCGGTGGCGCTGGCCTGCAATCCCAAGCTGCTGATCGCCGACGAGCCCACCACCGCGCTGGACGTGACCATCCAGCGCCAGGTGATGGAGCTGATGGCCAGGCTCAAGGACACGCACAAGATGAGCATGCTGTTCATCTCGCACGACCTGGGCGTGGTGGGCGAGATCGCCGACCAGGTCGTGGTCATGCGCCATGGCGAGGTCCGCGAGCAGGCCCCGGTGGCCGACATCTTCCACAACCCCCAGGACGCCTACACGAAGGCGCTGCTGGCCTGCCGGCCCTCGCTGACCGAGAACCCGGCGCGGCTGATGGTCATCGACGACCACATCGCCGGGCGCGCGGCGCAGGGCGCGGGCAAGGCCAAGGATCCGGCCGCGCCGGTGATCCTGGAGGTCAAGGGGCTGCGCAAGAGCTTCTTCTTCAAGTCGGGCCTGTTCGGCAAGACCGAGTTCAAGGCCGTCAAGGGCGTGGACTTCCAGCTGCGCAAGGGCCACACGCTGGGCGTGGTGGGCGAGTCGGGCTCCGGCAAGACCACGATGGGCCTGACCCTGCTGCGCCTGCACGAACCCACCGGCGGCGAGGTGCTCTTCGAGGGCCGGGACCTGCTGAAGATGACGGGCCCGGACTGGCAGAAGATGCGCCGCCGGATCCAGGTGGTCTTCCAGAACCCGTATGCGTCGCTGAACCCGCGCTTCACCATCTCGCAGACGCTGCTGGAGCCGATGGAGATCCACGGCATCGGCGCCAGCCACGAGGAGCGCCTGGCCACCGCCAGCGCGCTGCTGCGCAAGGTCGGCCTGGACGAGAGCGCGCTGCACAAGTACCCGCATGAGTTCTCCGGCGGCCAGCGCCAGCGCATCGCGATCGCGCGCTGCCTGACGCTCAAGCCGGAGGTGCTGGTGCTGGACGAGGCGGTGTCGGCGCTGGACGTGTCGGTCCAGGCCCAGGTGCTGAACCTGCTCAAGGACCTGCAGGACGAGTTCGGCCTGAGCTACATCTTCATCAGCCACGACCTGGCGGTGGTGAAGTTCATCTCCGACGAGGTGCTGGTGATGCAGCACGGCGACGTGGTCGAGCAGAACGACGCCCGCGCGCTGCTCCTGGCGCCCAAGCAGGAGTACACGAAGCGCCTGCTGGGCGCCGTGCCGCGCGGCTACCAGGGCGCGGAGCCCGCCGCCAGCGTAGCCTGAGGTCACCCGACGCCGACTGGAAGGGGGAGCGCCGCCCCGCCCCCCTGCACCATCCCTGCACCAAAAGGGAACTTTGCACAATCGCGAAGTCCAGGTCCCTCGCTCGCGCGGGGGACCTCCTGCTCCCCCACGAAGCGGTGGCTAGAATGGCCAGCAAGTTTTGTGCCGTCAGGATCCCCCCATGTCGCTTCGTCGCCCCTTGCTGTTGTCGAGCGCGCTCGCGCTGGCCCTCGCCGCGCCCTGGGCGCAGGCCGCCAAGGACGACCGCACGAAGCCGCTGAACCTGGTTTTCGACCGCGAAGGCGCGATCGACAAGGTGCGGCAGCGGTCCGAGTTCAACGGCAACGTGATCATGACCAAGGGCTCCATGGAGCTGCGCGCCGAGCGCATGGACGTCCAGGAGACCAGCGACGGCTACTACCAGGCCTACGCCAACGGCACCTCCGCCAAGCAGGTCCACTTCCGCCAGGACCGTGACACCCCGGGCGAGCGCATCGAGGGCCGCGCCGACCAGATCGAATACGACACCCGCACCGAGACCATCCGCCTGGTCGGCAATGCCGAGGCGCGGGTGATGCAGGGCGACCAGCTCAAGCAGGCGCTGTCCGGCGCCACGCTGAACTACGACAACCGCACCGAGCGCCTGATCGTCGAGACCGGCGCCGCCTCGCCGCACCCCAGCGGCCGCGGCCGCGTCGTGCTGATGCCGCGCAATGCCGCGAGCGAACCGCCGCCGGCCAGCAGCGCCCCGCTGCCGCTGCGTCCCAGCATCAACCTGACGCCCCGCCAGTCGCCCCAGCAATGACTCAAGCCCGCACGAACACCTCCCGGAGCCGCCTGCAGGCCTGGGGGCTGCAGAAGTCTTACGGCGTCAGGAAGGTGGTCAAGGACGTCCACCTCGACTTGCACAGCGGCGAGGTCATCGGTCTGCTGGGCCCCAACGGCGCCGGCAAGACGACCAGCTTCTACATGATCGTCGGCCTGGTCCGCGCCGATGCGGGCGAGATCCAGATCGACGGCCGCCCGGTGCAGACCCTGCCCATCCACCAGCGCTCGCGCATGGGGCTGAGCTACCTGCCGCAGGAAGCGTCGATCTTCCGCAAGCTCAATGTCGAGGAGAACATCCGCGCGGTGCTCGAGCTGCAGCTCGACGACAAGGGCAAGGCCTGGTCGTCCGCGCGCATCGACGCGGAGCTGGACAAGCTGCTCAACGAGCTGTCGATCGAGAAGCTGCGCGACACGCCCGCGCCGGCGCTGTCCGGCGGCGAGCGCCGCCGCGTCGAGATCGCCCGCGCGCTGGCCACGCAGCCGCGCTTCATCCTGCTGGACGAGCCCTTCGCCGGCGTGGACCCGATCGCGGTGCTGGAGATCCAGCGGATCATCCGCTTCCTCAAGCAGCGCGGCATCGGCGTGCTGATCACCGACCACAACGTGCGCGAGACGCTGGGCATCTGCGATCGCGCCTACATCATCAGCGAGGGGGCGGTGCTCGCCGAAGGCACGCCCCAGCACATCGTCGAGCACCAGGACGTGCGCAGGGTCTACCTCGGCGAACACTTCAAGATGTAGGGCCGGAGCCGGACATGAGGCCGACGCTACAGGTTCGCCTGTCCCAGCATCTCGCGCTGACGCCTCAGCTGCAGCAGTCCATCCGTCTGCTGCAGCTGTCGACGCTGGAGCTCCACCAGGAGGTGGAGCAGATGCTCGCCAGCAATCCGCTGCTGGAGACCGACGAGGAATTCGACGCCCCGCTGCCCACCGCCACGCAGGAGCGCCTGACCGAGCGCGAGGAACGCGAGGAGCGCGTCGCGCAGACCGAGTCCGAGGCGTCGTCCGGCGACGCGCCCGCGGGCGAGGAGATGCGCGCCGAGGAATTCGGCACCACCGAGCGCGACGACTGGGAGAACGGCACCGAGGGCGACGACTTCGACGGCATCCGCGAGACGCCGGGCAGCGCGGCCTCGTCCTCGGGCGACGACGACGAGCGGCCCGAGACGGAGGCGCCGTCGGAATCGCTGCAGGACGTGCTGCGGGCGCAGATCCCCGGCATGAACCTGAGCGCGGTGGACCGCGCGGCGCTGCTGGCGCTGATCGAATCGCTGAACGAGGACGGCTACCTCGAGGATCCGCTCGAGGAGCTGGTCGCCGCGATCCTGGGCGAGGAGGCCGACGCGGAACAGCGCGAGGAGCTGCTGGACCGCTTCAAGGTGGCGCTCAAGTGGCTGCAGTCGATGGAGCCGTCCGGCGTCGGCGCGCGCGATCTGTCCGAATGCCTGGAGCTGCAGCTGCGCACGCTGCCGCGCTCGCCGGAGCAGGCGCTGGCGGTCGTCGTCTGCCGCCGCCATCTGGACCTGCTGGCCAAGCGGGACTGGCGCCGGCTGATGTCGCTGACCGGCGCCGACGAAGAGTTGCTGCGCGACGCGCAATCGCTGATCGCCGGCCTGGAGCCCAAGCCCGGCCGCCGCTACGCGCAGAGCGACAACCGGCCGGTCATCCCGGACGTGATCGTGCAGAAGGCCGGCCGCAACTTCCGCGTCTCGATCAATCCGGACGTGCTGCCCAAGCTGCGCATCAACGAGCTGTACGCGCAGGCGCTGCGCGCCACGCGCGGCGGCGTCAGCAATTCGCCGCTGGGCGGGCAGCTGCAGGAGGCACGCTGGTTCATCAAGAACATCCAGCAGCGCTTCGACACCATCCAGCGCGTCAGCGAGGCGATCGTCGAACGCCAGCGCGGCTTCTTCACCCATGGCGAGCTGGCGATGAAGCCACTGGTGCTGCGGGAGATCGCCGATGAACTCGGGCTGCATGAATCGACCATCTCGCGCGTCACGACGGCCAAGTACATGGCCACGCCGTGGGGCACCTTCGAGCTGAAGTACTTCTTCGGCTCCAGCCTGTCGACCGAGGCGGGCGGGAATGCCTCGAGCACGGCAGTGCGGGCGCTGATCAAGCAGTTCATCGCCGCCGAGGACGCCACCAGCCCGCTGTCGGACAGCCAGCTCTCGACGATGCTCGGCGAGCAGGGCATCACCGTGGCGCGCCGCACCGTCGCCAAGTACCGGGAGGCGCTCAAGCTCGCGCCAGCGAACCTGCGAAAGGCGCGCTGAGGGCCAACCCCGCGTCGCAGGGCAGCAGCCCCGATCGCCTGTCGGTGGGACAATCCGCCGCTCGATCCCCGGGCGCCGCAGCGCCCGCTTCCTCACGCCGCCCCACGATGTCCGATACCGCCTACCACCTGTTCCTGCCCTGCGCCGCCGGCGTCGAAGACTGGCTGGAGGCGGAGGTCCGCGACATCCTCGGCCCGGACGAATGCCTGGACGGGCCCAAGGCTTTCCGCGGCGGCGTGGGCCTGTACGGCACGCTGGCCGCGGTGATGCGGCTGAACCTCCACAGCCGGCTCGCGCAGCGGGTGCTGATCGAAGTGGCGCGCGAGGAATACCGCCACGAGGACGACATCTACGCGATCGCGCGCACCGTCGACTGGACGCGCTGGATCACCCCGCGCCAGACGCTGCGGGTGGACACGACGGCGCAGCGCTCGCCGCTGCACAGCCTGAACTTCGCGACGCTGCGGGTGAAGGACGCCGTCTGCGACGTGCTGCGCGAGGCCAGCGGCGAGCGCCCCAGCGTCGACACGCGCTGGCCGGACCTGCCGCTGCAGCTGCACCTCACGGAATACCTGGCGACGGTCTACGTCGACAGCTCCGGCGAATCGCTGTTCAAGCGCGGCTGGCGCGAGGACAAGGGCGATGCGCCGCTGAAGGAGACGCTGGCCGCGGCGATGCTGGCCGCGGCGGGCTGGAAGGGCACGCGCGAGGCGGGCGGCGCGCTGAGCGATCCGTGCTGCGGCTCGGGCACCATCCCGGTCGAGGCGGCGACCATCGCCTGCAACATCGCGCCGGGCATCCAGCGCCGCTTCGCCTTCGAGAAGCTCGCGCCGTTCCAGCCGCTGCTGCCGGCCTGGCGCGCGATGAAGGAGCAGGCGCGCGCCGCGGAGCATCCGCCCGAGGTCCCGATCTTCGCCAGCGACGTGTCGTTCCGGATGGTCGACTTCGCGCGCCGCAATGCGGAGCGCGCGGGCGTGGCGCAGTACATCCAGTTCAACGGCGGCGATGCGCTGGAGCGCCCCGCACCGAAGCTGCCGGCGGACATGCCTGGCACGCTGATGCTGAACCCGCCGTATGGCGAGCGGATCGAGGTGCGCGGCAAGGCCGGTGCGCACCGGATGGACGGTGGCGCGCTGTCCGAGGAACGCGACGCGGGCGACGACTTCTTCCCGCGCCTGTCCGCGCACTGGAAACGCGCCTACACGCAGCACGAGGCGGGATGGACGGCCTGGCTGCTGTGTCCGGAGATGAAGCTGCCGAGCAAGATGCGGCTCAAGGAGTCGCGCCGCATCCCCATGTGGAACGGCCCGATCGAATGCCGGCTGTTCAAGTTCGACCTGGTGGCCGGCTCGGCGCGCCGGCAGAACGCCGGGACCACTGACTCCGACGAATAACTTCGCCGGGTGGGGGCCTCCTTGTTGGGGATGCGGTCACCCCCTACGATGCGATTTCTTTCCGACGGAAGGACCGAGATGATTCACGCCGAACTTGGACCCGACCTGGAGGCCATCGTGCTGGATCTGATCGAGAGCGGAAAGTATTCGTCGCGCACGCAGGTGCTGCGCGACAGCGAGGAGTTGAAGGACTGGCGGGAGGCGCAACTGCGCGCCTTCGATGCCTCGGTTGACCGAGCCGTCGCGGACATCAAGGCCGGGAAGGGCATCCCTCTGGATGAGGCCTTCGAGACTTTGCGTGCAGAGTTCCCTCTGCTGAGGCATCGCGACGAATGAAGGTCTGCCTCCAGCCGGAGGCATTGGACGACCTGCGCGACGGCGCGCGACACCGCCCGGCTACTGCGCGCCTTTGAATAGTCGAGACCGTTGACATGAACGACATCCCGTACGCGCTCCGACAGCAAGCGGAACGCTATCAGGCATTCCGCGAACTGCTGGACCGTCGCTTGGCGACACCATCGTCGGAGTACATCCCGGTGGACGAGGCCTTTGAGCAGCTCTACCAGGAATTGGGAATCGAAGCGCGAGAGGGCGCTTCAGGATCCGCTGAGGGATAGCCAACCCAGCACCGCCAGCGGCGCCGTATCCGCCCGCAGGATCCGCGGACCCAGTTTCGCGGCGCTGAAGCCTCGCGCGCGGGCCGATTGCTCCTCGGCCTCGCTGAGGCCGCCTTCGGGGCCGCTGAGCACCACGATGCGTCCCGCATCGCCCGCCTTCGACGCCAGCGCCGACAAGGGCTGCGCCGCCACCGGGCTCAGCAGCCAGCGCTGTTCATCGGCATCGTCAGGCAGGTCCGCCAGCCACTGCGCCAGCGTCTTCACCGGCGCCACCTGCAGCGGCTTCGACCGCCCGCATTGCTCGGCCGCCGCGATCGCGACGCCCTGCCAGTGCGCCCGCTTCTTCTCCGCCCGATCGCCCTGCAGCCGCAGCACCGAGCGCTCGCTCATCAGCGGCTGGATCGCCGCCGCGCCCAGCTCGCAGGCCTTCTCGACGATGCCGTCCATGCGGTCGTTGGCCGGCATCACGACCGCCAGCGTCACCGCGCGCTTCATCTCGCGATCGACCGGCTGCCGGGACTTGAGCGCCACACGGACCTCGCTGCGGCCCATGGCCGTCACCGCGGCGATCCACTCGTCCCCGCTGCCGTCGAACAAGGTGAGCTCATCGCCGGGCTGCAACCGCAGCACCTGCACATGGCGCGCCGCGCCGGGCGGCAGCGCCAGTTCAGCCTCGAGCGCGAGCGCGCCCAGCGGCTGCTCGACAAACAACCTCGCCGCCAAGCCTCACCCCTTGAGCTTCTGCACCCAGGCGGCGAAGGCGGTCATGACCTTGCGCAGGAAGGCTTCCGTCTCCGGCTTGGCCAGGCTGCCGTCGTCCTTGAACATCTCGTTCGCGCCGCCGAGGTACACCTCCGGCGAGGGCAGCAGCGGCGCGTTCAGGCAGGCCAGCACCTGGCGCAGGTGGTGATGGGCGCCGAAGCCGCCCAGCGCGCCCGGCGACAGCGTGATCACCGCCGACGGCTTGCCGTCGAAGGCGTTGTGGCCGTAGGGCCGCGAGCCCACGTCCAGCGCATTCTTCAGCGCGCCGGGGATGGAGCGGTTGTATTCGGGGCTGACGAACAGCACGGCGTCCGCCGCCTTGATGGCGTTGCGGAACTCGACCCAGGACGCCGGCGGCTCGGCCGCCTCGTCCTCGTTGTAGAAGGGCAGCTGGCCGATCTCGACGATCTCCAGCTTCAGCTCGGCCGGGGCCAGCTGCGCCAGCGCGAGGGCCAGCTTGCGGTTGAACGAAGCCTTGCGCAGGCTGCCGACGAGTACCGCGACGCGATAGGGCGAGGACATGGATGAGCTCCCAACAAAGGAAGGACCGCCCCAGGGCGGTCCGGTTCAGTTGAAGCCCAGTGTCGCACGCAGTTCGTGGGCCGCGGCGTCGCCCTTGGTGGCGCGCACGCGGTCGATGATGTCCAGCGCCAGCGTCTGCAGCTGGTTCATGTCGGCGCACTGCTCGACCTCGAGCGCCAGCTTGTAACCCTTGAGCAGCCCCTGCTGCTTGGCGAAGGTGCTCAGCGCGGTGTAGAGCTGCGCGTAGTCGAGCGACGAGGTCGGCACGCCGGCCAGGCGCGAGGGCGCCGGCCGCGACGGCGAGGCGCCGCTCATGCGCGAGGACGGCCCCGCGCTCATCGGCGTCGCGATCGACGCCGGCCCCATGGGCCGCGACAGCGGCGCGCCGGCGGTCGCCTTCACCAGCTGGTGCTGGATCAGCAGTTCCAGATCACCCGGCGCGGCGCCCTGCACCATCGCCACCCAGTCGGCACCGGTCTTGCTGGCGTCGATCACCAGCAGCAGATTGCGGGCCACGCGCGCCTGCACCAGCGCGCGCGACTTGATTTCCGCTCTCCCGGCCTCGGTCTTTTCGTAACGTTCTTCGAGCACGGCCTTGTCTCCTCCACAGGAGGGCGAACTTTAGGCGGACACGGGCGGTTTTCGCCCGCGAGCATTCCCGAAAACTGCTACCGACTGCTACTTTTTGTCGCGCAATTCACGGCGCAACACCTTGCCCACTGGCGTCTTGGGCAGCTCGGTGCGGAATTCGATGATCCGCGGCCGCTTGTAGCCGGTCAGGTTGGCCTCGCAGAAGGCCTTCACGTCGGCTTCGGTCAGCGCCGGGTTGCGGCGCACGATCACGACCTTCACCGCCTCGCCCGCCTTCTCGTCGGGCACGCCCACGGCCGCGCATTCCAGCACGCCCGGCATCTGCGTCAGCACATCCTCGATCTCGTTGGGATAGACGTTGAAACCGCTGACCAGGATCATGTCCTTCTTGCGGTCGACGATGCGGAAGAAGCCGCGCTCGTCCACGGTGCCGATGTCGCCGGTGCGGAAGTAGCCGTCGGCGGTCATGACCTTGGCGGTCTCGTCCGGCCGCTGCCAGTAGCCGGCCATCACCTGCGGGCCGCGGATCGCGATCTCGCCGGTGCCGCCGGGGGGCACCTCGTTGCCGTCATCGTCCAGCAGCGTCACCTCGGTGCCGGACAGCGGCAGGCCGATCGAGCCGGTATAGGCGGTGCTGTCGGTCGGGTTGCAGCAGGCGACCGGCGAGGTCTCCGACAAGCCGTAGCCCTCGACGATCGGGCAGCCGGTCTTCTCCAGCCACAGTCGCGCGGTGGCCTGCTGCACGGCCATGCCGCCGCCGACCGAGATCACCAGCCCGCTCCAGTCCACCGTGTTGAATTGCGCATGGTTGGCCATCGCCATGAAGAGCGTGTTGACCGCCGGCAGGCTGTGGATCTTGTGGTGGCTCAGTTCCTTGAACACGGCCGGCAGGTCCCGCGGATTGGGGATCAGTACATTGCAGCCGCCCACCCGCATCGACAGCATCAGGTTGGTCGTGAATCCGAAGATGTGATACAGCGGCAGCGCGCAGACGCTCATCAGCTGCTCGTCGGCGGGTTTCTTCTTCAGCGCCGGCTGGTACCAGGCCTCGCACTGCAGCGTGTTGGCCACCAGGTTGCGATGCAGCAGCACCGCGCCCTTGGACACCCCGGTCGTGCCGCCGGTGTACTGCAGCACCGCGATGTCATTGGGGCCCACCGTCGGGCGCTTGTAGGTCTGGCCGCGGCCCTTGGCGACGGCGTCGTTGAAGCGCACCGCCGACGGCAGCTCGAAGGCCGGCACCAGCTTCTTGACCTTGCGCACCACGTAGTTGACGACCATGCCCTTGGCGAAGCCCAGCATGTCGCCCATCGCCGCCAGCACGATGTGCTTGGTGGGCACGCTCGCGAGCACCTGCTGCAGCGTGGCGGCGAAGTTCTCGATGATGACGATGGCCTTGGCGCCGGCGTCCTTGAGCTGGTGCTCCAGCTCGCGCGGCGTGTACAGCGGATTGACGTTGACGACAACGAAGCCGGCCCGCAGCACGGCCGCGACGGCGACCGGGTACTGCGGCACGTTGGGCATCATGATCGCGACGCGGTCGCCCTTCTCCAGGCCCAGGCCCTGCAGGTACGCGGCCAGCGCGCGCGAGGCCTCGTCGATCTGCGCGAAGCTGATCGAGCGGCCCAGCATCTTGTAGGCGGCGCGCTCGGGAAACTGCTTGAACGCGGCCTCCATCAGCTCCATCAGCGAGGGATAGACATCCGCATCGATCTCGGCGGGCACCCCGGCCGGATAGTGCTTCAGCCAGTTCTTCTCCATTGTTCTGTCTCCAAGGTACGGCGCGGATTCTCGCTGATCGTCATGCGCCCCCCATCAGGGGATTCGATAGAGCGCACAAAGTGGAGAGATGACTCCAGAACGCACCGGGAACGACCGCGATCGGTGGCGATCGCGCGTCGACGTTCAGGCATCGACGTTCAGGCATCGACGTTCAGGCATCGGCGTGCAGAGGCAGGCGCAGCAGCAACTCGGTGCCGCCCTCGACGGCGGCATCCTCGGGCGGGCGCCAGTCGATCGCGGCGCGGATCCGCTCGGCACGCCGGCGCATGCCGCGCAGGCCGTTGCCCTGGCGCAGGTCGACGGCCATGCCGCAGCCGTTGTCGACGATCGACAGCAGGACCTGTCCGCGGGCCGCGTCCACGCGCGTCGAGAACCGGACCCGCGTGGCCCCGGCGTGGTGAATGATGTTGCTCAGCGCCTCCTGCACGATCCGGATCAGCTCGCGGCCGCCGGTGCCGCGCAAGGTGGGCAGCAGCGGCACGTCGGTCAGCTGCCAGTCGAGCTCCAGGCCCGCGTCCTGCAGGCGCGGCGCCATCCGGTGCCGCAGGTTGGCCAGCAGCAGCGTCAGGTCGCCGTCGGTGACGGCCAGCGCATCGACGGTCAAGCGCATCTCGCGGATGCATTCGTCGAGCTGGCCCACCAGCGCCTGCGACGGCACGCCGCGCTCCGCGCACAGGCGCGCGGTCACGAGCTGCGAGCCCAGGCCATCGTGCATCTCCTGCAGCAGGCGCTCACGCTCCTGCGCCGCGGAACGCTGCCGCTCGCTGTCCTGCAGGTCTTCCCAGCGGTCCTGCAGCTCGCGGGTGCGCGCGTCCAGCGCCTGCTCCAGCCGCACCCGCGCCATCGCCTGGTCGCGCAGCGAGCCGACGAAGCGCCGCTGCAGCGCCACGCCGGCAATCGCGATCAGCACCGCATGGCCGACGACGTTGATGTCCACGACGCTCATCTGGCGCGACATCACCAGCGCGAAGGCGCTCACGTAGAGCCACACCCAGCCCGACAGCGCGACGGCGCAGGCGGCGGCGAGGTGGGCTCGACGGCCCGACGCCAGCGCGGCGCGCGCGGCGAGCGCCGCTGCGGCCACCAGCACGACGAAGCGGCTGCCCAGCGCCCACCAGGGCCAGGGATGGTGGAAGTCGGTCCAGCTCCAGCCGAGCATCGCCGCCGCGGCGTCGATCACCAGCCCGAGGCCCAGGTAGGCCGCAGCCATCCGCTCCGCCCAACCCGCGGTCAGGCCGGACAGCCGCGCCACCAGGAAGAGCAGCAGCGCCTTGGACAGCACGTCGGCGACATCGAGCGCCACGCGCCACCATGGTGCGGGGAACAGCGCGCCGTTGAGCAGGTAGGGCGAGAGCAGCAGCGCGGTGCAGAGGCAGAAGACGCCGGTGACGCCGTAGAGCCACTCCTGCCGCAGCGCCAGCCACACCATCAGCATGAAGGCGCCGATGACCAGACCGGCGAGGGTCGTCGTCACGCGCGCCACCTGCCAGAAGCGCCGCCCCTCCTGGAGCGCGCGGATCTGGGACGCCGGACCCAGCAGCGGCGCCGACAGCCCCGCGCCCTCGAAGCCCGGCCGCGCCAGGCGCAGGCTCAGCCGATGCGGTCCGGCAGGCAGCAATGCCGGCGGGATGCTGACCTGCAGGCGCCGGCCCGCCAGCAGCAGGCCGCGCTGCGCGAGGTCGTCCTCGTCCTCGGACACGTAGCCGACGCCCGGCCCGGAGGTGGCGATCAACTGGCCGTCGAGGTAGATCGAGGCCGCGGGCCGATGCTGAATCACCAGCCAGTACGGCACCTGCGCCGGCCGATCGAGGCGGAAATCGAGCGCGAACCAGAGCGGGCCCGGCGCATCGGTGTCGTGGATCTGGACCGGCAGCGCCACGACGTGACCTGGCGCGAGGGAGGTCACCGGCGTCGTCGGCGCCGTCGATGGCATCGGCGTCGGCGTGGCCGTCGCTTCGAGCGGGCGGGACACGATGGCCGACGCGGCGGGGGCCGGCAGTTGCGGATCGAGCAAGGCGCCGGGGATCTGCGCGGGGTCCAGGGCGTCGCCGGGCAGCAGGCGCGCCTCGGCCAGCCGCAGCACCTGGGGCGGCATCGCCGTCCCGTACTGCTGCGAGAACAGGTGGACGGCGCCCAGCAGCAGCAGCGGCAGCACCACCAGCAGCGCGAGCCGGCGGATCGAGATCGCCGACGTCGCCGGCCGCGCCTCCATCGCGCGAGTCCATACCGCCAAGTGGCCCCCCACGGCATCGCCAAAAGGAACGCCGGCCCGAGATGGAACCGGCGCGGCCGATGCTAGGTCAAGGGGCGGGGCGGGACAACCTTGGACCTAGGGGCGGCAGCGTCCCGTCCGCTTCAGATCACGGCGCTCTGGACATAGAGCTCGAACTGGAAGTGGGTCGCGAGGCTCTGGTTGCCGGCCAGGTCCACCTGCTGGAGGAACACCTCGACCTGGCCCGCCGTGCCGGCCGGCAGGCCCATGTCCGCGGTGGTGATCGTGTGGCCCTTGCCGCCCTGGTAGTACTCCTTGCCGTTGACGGTGACCTTCAGCCACCACTCCGCGTTGGGCTCGAGCTTGCCCAGCCGCAAGGTGCCGTCGGAGGTGATCCTGTCGTTGTTCCAGTAGCCGGTGTCGTTGACCAGCTGCACCGTCGGCGCGACGGGCTTGATGGTGTCCAGCGTGAACGACCGCTCGGTGATCGTCACGTTGCCGGCCAGGTCCTGCTGACGGACCTGCAGCGTGTGCGACCCGTCCTTCAGCCCCGCGGTGCTGACGCTGCGCCCATGGTCGGCATTGGTCAGCCAGGACTGGCCGTCCCAGCTGTAGGCCCAGCCGTCCATGGCCGCCACGTCGATGGTCCCGTGCTTCATGTGCGGAGCGGTGGTGAACGGGCCGTCGATCGGGGGGTCGACCGGCAGCCGGATCAGCGCGCCTTTCGGCGGGGTGAGGTCCACGTTCACGGTGACGCGGCTCGCCTCGCTCGCGTTGCCCGCCAGGTCGACCTGGCGCAGCCAGATCTGCTGCTCGCCCTCCTGGCCGACCTCGGCGCCGCGCAGCCCGCCGCCGGTGCCGGGCCGCCAGGCCGTGCCGTCGAGGCTGTACTGCCAGTGCGCGTCGCGGTCCAGGCGGCCGACATGGATGTCGCCGTCGCGGCCCAGCCAGCCGTTGGCCGGCGCCGAGGGCGTCAACGCCACCGGCGCCTGCGTGTCGAGCTCGAACGACAGCCGGCTCGAGACGCTGCGATGGCCCTGCGCATCGAACTGCTCGACGATCAGGTCCTTGCGGCCGTCCGCGCCGAAGGCGGCGGCCGCGATGCGATCGCCGCTGCCAGCGACCCAGGACTCGCCGCCGTCGAGGCTGTAGCGCCAGCGGCCGCTGCCCAGCAGGGCGTCGACCTGGACGTCCGCGCGCGAGGTGATGCCGTCGTGGTCCGACACGCCGGTGTCCATCACCAGGCGCGGTCGCGGCGCGGGGACGTCGGGGTTCGGCTCAGGGTCGGTGCCGCCGGGTTGTTCCGGTTTCGGTTGCTCGGGCTTGGGCTCTTCGGGCTTGGGCTGCTCGGGCTTGGGCTCCTCCGGCTTGGGCTGCTCGGGCTTCGGCTGCTCAGGCTTGGGCTCCTCGGGCTTCGGTCGCTCGGGCTGGGGCTCTTCCGGCTTTGGCTCTTCCGGTTTTGGCTGTTCGGGCCTGGGTTGCTCGGGCTTGGGTTGCTCGGGCTTCGGGGACTCCGATTCCGGCTTCTCCGGCTTCGGCTCTTCGGGTTTTGGCTGCTCGGGCCCAGGTGCTTCGGGCTTTGGCTGCTCCGGTCCGGGCTGCTCCTGCTCGGGGCGTTCCGGCTTGGGCGTCTCGGGCTTCGGTCGCTCCACCTCGGCCACGGGCGGTTTGCTGCTCGAGCCGCCCGCGGCGGCCACCGCGACGCTGGCCGCGCCGCCCACGCCGAGCAGGCCGAGTCCCGAGGCCAGCAGCGCGCTGGAGCGATCGGCGCGCGACGCGTCGGCGCCATCGGCATCCGCCTTCACGGGTGCGCCGGCGTCCGAAGCCGGCGGCTCCGCGGGCTCTGCCGGCGTGGCGGGCGGCGGCGGCGCGCCTTCGCGCGCGGCCGCATCCGCGTCAGCGGGCGGCGCGGTGTCGAGGGCGTCCTCGTCGCGACGGCGGCGCGCTGGCGCATCGCCCCCTGGCGCCGGCGACTTCACGGCACGGACATGGGACAACGGATCGGAGGGAGTGGTCATGGCAAACAGACGGCGATGGAAAGCCTCGCAGTCTGTTCAAGCGCACTCGGATGCGCATCGACCTTCAGCGGTGGTGAGCTTGGACGCCTTCCCCTTCAGTCGGTAGGTGTCCTACTGAAACTAGCCGGGGCGACCGCCACGCGATCGCGCTGATCGCGCCACACCGCCCCACACCCCTCGGTCACTCCACCGCCTTGACCATGTCCTCGACCACCTTCTTCGCGTCACCGAAGACCATCATGGTCTTGTCCATGTAGAAGAGTTCGTTGTCCAGGCCCGCATACCCGGCCGCCATCGACCGCTTGTTGACGATGACGGTGCGCGCCTTGTAGGCCTCCAGGATCGGCATGCCGTAGATCGCGCTGCCCTTCTGGAGCGCGGCCGGGTTCACCACATCGTTCGCGCCGAGGATGATGGCCACGTCGGTCTGGCCGAACTCGGCGTTGATGTCCTCCATCTCATGAACCTGGTCGTAGGGCACTTCGGCCTCGGCGAGCAGCACATTCATGTGGCCGGGCATGCGGCCCGCCACCGGATGGATCGCATAGCGGACGGTGACGCCCTTCTCGATCAGCTTCTGCGCGAGCTCCTTGACCGCATGCTGCGCGCGCGCGACCGCCAGGCCGTAGCCGGGCACGATGATCACGCTCTCCGCGTTGCCGAGGATGAAGGCCGCATCGTCCGCGCTGCCGCTCTTCACATTGCGCTGCTGCGCGGCCCCGGCGGCGGTGGTGCCCTCGGCGCCGAAGCCGCCCAGGATCACGTTGAAGAACGAGCGGTTCATCGCCTTGCACATGATGTAGCTCAGGATCGCGCCCGAGCTGCCCACCAGCGAGCCCGCGATGATCAGCATGCTGTTGTTGAGCGAGAAGCCGATGCCCGCCGCGGCCCAGCCGGAGTAGCTGTTGAGCATGGACACGACGACCGGCATGTCGGCGCCGCCGATCGGGATGATCAGCAGCACGCCCAGCACGAAGCCCAGCGCCGCGACCAGCAGGAAGTCCATCGCGCTCTGCGAGTGCCAGAAGCCGAAGATGAAGAACACCGCCGCCAGGCCCAGTGCCAGGTTGAGCCAGTGCTGCCCGGGGAAGGTGACCGGCGCGCCCTGGAACAGGCGGAACTTGTACTTGCCGCTGAGCTTGCCGAAGGCGATGACCGAGCCAGAGAAGGTCACCGCGCCGATGAAGCAGCCCAGGGCCAGCTCGATGCGGTTGCCGCCGGGGATGGGCGCGTCGCGGGGCGCGATGCCGAAGGCATGAGGCTCGACGACTGCGGCCACCGCGATGCACACCGCCGCCAGGCCGATCATGCTGTGCATGAAGGCCACCAGCTCCGGCATCTTGGTCATCTCGACGCGCTGCGCCATGACGGTGCCGATGCCGCCGCCGACCACCAGTCCGCCCAGGACATAGGCCAGCCCCAGCGTCTGTCCGCCGGCCAGCTTCAGGATCAACGCGCCGGTGGTGAGCACGGCGATGGTCATGCCCACCATGCCGAAGACGTTGCCGCGGATGGAGGTGGTCGGATGCGAGAGCCCCTTGAGCGCCTGGATGAAGCAGACGCTCGCGATGAGATACAGCAACGTGACGAGGTTCATCGACATCGGTCAGCCCTTCGCGTTGCCGTGGCCGTCGGCCGGGGTCTTGCGCTCCTTCTTCTTGAACATCTCCAGCATCCGCCTCGTCACGAGGAAGCCGCCGAAGACGTTGACCGCCGCGAGCGCGACGGCGAAGGTGCCCATGAACTTGCCCAGCGAGGTCTCGGTGAGCGCGGCGGCGAGCATCGCGCCGACGATGACGATGGCCGAGATCGCATTGGTCACGGCCATCAGCGGCGTGTGCAGCGCCGGCGTCACGGTCCAGACGACGTGGTAGCCGACGTAGATCGCCAGCACGAAGATCGTCAGGTTGATCAGGGTGGGAGAAACGGCATCCATCCGGGACTCTCCTTGCGGGCGCGCGGCCCGGTCGTCATGCGGCCTCGCGGCCTCCAGCAGGGTGGCCGCTCAGGCCTGGCGCAGCACCTGGCCCTCGTGCGCGACGAGGCAGGCGGTCACGATGTCGTCGTCGGCCGGCAGCGCGAAGCCGCCTTCCTTCGTCAGCACCAGCTTCAGGAAATCCAGCACGTTGCGCGCGTAGAGCGCGGACGCGTCCGCCGCCACCAGCGAGGGCAGGTTGGTCTCGCCCACCAGCGTCACGCCGTGCTTGCGCACCGTCCGGCCCGGCTCGGTGAGCGGGCAATTGCCGCCCGCCGGCGCCGCGATGTCGACGATGACCGAGCCCGGCTTCATCGCGCGGACCATCTCCTCGGTGACCAGCACCGGCGCCGGCCGCCCCGGGATCAGCGCGGTGGTGACGACGACATCGGCCTGCGCGACGCGCTTGGCGACCTCCACCTGCTGGCGCTGCAGCCAGCTCGGCGGCATCGGGCGGGCGTAGCCGCCGACGCCCTCGGCGGCCTGGCGCTCCTCGTCGGTCTCGTAGGGCACGTCGATGAACTTGGCGCCGAGGGACTCGACCTGCTCCTTCACCGCGGGGCGCACGTCGGAGGCCTCGATGACCGCGCCCAGCCGCTTGGCGGTGGCGATCGCCTGCAGGCCGGCGACACCGACGCCCAGCACGACGACCCGCGCGGCCTTGATCGTGCCGGCGGCGGTCATCAGCATCGGGAACAGGCGCTGGTAATGGAAGGCGGCCAGCATCACCGCCTTGTAGCCGGCCAGGTTGGCCTGGCTGGAGAGCACGTCCATGCTCTGCGCGCGGGTGGTGCGGGGCGCGGCCTCGAGCGCGAAGGCGGTGAGCCGCGCGTCAGCCAGGCGCTGCAGGCCGTCGCGGTCGAAGGGATTGAGCATGCCGGCGAGCACCGCGCCGGGCTTGAACAGCGCCATCTCGCCGGGCTCCGGCGCACGGACCTTCAGGACGAGGTCGCAGGCGAAGGCCGCCTCGCGCCCGACCAGTTCCGCGCCGGCGGCGGCGTAGGCCTCGTCGGTCACGCTGGCGTTCAGGCCGGCGCCCTGCTGAACGCGCAGCGTGTGGCCCTGCGCGACCAGCTTCTTGACGGTCTCCGGCGTCGCGGCGACGCGCGCCTCCCCCGCCGCGGTTTCCTGCGGCACACCGATCAGCATCTGGAATCCCTCCATCCTGAATCAGGGTCCGGGCGAGCTTAACCGGGGGACCGCCTCGGGCGGGACGCGCCCGCGACTGGGGTTTTCACCAACCAAACCCATGAGCAATGTGAGGCAAAGCTGTTTCGAATGGTGAACTAGAGTCGTCGAAGGGAGTCAAAGCGGCGTTAAATGACGACCGAAAGGAGTCAGACCATGACAAAGAAAATTCTCCTCAACAGTGCGTTGGCGTTGGTCGCCCTGATGCCGATGGCATCCCGGGCGGCCGATGTGGGGGTCTCGGTGACCATTGGCGAACCGGGTTTTTATGGACAGATCGACATCGGCAATGTGCGCCCGCAGGTGGTGTACGAGCGGCCGGTGCTGGTGACGCGGGTGCCGGCGCCCGCGCCGGCGGTCTATCTCCGCGTGCCGCCGGGCCATGAGAAGAACTGGGCCAAGCACTGCGCGCGCTACAACGCGTGCGGCCGGCCGGTCTATTTCGTGCGGGACGAGTGGTATCGGGACGTGTATGCGCCGCAATACCGCCGGGATCACAGCGAATACCGCTGGCGCGACGACGGCCGCCGCGATTACCGCGATGACGATCGCGGTCCTGGCAAGGGTCATGGCCGGGGACGCGGTCACGACAAGGACCGCGACGATGACCGCGGCCACGGACACGGCCGGGGCAACTGAGCCTCGCGCTGAAGAATGAAGAAAACCCCGGCTTGCCGGGGTTTTGCTTTTGGGCGATGTCGGACGGGTGCGCCGACGGGTTCAGGGGACACGCCTTCGCCGGCGTGGTCGCTGTTCGCCGCCGCTGTCACCAGGCCCCCTCACAATGCGGCCCCGTTCCCACATCGAGGTGGCGCTCCCCGGCATCCCATGCCGCCGGACCAGCCGCCCCCCAGGAAGGACCATGACCGAACGATTCAAGCCCAGCGTCACCGTCGCCGCCGTGATCGAGCAGGACGGCCGCTACCTGCTGGTCGAGGAGCTCACCCGCGACGGCCTGCTGCTCAACAATCCCGCCGGCCATCTGGAGCAGGCCGAGTCCGCGATCGACGCGGTCAAGCGCGAAGTCCTCGAGGAAACCGCCCGGCCGTTCACGCCGGACGCCTTCCTCGGCGTCTACATGTCGCGTTTCCTGCGCCCGGACCGCGGCGACGACGTGACCTACGTGCGCCTGGCCTTCACCGGCCGGGTCGGCGACCAGATCCCCGGCCGCCCCTTCGACGAGCCGATCCAGCGCACGCTCTGGCTGACGCTGGACGAGATCCGCGCCAGCCGCGACCGCCATCGCAGCCCGCTGATCCTGCAGTGCATCGAGGACCACGCCGCCGGGCGCCGGCTGCCGCTGGAGGCCGTCGCGGCCCACCCGTCGCTGTACGCGCCGCGCGCCTGGCCGCATTGAGCGGCCGGGGCGCGATCGCGCTCAGAGCGTCATCGCGGCGCTGATCGCCTGGTCGATGTGGCGCGGCTCGCGCCGGCGGGCCTCGAGCTCATTGATCGCGCAGCGCGACAGCGTCACCAGCGACTCGCGCTGGCGCTCGCGCAGGCGCCGCGGCAGGCGGTCCATCACGCACAGGCTGCCGACGACCTCGCCGGTGGACAGCGACAGCGGCACCGACGCATAGAAGCGCACATACGGCGCGCCTTGCACCAGCGGGTGGTCGAGGAAGCGGCTGTCGTGCCAGGTGTCCGGCACCTCCTGCAGTCCGCCGTGATGCATCACGTGCGAGCACAAGCCACGTGCGCGCGGCATCGTCCGCAGCGGCAGGCCGGAGGTGCCGATCAGCCGCAGCTGCTCGCCATCCACCAGGCCGACCGCGGCCATCGCGCCGCCGCTGATGTCGCAGGCCAGGTCGGCCAGTTCGTCGAAGGCGGAGTGGCCGCGCGACGGCAGGTCCAGCCCGTCGACGGCGGCCTGGCGCTCCGGCTCGTCCGCCCGCAGCGGCGGCAGCCAGCCCTGCAGCAGCGCCAGCACCTCCTCGGCCTGCGTGCCCTTGTCGAAGAAGCCGGAAATGCCGTGCTCGGCGCAGGCGCGCCGCATGTCCTCGTAATAGCTGTTGCTCAGCACGATCGCCCGCGCGCCGATGCCCAGCTGCCGGATCGCCCTCAGCACCCGCAGCCCGCTGCCGGGTTGCAGCGCCAGGTCCATCACCACCACGTCGGGCTGGGTCCGGGTGATCGTCTCGATCGCGGAGGCCTCGCAAGCCGCCTCGCCCACCACCTGGATCCGGCGTTCTCGCGCCAGCAGCGCCTGCAGTTGCGCCCGGATGGTGATGGACCCTTCGACGATGACGACGTTCATGATCGGTCTCCCTGTTTCATTCAGTTTCTTCGGACGCCGCGCGCCGGAGGAGTCGGCGACCACCGGCCCCGCTGTGCGTCGAATCGCGCAGCGCGTGTCAGCCATTCCTGACACGCCTCCCCCCGGGCGCCGTGGGTCGTGAACGGCGTCACGAAATCGGGGTGGAGGCGGTGGGTGAAGGGGCGCTGAGGCGCGTCGGGCGGCGGCCGGCCCCGCGCCGGACAGGTCTTGCGGACCTTTGGGACAATCGCGCCCCATGAATCCCAAGAAGCAACGCATCGTCGTCGGGCTGTCCGGCGGCGTTGATTCCGCCGTGTCCGCCTGGCTGCTCAAGCAGGCGGGCCATGAGGTCGTCGGCATCTTCATGAAGAACTGGGAAGACGACGACGACAGCGAGTACTGCTCCTCCAACATCGACTTCGTCGACGCGGCGGCGGTGGCCGACGTGATCGGCATCGAGATCGAGCACGTGAACTTCGCCGCCGAGTACAAGGACCGCGTCTTCGCCGAGTTCCTGCGCGAGTACCAGGCCGGCCGCACGCCCAACCCGGACGTGCTGTGCAACGCCGAGATCAAGTTCAAGGCCTTCCTGGACCACGCGATGCGACTGGGCGCTGAGAAGATCGCCACCGGCCATTACGCGCGGGTGCGCGAGCAGGACGGCCAGGTGCAGCTGCTCAAGGGCCTGGATCCGCTCAAGGACCAGAGCTACTTCCTGCACCGGCTCAACCAGGCTCAGCTGCGCAAGACGATGTTCCCGGTCGGCGAGCTGCCCAAGACCGAGGTGCGCCGGCTGGCCGAGGAGATCGGGCTGCCCAATGCGAAGAAGAAGGACTCGACCGGCATCTGCTTCATCGGCGAGCGGCCCTTCCGCGAGTTCCTGAACCGCTACCTCTCCCACAAGCCCGGCCCGATCAAGGACGAGCGCGGCCGCAAGCTGGGCGAGCACGTCGGCCTGTCCTTCTACACGCTGGGCCAGCGCCAGGGACTGGGCATCGGCGGCGTGAAGGAGAAGGGCGCGCCGCGCGGCGGCGGCGAGCACGAGCCCTGGTTCGTCGCCCGCAAGGACCTGGCGAGCAACACGCTGGTGGTCGTCCAGGGCCACGACCACCCGCTGCTGCAGAGCCGCGGCCTGGTGGCGCAGGACCTGAGCTGGACCGGCCAGGCGCCGGCCTTCGGCGGCTTCGGCGCCAAGACCCGCTACCGGCAGGCCGACGCGCCCTGCGCGCTGACCCCCGGCGAGGGCAGCATCCGCCTGGACTTCCCGCAGCCGCAATGGGCGGTCACGCCCGGCCAGAGCGCGGTGCTCTACGACGGCGACGTCTGCCTGGGCGGCGGCGTCATCGCGGAAGCGATCGCGTAGTCCCGAGGCCGCGTCCGCCGGCTGGCCGTCCCGGGTGCCCAGCCGACCAGGGCCGGCGCGGCGGCGGTCCGCTGCCCGTCGCACTCCCGCCGGCAGCTCATCCAGCGATTCGGGGCACTCGTCGCATCGACGGAACCGCCGCGGCCGGTGTCCCATGACAATGCGCACCTTCCCTGCCGGACGTCGCCTGTGGCACGCTGGCGTGTTGCCGCCTCGCCTGGATGGACCCCTTGGATCGTCTGCTCGCCCGCATCGCCCAGCCCGCCTTCGTGCTGCGCATTGCCGCCCTGGCGATCTGCCTGCTGGAGCTGGGCTCGGCGGTCTGGGGCCTGATGGGCAACGCGACCGAGCCCTACGACGGCGTCCTGGCCAGCCTCTACCGCCGCACCGGCGGCGACACCCACGACGCGCCCTTCGTGCTCACCTGCCTGGCGCTGGTGATGCTGTTCGCGTGGCACTTCTGGCGGCTGGCGCGCCAGCAACACCTGGACCTGCCGCCGGCCGACGCGCTCGCCCGCGTGCTGCTGCTGAACGTGCTGGCGCTGCTGGTCACGCCGGGGCTGCCCTTCCTCGTGACCGTGCTGGCGGCGCTGCTGCTGAACGTGCGGCGCGCCTTCAATTTCGCGCTCGCGCAGGTCGTGATCAGCGTGGCGCTGTACTGGCTGCTGCCCAGCGAGGCCCAGCGGCTCGAGCAGCTCCAGCCCGACCTGCCCTGGTGGCTGAACAGCCTGGGGTTGTCGATGTCGATGGTGGCGCTGCACGGCATGGCCTTCGGCCTGGGCCGGCTGGCCGCGGCGGAGGCCGAGCGCAGACGCTGGTTCCAGGCCATGCTGGCCGAGAAGGAATCGGGCGAGCGGCTGCAGATCGAGCAGCTGCGTTATGCCGAGCGCCTGCACATGGCGCGCGAGCTGCACGACGTGATGGGGCATCACCTGACCGCGCTCAACCTGCACCTGCAGCTGAGCGAGGCGCTGCTGCGCCGTCACGACGAGCCCGGCGCCGCGCAGGCGGTCGAGAAGGCCAAGCTGGGCGCGGCGGGGCTGCTGGCGGAGGTCCGCGCGGCGGTGTCGCGCGAACGGGAGAGCCAGCGCATCAACCTCGAGGCCGCGCTGCGCACGCTGGCCGACGGCATCGCCAGCACGCAGATCGAACTGGCGCTGGACCCGGTCGCGCAGGACCTGACGCCGCGCTGCGCGCATGCGCTGCTGCGCTGCGTGCAGGAGGCGGTGACCAACGCGGTGCGCCATGCCGGCGCGACGCGGGTGCGCGTCAGCCTGGAGGCGGTGGACGAATCCGGTCCGCAGGTCCGGGTGCGGGTTGACGACAATGGCCGCGGCACGCGCAAGCTGCGCGAGGGCAACGGCCTCAAGGGCATGCAGGAACGCATGGCCGAACTGGGCGGGACGATGCAGGTGCTGCGGCATCACCCCGGATTCCTGATCGAACTGAACTGCCCGCGGCGCGCCTGAACCGGGATTGCGCCATCCAGCAAGGAGACGACATGAGCGACAACACGATCAAGCTGCTGCTGGTGGAAGACCAGCAACTGGTGCGCGAGGGGCTGAAGGGCCTGCTGGCGCTGCACGACGACATCCGCCTGGTGGGCGAGGCGTCGGACGGCGCGGAAGCGCTGGAGCTGCTGGCGCGCGAGCAGCCGGACGTGATCCTGTCGGACATGCGGATGCCGCGGCTGGACGGCATCGGGCTGATCCGGGCGCTGGCGGCGCGGGCGCTGAAGATCCCGGTGGTGCTGCTGACCACCTTCGACGACACGGCGGCTTTCGACGAGGCGGTGCGCGCGGGGGCGCGCGGGTTCCTGCTGAAGGCGATCAGCCCGGACACGCTGGTGCAGGCGCTGCGAGACGTGGTGGGTGGCTCGACGGCGCTGCGTCCGCTGCTGACCGAGCGCATGGAGCGCGCGCCGGTGGAGCGCGCCTTCGCGGCGACGGCGGAGCCCGAGCCGCTCAGCCCCAAGGAGCTGCAGGTGCTGCGCCTGGTGGCCAGCGGCCGCAGCAACACCGAGATCGCCGCGCTGCTGGGCAACAGCGAGGGCGTCATCAAGAACCACTGCTCCGCGGTGTTCGCGAAGATGGGCGTCCGCGACCGCACGCAGGCCGTGCTGCGCGCGATCGATCTGGGCTGGATCTGAGCACCGCCTTTCCCTCTCCCGCCCCCACCGCTCTCACCTTCTTACTCCCTCTCCCACAAAGTGGGAGAGGGCAGGGGTGAGGGTCTTCGCAGGTTCCCACCCTCACCCCTCCCTCTCCCGCCCTGCGGGAGAGGGTGAAAGAAGGGAGAGGCTGAAAGCCTTAGATCCAGAGGTCGTAGTCCTGGAGGGCGCGGATGCGCCGCTCGACCGACAGGAAGCGGGCGGCGCCGACTTCGCCGATCGCCTTCACCACGCGCGGGTGGTACTTCTTGTAGAGCTTCTGCTCAGCGTCGACGTATCCCAGGTAGCCCTTGGAGAAGTACTTCGACTGCGCATTGGTCGGCTTGTCGCCGATCTGCACGAATTCCACCGACATGCGGGTGAACTGGCGGTTCAGCGTGGCCAGTTCGCGCTCATACGCCTCGTAGACCGGCACGAACTTCTTGGTCTGCGCCTCGTCGAGCTGCAGCGCCTTGAGGACGACGCCCTTGCGGTCGGCCCGCACGGCATCGCGCAGCGATTGCGCCTGGGTGGCATCGGGCACCGGCGCCGGATCGGCGAAGGCGGGGAGCGCGGCGGCCAAGGACAGGCACAGCGCGGACAGCGCGGCAAACTTCTTCATCACTCTTCCCTCGTGAAAACGTCGGAACTTCGACGTCGCGCGGATTCTAGGAAGCCGGGTATGCCCTGACCCTCGGGGACTTCACGGGGAGACGGCCGCGCGCTGCTGCCGCCAGCGCGCCCGCCAGCCGGCGCGTGGCGCATCGGCCACGTGCAACACCAGCTCGGTGCCGGCGCCCGGCGTGCTGCGCACCGACAGGCACGCCGCCATGAGGCGCGCCCGCTCGCGCATGCCGCACATGCCGTAACGCCCGTCGCGCGGCTGCCGGGCCTCCCAGTCCGGCGGCAGGCCGATGCCGTTGTCGCGCACCGTCAGCGTCAGCCCGTCGGCGCGGTACTCCAGCTCCAGGCTCACCTCGCTCGCCCGCGCATGGCGGTCGGCATTGGTCAGGGCCTCGCGCGCGATCAGCAGCATTTCATCCTCGATCGAGGCCGCCAGCGCCCGCGGCGTGCCGGTCACCCGGATCCGGAACTGGCCCGGCGGCCGGACCAGGTCCTGGCCGGCGCGCGCCAGCCGCTCGGCCAGCCGACGGTCCGGGCCCCGGCCCTCGCCGCCGTCCGCGTCGTCGTCGCCCTCGTCGTCATCACCCCAGCCGCCGCGCTCGGCAGCGTCTTCGTCGTCGATGCGCTGACGCAACTGGCCGACGCGATCACGGCCTTCGGCCAGCAGCCCCTCGGCCCGGGTCAGGTCGCGCTCCATCTTGTGCCGCAGCGCCTGGTCGGTCACGCGTCGCATGCTCGCGTCCAGCCCCAGCAGCAACCCCTGGAAGCCCTGCAGCAGCGTGTCGTGCAGGTCGCGCGCGATGCGCTCCCGCTCGCGATGGCGCACCTCCAGCCGCATCCGCAGCCGCGCCTGCAGCGCCCGCACCCGCAGGCGATACCCGCCCCAGATGGCCCCCCCCAGCGCCAACGCCAGTCCCCAGCGGAAGGCGGCGTACTCGTGCAGCGCCGGCGCGATGCGGAAAGCCAGCACCGACGGCCGGCGGCTCCACAGCCCGTCGGGATTGGAGGCCAGCACCTCGAAGCGGTAGTCGCCCGGACCGAGGTTGGCGTAGGTCGCCTCGCGCTGCGTGCCGGCATCGCGCCAGTCCGCGTCGACGCCCACCAGTCGGAAGCGGTAGCGCACCTGCTCCGCCTTGCTCAGCACCCGTGCGGCGTAACGCAGCGTCAGCGCATTGGTGCCCTGCGGCAGCTGCTGGCCCTGCGCGGCCGGATAGCTCTGCCCGCCGGCCATCAGCGCCTGCACGTCGACGCCGACCTCGCGCGAGTTGCGCGGCGTGCGCGCCGGGTCCAGCCAGACCACCCCGAGGTTGGTCACGAACCACAACCGGCCGCGGGCGTCGCGCACCGCGGTCGGCGTCGCCGAGGCCTGACGGGCGATGCCGGGCAGGCCGTCCGCCGCGTCCAGCAGCTGGTAGCTCAGCGGACTGGCCGAGGCCTCGAACAGCGCGGGCACTTCCGCCGCGGCCAGGCGCACCAGGCCGCGGCCGCCGTTGAGCCAGAGGTCACCGTCGAAGGACTCGACGATGCCCGACACCCGGCCGAAGGCCGGATCGCGCTCGATGGGGATGGTGGCAAAACGGCCGTCCCGGCCCAGCGCGACGCCGTTCTCGCCGGCGACGACCAGGCCGTGGCGGGTGTTGCGCACCGTCAGGATCCGGCCGGTGCGCAGGCCCTGCTCCGGTCCGAAGCGCAGGCGCCGGCCCAGGTCGTCGATGGCGGTGAGCACGCCGTCGTGGCCGAACCACACGGCCCCGTCCGCGTCCACCGCCAGCGAGCCCGGCGGCTGGCCGTCGAGCTCCCCGTCCCTGACGCGGGCGATGCCGGCGCGCGTGGCGTGGAACACGCCAACCTCGTGCAGCGACAGCCACAACCCGCCGGTCGGATCGGCGGCCATGCCGCTGGCGGCGGCCCGCGTCCCGGCGGGCAGCGGCTGGGCCCAGCGCTCCCAGCGGCCGCCCGGCGGCGAGCGCCACAGCGTCTCGTTGTCCCACAGCCAGAGCGAGCCGTCGGTCGCCCGCACCGCCTGCGTGGCCGGCCGGCGCGAGCTCGGCCGCGGATCGATGCCGGTCTCGCGCACCGGACCGCCAGGCGGATCGACCCGCCAGCTCGCCGAAGAACTCGACAGCAGCACGCCGCTGCCGTCCGGCTGCACGTTGAACCCGGTCGAGGCGGCGTCCTCCAGCCGCGTGACGCGCCGGATGCGGTGCTGGCGCAGGCTGCTGACGCCGACGTTGGTGCCGACCCAGATCTCGCCGTCGTCGCTTTCCACCAGCGGCACGGTGATGGACGAGCCCAGGCCATCGGCGACGGTGAACCACTGCCCGCGCGACCAGTCCAGCTGCTCGCCCGCCATCAGGCGGGCCGCGTCCGCGGCCTCGGTGCGGAACACGCCGCGACCGTTGACGGTCACCCACAGCCCGCCGTCGCTGGCGAACAGCATCTGCTTGACCAGCGTGGACGGCCGGCCGTCGCGCTCGGACACCACGCTGGGGGAGAAGGGCGCCGCGGCCAGGTCGTCCATCCGCACGGGCGCGGGCGCCGGCGCGGTGTCCGGCAGCTGCGCCCACGAGCGCCAGGAGCCCGGCACCCCCAGCGGCCGCACGCCGCCGCGGCCGTCGGCGATCCAGAGCCGGTCCTGGCCGTCCTGCGCCATCACCGCGCTGCGGCCCAGCGGCACGCCGGTGTCCTCGAAGCGCTCGGCATTGGCGGCCAGCCGGTACAGGCGCTCGCCGGAGCTGACCCACAGGGTGCCCTGGCGGTCGCGGAACAGGTACTCGGCGCCGGCCGCGGGATAGCCCTGCGCCTCGCCCACACGCTGCCAGCGCTGCCCGTCGAAACGCGCCAGGCCCTTGCCCGCCGCGGCCCAGAGCGCCCCGCCGGCGCGCACCAGGCGCAGCACGCGGCCGCCGGGCAGCCCCTGCGCCGCGCCGTAGCGGGTCACGCCGTCGTCGCGCAGGCGCAGCACGCCGCCTTCGAACAGGCCGATCCACAGCGTGCGGTCCTCGTCGACCAGCAAGGCGTTGATGTTGAACGCCGGCAGCGGCTGGTCGCCGGGCCGGTAACGCTCGAAGCGCAGGCCGTCGAAGCGGTACAGCCCCATGCCGGTGCCCAGCCACAGCACGCCCTCGCGCCCGCCGCCCAGCGTCCAGACATCCGCCGGCGCGCCGTCGCGGACGTTCCAGGAGCGGTGGGAGAAATCGGGCAGGCCCTCGGCGGCGGCCCCCGCCGCAGGGTGGGCGGTCGCGGCCGCAAACGCGACCACCAGCATCCATCCGATCCACCACCTCGCCACTTGACCTCCCTCTGTCCGGCGCCATGCCGGCCGGCGACTGTGCCGACCCGGGCCCCTGGCGGTCAAGCGCGCGTCGTCCCGGTCATGCGGCCGGCAGCGGCTGGAGCCGGTAGAGCCCTTGCGCGGCGCCGCGCGACGGACGCGCCGGCAGCGGCACCGGATCATCGGCCACCGGCTCGTCGTCGAGCAGCCCGCGGCGCAGCGCCTCGGTGGCGGCCTGGGTGCGGCTGCGCGCGCCCAGCTTCTGCAGCAGCGTCTTCACATGTGTCTTGACGGTGCCCGCCGCGACGCCCAGCCGCAGGCCGATCGACTTGTTGTCCAGGCCCAGGCAGAGCATGCGCAGCACGTCGCGCTCGCGCGGCGTGAGCTCGTCCCCGAGCCAGCCCTCGGCCACGGCACCGGCCGCCGTGCGGCAGAGATAACGCCGTCCGGCCGCGACGGCACGCGCGGCGTCGCGCAGTTCCTCCAGCGCGCAGGCCGCATGCACGTAGCCGAGCACGCCCGCCGCCATCGCATGACGGACGCGGCCGCCGTGCGTGACCGGACTCACCACCAGCCACTGCGGCGCAGGCACGCCGCCCGAGGCCGTGCNCCGCCGCGGCGCGGCGCGCCGGCCAGCGACTGCAGCGCGCCCTCGTGATCCGCGATCACCAACCGCACCGACGTGCTCCGGCTGCCCGGCCCCGCCGCGCCCAGCGACGGGAAGCCGGACGGCAGCCCGTCGTCGCCGGTGTCGTGCGCGCGGAAGAAGGGCGACAGCGCGGCGGCGATGCCGGCGCGCAGCAGCGGATTGCGATGCACGACGATCGCGTCGAGGACGGCGGGGGGACGCTCGATCAGGGACATGGACAGCTCCCGGGGGGCGGTGAAGGGCGGTGGCGCGGGGGCGCCGGAGGACTGCGCCGATCATCGGAAGCCATGCTGCACCGCGATAGCCCCGGTCGAGTCGATGCCCGCTACCCGAAAGGGTAGTGGCCCCCTGGAAGAGGGACGCCCCGAAGGGGGTCGCCCTATGATCGCCGCCATGCTGCCCGCGCCCGAACCCATCCGCGTCCTGACGGTCGACGACCACCCGCTGATGCGCGAGGGCATCGCCGCGGTGCTGGGCGAGCAGCCCGACATGGCGCCGGTGGGCGAGGCGGCCGACGGCTGGCAGGGCCTGCAGGCCTTCGAGCGGCTGCGCCCCGACGTCACGCTGATGGACATCCAGATGCCGGGCATGGACGGCCTGGAGGCGCTGTCGCGGCTGCGCACGCTGAGCCCGGGCGCGCGGGTCATCGTGCTGACCACCTTCAAGGCCGATGCCCAGGCCTGGCAGGCGCTCAAGCTGGGCGCCTCGGGCTACCTGCTCAAGACGCAGCTGCGCACCGAGCTGCTGGACGCGATCCGCGCGGTGCATCGCGGCCACCGCTGGATCCCCAACGAGGTCGCCCAGGAGATCGCCGCGCACGCCGGCCAGGAGCAGCTCTCGGGGCGCGAGATCGACGTGCTCGAGCACATCGCGCAGGGCCTGAGCAACCGCGAGATCGGCGGCCTGCTCTCGCTGTCCGAGGACACGATCAAGGCGCGCGTGAAGATGATCCTGTCCAAGCTCGACGCCCGCGACCGCACCCACGCCGTCGTGCTGGCGCTCAAGCGCGGCCTGCTGCGCCTCTGAACTCCCCCGGGCGTCCCCGCTCATTCCCTCCCCCCACGGGGGGAGGGGTCGAGGGAGAGGTCGAGGGAGAAGGGTCGCCCACCGCCTGCCTCTGACGGGAGAGCGCTGGCTGCGCCATCGGCGGCTGTCGCGCCGGACATCGGTTTCCTAGGATGCCTTCATCCCTCGGAGACCCTCGATGACGATTCCTTCGACCCCCTCGGACCTCACCCGCCGCGACCTGCTCGCGCTGGGCGGCCAGCTCGCGCTCGCCGCGGCGCTGCCGCTGGCGCTGGCCGACGGCGCCGAGGCCGCGGCCTCTTCCTCCCCCTCCACCCCCTCCCAACACCCCCTACCAGGAGCCCCCATGAGCTACGTCACCACCAAGGACGGCACCCAGATCTTTTACAAGGACTGGGGCAGCGGCAAGCCCGTCGTCTTCTCCCACGGCTGGCCGCTGAGCAGCGACGCCTGGGAAGACCAGATGCTCTTCCTCGGCCAGAACGGCTTCCGCGTGATCGCCCATGACCGCCGCGGCCACGGCCGCTCCAGCCAGAGCTGGAACGGCAACGACATGGACACCTACGCCGACGACCTGGCCGCCGTGCTCGACAAGCTCGACATCAAGGACGCGATGCTGGTCGGCCACTCCACCGGCGGTGGCGAGGTCACCCGCTACGTCGGCCGCCACGGCGTCAAGCGCGTGTCCAAGGTCGTGCTGGTCGGCGCCGTGCCGCCGACGATGATGAAGTCCGCCGCCTACCCGAACGGCCTGCCCAAGGACGTCTTCGACGGCATCCGCGCCGGCGTGCAGAAGGACCGCTCGCAGTTCTACAAGGACCTGACGACGCCCTTCTTCGGCGCCAACCGCCCGAACGCGCAGGTCTCGCAAGGCATGCGCGACAGCTTCTGGCTGCAGGGCATGCAAGGCTCGCTGAAGTCGCAGTTCGACTGCATCAAGCAGTTCTCCGAGACCGACTTCACCGAGGACCTGAAGAAGATCACCGTGCCGACGCTGATCATCCATGGCGACGACGACCAGATCGTGCCGATCGGCAACTCCGCCGAGCTGTCGGTGAAGCTGGCCCCCAAGGCGACGCTCAAGGTCTACAAGGGCGGCAGCCATGGCCTGGCCGCCACCAGTAAGGACCAGCTGAACGCCGACCTGCTGGCCTTCGCGAAGTCCTGATCCCGCCAGTAGTCCGCTTCAACGATCCCCTCGAGGGTCCGCGCCGTTCATCACCGCCGCGCGGACCGTCGTTTCCTCGTTTCTCCAGGAGACCCCCATGAGCAAGCTCGCCAAGGCCGTTCCCGGCGCCAAGTTGCTGAACCCCACCGACCACACGCTGGTCATGATCGACTTCCAGTCGCAGATGGCCTTCGCCACGCACTCGATCGATGCCAACAACCTGCGCACCCACGCTTCGCTGGTGGCGCAGGCGGCCGCCGGCTTCGGCGTGTCCACCATCCTGACCACGGTCGCCGAGAAGAGCTTCTCCGGCCCCATGTTCGACGAGGTCACCGCGCCCTTCCCCGGCAAGAAGATGCTGGACCGCACCTCGATGAACACCTGGGAGGACGTGGCGGTGATCGAGGAGATCAACCGCATCGGCAAGGACCGCATCGTGCTGGCCGGCCTGTGGACCAGCGTCTGCATCGTCGGTCCGGCGCTGTCGGCGATCGACCAGGGCTTCGAGGTCTACGTCATCACCGACGCCTGCGGCGACGTCTCGCTGGAAGCGCACAACCGCGCCGTCGAGCGCATGGTGCAGGCCGGCGCGCAGCCGATCACCTCGCTGCAGTACCTGCTGGAGCTGCAGCGCGACTGGGCCCGCGGCGAGACCTACGACATGACCACCGGCATCGCGAAGAAGGTCGGCGGCGCCTACGGCATCGGCATCAACTACGCCAAGACGATGTTCAACGCCCACGAGGGCTGAACCTCGACGGCAGCGCAAAGGCGGTCCTCATGAATGCATATGTGTTGTCGGCCGCCGTGGGCCTGCTCGTCGGCGTGATCTACGGCCTGCTCAACGTGAGGTCGCCGGCGCCGCCGGTGATCGCGCTGGTGGGCCTGCTGGGCATCCTCGCCGGCGAGCAGATCCCGCCGCTGGTGCGCCAGTGGCTGCAGCGCGATCCGGCGCAGGTCAGCTGGGTCGACCAGAAACTGCGCCCGCACATGTTCGGGCACATGCCCGGATGCGAGAAGACGAAGACCGCGGCGGCCCCCGGCGCGGCACCCGAGGCGGGCACTGTCCGGCGCGCCGGCACGGCCCCGGCGGCGAACGCGGAGTCCCACGATGCCTGACACCTCCTTCTCCCGCAGCGCGGGCATGACGCCCGACCTGGTGCTGTTCAACGGCCGCTTCACGACGCTGGACCGCACGCGGCCGAGCGCCGAGGCGGTGGCCATCCAGGACGGACGTTTCCTCAGCGTCGGCGGCAACCAGGAGATCCTGGCGCTGGCCGGCGCGACGACGCGCCGCATCGACCTGAAAGGCCGCGGCGTGCTGCCGGGCCTGATCGACAACCACCTGCACATCATCCGCGGCGGCCTGAACTTCAACATGGAGCTGCGCTGGGATGGCGTGCGCAGCCTCGCCGACGCGATGGCGATGCTGAAGGCGCAGGTCGACATCACGCCCGCGCCGCAGTGGGTGCGCGTGGTGGGCGGCTTCACCGAGCACCAATTCCATGAGAAGCGGCTGCCGACCATCGACGAGCTCAATGCCGTCGCGCCGGACACGCCGGTCTTCATCCTGCACCTCTACGACCGCGCGCTGCTGAACGGCGCGGCGCTGCGCGCCGTCGGCTACACCCGCGAGACACCCGAGCCGCCCGGTGGCCAGATCCTGCGCGACAGCGCCGGCAACCCCACCGGCCTGCTGCTGGCCAAGCCCAATGCGTCCATCCTGTACGCGACGCTGGCCAAGGGGCCGAAGCTCCCGCCCGAGTACCAGCTCAACAGCACGCGCCACTTCATGCGCGAGCTCAACCGGCTGGGCGTCACCGGCGCCATCGACGCGGGCGGTGGCTTCCAGAACTATCCCGAGGACTACCAGGTCATCCAGCAGCTGTCCGACGCCGGCCAGCTGACGATCCGCCTGGCCTACAACCTGTTCACCCAGAAGGCGGGACAGGAGAAGGAGGACTTCCTCAACTGGGCGAAGTCGGTCCCCTACAAGCAGGGCAACGACTACTTCCGCCACAACGGCGCCGGCGAAATGCTGGTGTTCTCCGCCGCGGATTTCGAGGACTTCCGCCAGCCGCGGCCCGACATGGCGCCGCAGATGGAAGGCGAGCTCGAGGAGGTGGTGCGCATCCTGGTGCAGAACCGCTGGCCGTGGCGCATGCATGCGACCTACGACGAGACCATCTCGCGCGCGCTGGACGTCTTCGAGAAGGTCCATCGCGACACGCCGATCGACGGGCTGAACTGGTTCTTCGATCACGCCGAGACGATCTCGACGCGCTCGATGGACCGGATCGCCGCGCTGGGCGGTGGCGTGGCGGTGCAGCACCGCATGGCCTACCAGGGCGAGTATTTCGTCGAGCGCTACGGCGCGCGCGCCGCCGAGGCGACGCCGCCGGTAGCCGAAATGCTGCGCCGGGGCATGAAGGTCTCGGCCGGCACCGACGCGACGCGGGTGGCCTCGTACAACCCGTGGGTGTCGCTGTCCTGGCTGGTCACCGGCCGTACCGTCGGCGGCCTGCAGATCACGCCGCAGCGCAACTGCCTGGACCGTGAGGCGGCGCTGCGCATGTGGACGGAGAACGTCACCTGGTTCTCGAACGAGCAGGGCAACAAGGGGCAGATCGCGGCGGGCCAGCTCGCCGACCTGATCGTGCCGGACCGCGACTTCTTCGGCTGCCCGGAGTCGGACATCGCCGACACCAGCGCGCTGCTGACCATGGTCGGCGGCAAGGTGGTGTGGGGCGCCGGCGATTTCGCGTCGCTGGACGAATCGGCCCCGCCGCCGGCGATGCCGGACTGGTCGCCGGTGCGGCGCTACGGCGGCTACGGCGCCTGGGGCGCGGAAGGCAAGCCACTGCAGGCGGCGATGCGGCGCACCGCGTGCTGCGACACCGCCTGCGGCGTCCACGGTCATGCGCATGCGAATGCCTGGGCGTCGGAGGTGCCCGCCTCCGACCTGAAGAGCTTCTGGGGCGCGCTGGGATGCGCGTGCTGGGCGGTCTGATGATGGACTTGGAAGCACGAGCCGCCTTGAAGCGGCGCGCCGAAGCCGGGCGCAACCGGCGGCACCAGGAGGCCCCACGATGAGCGAGTACCGATCCACCCGCCTGTTCTCCCCCGCCGCGCCGCGCTGGGTGGAGGCGGTGCTGCAATGGCCCAGCTTCGGGGTGATGCTGCGCCTATGCTTGGCGTCGGCTTACCTCATCGGTGGGATCGACAAGGCGATGGACTTTCCCGGCGCGGTGGCGGAACAGGCCCATTTCGGCCTCCAGCCCGCGGTGCTGTGGGCGGTGCTGGCGATCGCGGTGGAGCTGATCGGCGCGTTGCTGCTGATCCTGAACCGCTGGGTGTGGCTGGCGGCCGGCGCGCTGGGCGTGCTGACGCTGGTGGCGATGCTGGTGGCCAACGACTTCTGGCACCTGAGCGGCCAGGCGCGCTTCATGGCCAAGAACGCCTTCTTCGAGCACCTGGGCCTGATCGCCGGGCTGGCCTGCGCGGCGCGGATCGCGGTGCTGGAAAGGAAGGTGCTGGCATGACGGGCGTGAAGCGCTTGCTGGTGGCCAGTCTGACGCTGGGGTTCATCGGCGGCTATGTGGACACGGTGGGCTTCGTGGCGCTGTTCGGGCTGTTCACGGCGCACGTGACGGGGAACTTCGTGCTGATCGGCGCGGAGCTGAGCCGCGCCAGCGGCGGCAGCGTGCTGCTGAAGCTGCTGGTGTTCCCGACCTTCGTGGTGTCGGTCGCGCTGGCACGGATGGTGGCCTTGCGCTGCGAGCGGACGAAGACGGTGGCGAGCCGGCCCTTGCTGGTGATGCAGGCGGCGCTGCTGGTGGTGGCGCTGATCTGCAGCGTGCCGGCGGGTGCGGCGCTGGCGCCCGACGCGCCGTGGGCGATGGCCACCGGCCTGTTCATCACCGCGGCGATGGGCGTGCAGAACGCGGCGGGCCGCCTGGCCTGGCCGGCGCTGACGCCGACGACGGTGATGACGGGCAATGTGACGCAGGTGGTGATCGACAGCGTGGACCTGCTGCGCGGCGCCGCCGGTCCGGACGTGCGGGAGCGGCTGGGTCGCTTCATCTGGCCGGTGGCGGCCTTCGCGGTGGGCGCGCTGACGGGCGCATTCGCCTATGCGGCGTGGAAGTTCTGGGCGCTGCTACTGCCGCTGGTGATGCTGGCCGGGCTGGTGGTGATGGATGTGAAGGCGGATAAGAAGGGCTGAGCCGGCCGGCGGCCTGTCGTCTATGCCGCGAGCGCCGCGGGCATGCGCCCAGGCCGCCGCTCAGTCTTCGGCGTAACGCATCCGCAAGAAGTCGACGAAGGCCCGCAAGGGCGCGGGCACGTGGCGCCGGCCGGGGTAGTACAGGAACGGCCCGGTGAATGGGCGCCACCAGGGCTGCAGCAATGGCTCCAGCGCGCCGCTGGCCAGATGGGGCTGGAGCCAGTCCTCGAACAGGTGGATGACACCGCTGCCGGCCAGCGCCGCATCGATGGCGAGGTCCACGCCGCCACCGGCCCGCACGACCAACGGTCCGGCCGGATCGACCGTCACGACCTCCGACTTGCGCTGGAACTCCCAGGGCGGCATGGCCCCGCTGGCGAAGCGCACCCGCAGGCAGGCGTGCTGCAGCAGGTCGCGGGGATGCAACGGCCGGCCGCTGCGCGCGAGGTAGCCCGGCGCGGCGGCCGTCGCCATGCGCTGGTGACGCGGGCCGATGGGCAGGGCGATCATGTCCTGCTCCAGGCGTTCCTCGTAGCGGATGCCGGCGTCGCAGCCCGCCGCCACGACGTCGACGAAACCTTCGTCGACGATCACTTCCAGTCGGATGTCCGGATAGGCGGCGAGGAAAGGCGGCACCAGGGCCGGGAGCACCAGGCGCGCCGCGCTGACGGGGACGTTCAGTCGCAGCGTGCCTGCCGGACGGTCACGGAAGCCATTGATCTCGTCGAGCGCCGCTTCCACCTCGCCCAACGCGGGCCCCAGCCGATGAAGCAGTCGCGCGCCCGCTTCGGTGGGCACGACGCTACGCGTGCTGCGGTGGAGCAGCCGAACCCCCAGGCGGGCTTCCAGCCTGCGCAGGGCCTCGCTGAGGCTGGACGCGCTGACGCCCTCGCCGCGCGCCGCCTGCCGGAAGCCTCCGGCGCGCGCCACCGCCACGAAAACCGCCAGATCGGCCATGTGATCCGCCATCGCACCCGCCACTGTTCTGTTTTCCGCACGACCCGTGCGGATTGGAGCCACTTATCGTACGCCGCGGCGCTGCCTAGAGTGAGCCACCTTCGAAAGGAAATTGCTCATGAACTCACTCGACAAGGCCGGCACCTTCCGCATCGGCAACCGCAACGTGAAGCGCCTCGGGTACGGCGCGATGCAGCTCGCCGGACCCGGCGTCTTCGGCCCTCCCAAGGACCGGGCCGCCGCCGTGGCGGTGCTGCGGGCGGCCGTGGAGCACGGTCTCGATCACATCGACACCGCTGACTTCTATGGCCCGCACATCACCAACCAGATCATTCGCGAGGCGCTGCACCCCTATCGCCAGGATCTGCTCATCGCCACCAAGGTGGGCGCCAAGCGGGGGTCCGATGGGTCGTGGCTGCCCGCCCTGTCCGCCGACGAGCTGACGAGGGCGGTGCACGACAACCTGCGCCACCTCGGTCTGGAGTCGCTGGAGCTCGTCAACCTGCGCAGCATGCTGGACGTCCACGGGCCGGCCGAGGGCTCGCTGGAGGAGCCACTTACCGCCTTGGCCGAACTGCAACGACAGGGCCTGATCCAGCACATCGGGCTGAGCAACGTGACCGCGCGGCAGGTCGAGGATGCGCGTCGCCTCTGCGCCATCGTCTGCGTGCAGAACCATTACAACCTCGTCCATCGGAACGACGACGCGCTGGTGCGGCAGCTGGCCGGGGACGGCATCGCCTATGTCCCGTTCTTTCCGCTCGGTGGCTTCACGCCCTTGCAGTCGAGCGCCTTGTCGGAGGTCGCCAGCCAGCTCGGCGCCACGCCGATGCAGGTGGCACTGGCCTGGCTGCTGCAGCGCTCGCCCAACCTGGTGCTGATTCCGGGCACCTCATCGGTTCAGCATCTGCGGGAGAACCTCGCGGCCGCTGAACTGCGGTTGCCCGAGGAAGCGGTGGGGCGTCTGGATCGGATGGCTGAGATCGCTCCACACGCATGACCGGACGCCGGTGATGCGGGGGCCCCTCTCTGCGATCGCCGAGGATCCCGTAGAGACTTCCATCGAGACAATTTCAGTCGTTTACGGGCTTCAACCGCTGATTGCAAACTCGGCCGCGAACTCGGCGCTGGCCGCTCTCCGGCCAGGCAAGACATGGCACGCTGACGTTCTCTTCAACGCCATAGCCATTGCCATGACCTCCGTGTTCCCCAAGAAATCGCTCGTCCTGCTGCCCCTGCTGCTGGGCGCCGCGCTCAGCCACGCCGAGCCGACGACCACGCTGAACCAACCCGCGGCGCTCCTGGAGGCGCTCGACGCGGGCCAGAAGGTCTCCGTCACCATCGACCTGAGCCGCTGCCAGCCCCAGGCCGGCGGCCGGCCGTCGCAGACCAAGGGCGGCCTGTTGGCCATCGATGCCTATCGCGTCCTGCCCGACGGGACCATCTCCTTCGCCGACACGCATTTCACGGCGTCCGACAGCGCCGCGCCGCTGTTCCAGACGCTGCGCTATCAGGTCAAGGTCGATGGCAGCGTGAACTTCCGTCAGGTGCTCTTCAACCTGCCGGACTACGCCCTCGTGAGCCAGTCGAGCTTCAACTGCACCATCGGCAATGGCGTGGAGTTCCGGACCGCACGTCGCGGCTGGTGACACTCCGCGCCGGCAGAATGCGGGCGCACCAGCATTCATGACAGGCCCGGAGCAGAGTCGATGCGCAAGCTCAGAAGTGGAATGATCAAGATCGCCAGCGCCGCCGCCATGGCGATCGCCGCCGCCGTCCCGGTCTCGGCGAAGACCTACGTGTATGTCTCCGCGGCGCAGGACGGCGTCATCGACGCGTTCGAGATGGACGCCGCCGGCGCGCTCACGCCGCTGGGCAAGACGGCGGCTGGCAAGCTCGTGATGCCGATGGCTGTGGATCCCGCCAGACGGCATCTGTACGCGGTCGTGCGCTCCGAGCCATTCCGCGTGCTGAGCTACGACATCGATGCCGCGAGCGGCGCCTTGCGCCAGAAGGCCGACGCGCCACTCCCGGACAGCATGGCCTACGCGTCCACCGACCGGACCGGACGCTTCCTGTTCACGGCCTCCTATGACGGAAGCCGGATCGCGATCAGCGCGATCAAGGACGGCCTGGTCGAGCAGGGCGCCATCCAGGTCCTGCCCACCGGCGAGAAGGCACACAGCATCCGGATCGACGCCGGCAATCGCTTCCTGTACGTCACCAACCTCGGCAGCGACCAGCTCCTGCAGTTCGGATTCGACGCCGCCAGCGGCAAGCTGACGCCGCTCGATCCGCCGCTCGTCAAGACGAAGCCGGGCAACGGCCCGCGGCACATCGAGTTCTCCCCCGACGGTCGATTCGTCTACGTGATCAGCGAGCTGAGCGGCAACGTCATCCAGTTCGGAAGGGATCGCGATCGGGGGACGCTCACCGAGCTCTCGACCACGCTCACGGTGCCGGCGAGCGACGAGCAGCGACGCATCTGGTCCTCCGACATCGCCATCACGCCGGATGGCCGGTTCATGTACACGTCCGAACGGACGAGCAGCACGATCTCGTTGCTGACGCTTGCCGCGGCGTCCGGCAAACCGAGCCTGGTGGACGCCTATCCGACGGAAACGCAGCCGCGTGGCATCCGCATCGATCCGACCGGGAAGTTCCTGCTCGTGGCCGGAGAGAAATCGGAGCGGCTGTCGGTGTACCGCATCGATCCGGACAAGGGCGCGCTCCGGCTGATCGGCCGGCAACCGGTGGGACGCGCCGCGAACTGGATCGAGATCGTGGACCTGCCCTGAGCGGCGGCCATTTCGGCTGAAGGTGGGCGTCCGGCTCGAAAAGGAAAAAAGCCCGCGGCGTGAACGCCAACGGGCTTCCTTCATCTTGATCATCCGACCCCGGCACAGCCGGGATCGCTATCGATCAAAATGGTTCTAAGCACAAGGAACTGTTGATACGCCGTTTTGCCCGATGTCTACCGTCGCCGCCGGGCTATCGCCGGTTGCAAATGTGGGTTTGGCAGTCAGAAGCCACCATCTCCGTCCGAAGTAGGCCTCGATGGCTGAAGTGTGGGTAGGGCCGGAGGGCCGATCTACCCAGCAAGAGCGTCAGCCGGTCTTTCTGGACCGCTCTCGGTTGGGCAGGGCTAGGGGTGCATTGAGCTTAGCGATCGTGACGCCATGCCGTTCGGCGTTCACTGCCCATGTCTGGAACTGCTCCAGAAGCAACTCGTTCTCACGCTCCAGCCGGTCCGCCTTCTCCTTGAAGCGCTCCGCCTGGTCCAGCGCGGCCAGGATCTGCCCGTCCCGCGCCGTTCGAGCCCCTCTGACCAGCGTGCCGCTGAGCTTCTTCTTCTTGACCGCAAAGGCGTCGGCGATTCGGGGGTATTCGGCGAACGTGAACCGCGAGTACTCGAAGCCGGTGAGCCGGAGCACCTCCGCGATCAGCAGGTCCCATGTGAGCTTCCCTGTCCAACCGTCCAGCACGTCCACCACCACGGCGATGGTGGCCTCCGTCAGATCGGGCGCGCGCTGCTTCCTCATCGCGGCAGGAACTTGATGGGGTGAACGCCGTCGCGAATGCGAACCTGCGGCGGGGAACCCTTGGCTAGGCGAATGCGAGCGCCAACGGGGACCGCGGGGTCCTCAAGGGCCGACAGAAGCTCCTCAATGCGGCCCAGCGTCTTGACATAGTGCGTGACCCACTTGTCTGCGCCGTACTCCTCGTCGGTCAGGGCCGCCCTAGCGCGCGCAAGGGCCTGCTCAGCCTCAGAACGCGATCTGCGCAGGTTCTCCTCCTTGTGCTGTTCGCCCTTCACGCACTCCTGCTCGTCGCAGTTCACGCAGTCGCGATGCATTTGGCAAGGCTCTGCCGCGAAGTCGAGCATGCAGTATCCGAACTCAGTCGTATGGGAGGCCGCCTTGCCCAGCGCCAGCAGTTCCGACCGGGTATACAGCTGTCGGCCAGTCGAGGCGACCAGCTCAGCGCGATACCCCCGTGCGGTGGCCTTGATGATCGGCGCCAAGACCTGGTCAGAGGTCAGGTGGTCGTACGCCCGGTTCTGGCGCACGTCCTTGCGGCCCGAGAAGATGGCGATTTCGGTGTCAGACAGCCCGCCCAACTGGGCCAAGGTGTTCAAGTAGTGCCTGAACGCGTGGCTGGTGACGCGAATTGGCGACCCGTCATCCTCCGTGTAGCCGTAACGATCGAAGATCGAGGACCGATCTGCCTGTGCGCCCATCCGGTTGTACAAGTCATCTTGGCTGACCGTCTGGAACATGCAGGTGTAGGTTGACTTGCCAGCATGGAGTTCCGTCATCATGCAAAGCGCGAGCGATGCGCGGCACTCGAGGCCAGGGGCACCAGGCACCTCTGGAAACGTCTCCGGGAGCAGGCTGAGAACCGCAGCCTCAACGTCGGCAAACCGGTACAGGAACTTCTTCCGGACCGTGCGGGCAGGGCCCAAACCATGGCCCTTGATCCACTGGTTCGCGCTGTCTCTGCTGGCTGACGGCCCCCAAAGGATCAGACCGACGTCCTCGGCAGAGAGTAGCTCCACGCCTCTCAGGTGCTCTGCATCCTCGTTTAGGTACAGACGCCGTGGATTCTTTGTGTACCAGTCAGCGAGCGCCCGGGCCGGCGCGGAAGTCTTTTCCAGACGAGCGATCACCTCCCTGGCGAGGGGGGCCATGTGGGATGGCAGCCACTTGATGGTGTCATCGGCGAGCTTGGAGCCCGGCCACCGAATGCCGAGCTTGCCTTGGTAACGGCCCTCCCCATCAACCAGGCAGCGAACTTCGAGACGCATGACCTCGTTGACACGTTCTGGTGCACACAGCATCAGGGCGCAGTAGGAGGAGACGAGGGTGTCGGCGACGCCTTGAGCCTCGTTGAAGATCCCCGCGATCGCTCGAATGACGGCGGCCGACGGCAGTTTTTTCTGGCGCGCGGCCAGAGCCTCTTCCGAGATGCGGGAGTTGGTTTCCGCAGGCTTCGTGAGCCCATGCTCCCAGCGGCCGCGGAGCTTGACGATGCCGAGCTCTTGCATGGTCTCGGCGAACAGCTCCAATTGACCGGCCGCTCGGTATGCAACGCTGGCGGAGACGGATTCCTCCGCGATCTGCACGGCGGCATCGAGCACCAGCGCGTCGGTGCCGGAGGGTCGGGCATTCCTACCGTGACGCCGCAGCGCTGCTTCCAGGTACCGAAGCGCAGACAACCGCACCTGCTGAGAGACGACAGGCCGCCGATCCTGCAGGTAGGTCAGGATTGCCTTGGCGAAGGACAAGAAGGGCTCAGGCAGGGCCGGCGTGGGGCTTGGCTTCGCCTTGCGGGCGGCCTCATGGGTGCTGAAGACGATGCGCGTTTTGTTGCCTTTGCCCTTCCGGTAGGCACCCTCCCAGACGTTTTGGTCGAACTGATCCGACGCCCCCAGGATGGCAGACTTGCGGCACATCTCAACGAACGACAGCATGTTGTCGTGGGCCGAGAGCTCGGCACGAGGCGTGAAGTGGAGAACTGACGCGGTCATGCGGTCACACCGCCTTGGCGCTGCTGACGGGCCTGCTCGCATTCGGCGATGACCTCCATGACGGCAGTGATGGCGTCGTCGTTCACACCGGCCATCCGCTCGTCGGCGCAACGGTCCCGTTCCGCCAGAAGGCGATCTAGCGATTCCTCATGGGGTCCGTCTACCCAGGGCTCGAACCGGAAGCAGGTGTAGCAGGCCACGGGCTTGGTCAACCCGCAACTGGACCCCTTGCCGCAGCTCCCCAGTGGATTGGCTGAACTGCGGAAGTCGATGATCCGCGACCCTGGCGCCCCTTTCTGCGACGCCTGGTGTTCCCCGTCGATGGTCCGGCCGCAGAAGGCCTGGGCGATGGGAGCAAGGCCGGCCGCCATGGCGCGGTCGATGTTCTCCACGATCGCTGGCGACGCCTCGAAGTACACATCGACGTTCTGCAGGTCCGCATGGCCCAGTCGGTCGGCAATGACCGCCTTGCTGCAGCCTTCTTCGGCCATTCGTGTGCCGAAGGTGTACCGGAACCGACGGGGGTTCATCGAGATTGGCGCGAAGCCCGTACGGTCCGATGTCGGCGCAGAGTGCCGTACGCGAGCCACGAAGTAGTAGGACAAGCTACGCCCTGTAGGATGGTCGAAGTACAGATCGTCGACAGGTCTCTGCCTGTCTTCCTGCCGGTCAAGTCGAAGCATGCTCAGCGGGAACAGAGCCGAGTTCGGCGTGCAGCCAAGATCCTCGACTAGCGCTTTGACGTGATCGGCCAGCAACGCCGCTGCTCGGTCCGAGAGGTCGAACTCCAGGAATTTCTCGCGGGCGTGCTCCTGACCATTCTTGATCTGCGGAAGTGCAATCCTGGCAGGAACCACCTTCTCAGCGGATAAGTCGGCCGGCGTGAAGTCGATGATCTTCAGGGACGCCAGCTGAGAAGGGCGACCTCCGCAGGCCGCAAGCAGCCGAACCATCACGTTGACCCAGAGAGGAATATCGCCCGATTCATAGGCGGTGGTCACCCCCCGGAAGATTGCCTGGAACTCGCTGTCGGTGAACGGACCGGCCTCGGGGTCGCGAGTTCGTACGGCCGCTCCCTTGGTATTCCCGGGCTTGCGCCGGCCGCGCAAGTAATCAGCGCAAGTCTGGTCGATGCCCGGCAGGCCCAGCGACTTCCACTTCTGAAGCAGGGGGTTCAGGGCTGACACCCGCCAGGCCGCTTGGCTTCCAAGCGATGCGGCATACGTGCCGATCTCGGCGGAAGTAATGGCCGCAGCGACCGAGGGCAAGGTCGGGGTTGCTCGAGCAAAGTGTAAGAACGCCCAGAACAAGTTCGTGACATAGACCGGCGAGTAGCCCTTAGCGAACACCACCAGGCAGAACTTCAAAGGCTGTACGAACTGCTCAAAGTTGGCAGGCACGGCGCCGAAGTCGAGCAGCATGCGAAATGGTCCGTCGACCCAGTCCCAAACCGGTATTCGAGGGTCATAGCTCAACCCGCTTTTCGTGTGCGCCTCGTTGGGGAGTTCCAACAGTGCCGGCTCGTGCTGGCTCTTGTGGTCAGGACTGGCCATCTAGACGCTTCTCCAACTTTTCTTGGATGCTCAGCGCCACGGCCCGGCCCTTGCGTTCGGTATGGCGCCCCGTATAGGTCGCCGGCATTTGCGATCCGGCAACCCAGCCCTGGAGTTCGGCTCGTGCCCGCTCCTCCTCAACAGGTGCCATGCCGGTCTCGTCTGCATACTCGGAAAATCGATCGTTCCAGGTATGGCGCAGCACGTGCGCCGTGAGGTCACGCGGCAGCTCGGGACAAGCCCGCCGGATGGCCACGAAGATCTGGTTAGCGCTGGATAGCGAGAGCGCGTCACCTTCATCGGACGTGAAGATCTGGGGGATGCGCCGGGCTGCCTTGATGCTGTGCCGTTCGTGGCGGATGAAATCCTCCAGGGCGCGGCAGATGTTGCGGCCGAGCGGGACCTCCCGATCAGCTGTCTTCGTGCATGGCTGGTACCTGCGGGAGTCCTCTGGGTCATCGGCCCGGCGCAGAATCTGCAGCTTCGCGTTGTGCGCCAGCAGATCTTGAACCTTCAGGCCGAGCATTTCCCCTTTACGCATTCCGCCGGCAAGCAGCGTGATCACAATCATCCGGTTCCTTATGCGGACGAAGGGGGACTTCCACGGGTTCTTGGGCGAGTTGGGGTCGATCACATTCAGCAGCAAGGCTTCCTGCTCCCTGGTGAGCCCCTTGCGCGCTCCAACCTTGGACCGGCCACTGACCCGTGGCACCTGCGCCTGAAGGACGGCCAGGCCTTGCTGGGTTTCAGCGTCGAGGATCGCAGCCTGCTCCTCGGGCAGGCAGGCTCGCGCGTAGTCTGAAACGAACTTGAGGTAGGCCCGAGCGGTCCGAAGGCGAAAGGCATGCGAGCTGCCGCTGACTGGCGTACGAGGCTTGGCTTTCACCGTCGCGCGCAACCGAAGCTTCTCCATGTTCACAACGCGCTTGGCCTTGGCTTCGTCAACTTCGTCCAGTTGTCGCTTCTTGTACTGTGCCGCCTCCGCGAACGCATTCAGATCGGGCAGCGACAGGAAGTGGCCGGCGCTGAGCCTTTCCCAAATGTCCACCTCCCGCCGCAGCATGTGGTTGTGAAGGCCGGCCAGGACATCGCAGACATCGTGGATGGTGTTCGCAGCCAGGCCACGCGTCCGATATCGATTCAGGAACAAGACGGCGATGTGCACCGGCATTCCAGCACGCAGAAGTACGGACAAGCGCTCGCCATTGCGGAAGCGGATGCGCTTGGCTACGTACTTTTCAGTCTTCGAAGAAGGCGGCGAGGTAGTTCCCATGAGTTGGATGCGTGGTCAGCAAATGGGTATGACGGTATTGGTTTAATACATCAGACGTACCGATGCATGTGATATAAGTCATTGATTTAATTCACTTTTATACCGGATTGAGCGGCAAAAGATTAGGCCTGTGTGGCTCACGCGAGGACCCCGTGTCGGACAACCTCGCGTGCGCTTTAGCACCGGAATCAGTTCGACTAGGCCTCATGAACCTCTCCGCTGAGCACGGCCACCTTTCCAGGCATTCGACGCCGTGGCAACTTGAACCAGCCTTCGCCCTGCAACTGGCGCAGCGCGGCCGTTCCGGCCGCCAACACCAAGCATTCGTCGCGGTAGCTGCCATCGGGGGGGCGGCGAAAGTGCGGCCGGGTATAAGAACCGGGCGAAGCACATACAGCAAAGAGGGAGAAGACATGGACTCGCTTGAGCAAACCCTGGCCACAGTGCACGACCTGCTGCGCGCCGAGCGTCTCGATGAAGCAGCCGCCCTTCTGCGCCGTTGCCCGGCAAGCGCGGAGCAAGTCGGGTACGACAACTGGAACGGAGGCACGGACATCTACGAGATGCGTCTAGAACTGCCGCCTTCTGAGTTCGCGCGTCTGGGAACGCGCCGCAGCCAATTGGAAGAACAGATCGCCGCGGGGCTGAAGACCGTCCTCGAGCCGGAGACACAGGACTGGTATTCAGTCCGCTTCGTGCCTGCGAAAGCGACCCGGTCCGATTGGCGCAGCGATGCGCAAACCGATGCACCTCAAAAGGACATCGCGTTGCCGCGCCAGGTCCGACAGAACATCGTCGACGGTCTCAAGCTAGAGAAAGTCGTGTGGTTCGGCACTCTTGACGACGTCGAAATCCTCAGTCGGTTGTATGACCTGAAGGGCATGCCCTCCAAGGACTCCCGATACAAGGATGCTGCCGGAGACATCTGGCAGCATCGCTTCAACAACGACGACTGGGAGAACGACTGGGTCTACTCCGACGATCGCTTCACACTGCTCGATGGCTCAGCCGAGGCCTTCCTGCGTTTCCTGTGCGAGATCGTGCACCCGGTGGTTCGACCGAGTCGTGATGAGGCCATCAAGCTCGTGAGCCACTTCAACGACCAACTGCGCCAGACTGGCTGGGAGATCTTCGAAGAAGAGTTCATCGCAGGCCGCCCGCGCTTTTCATACCGCCGGCTGCGAGATCAGACGGCCCGAGCGGTGATGCGTGCAAGAACGGTTGCTGATGCGCTGGATGCCGGGTGGATGGCCAAAGAGATCGAGCGCCTGGAGCAGGCCGTCGAACGAGATCCAGCCCTCGCGATCGGGACTGCCAAGGAGCTGGTCGAGTCCTGCTGCAAGTCGCTGCTGGGCAAGCGCAGTGTGCCGTTCACGAAGTCGGAAGACTTGGGGGAGCTCACCAAGAAGGTGACCAAGGAGCTGCACCTGGTCCCTGAGGGCATCACAGACGAGACCAAGGGGGCCGACAACATCCGACTGATCCTTCGCAACCTGACCCAGCTGACCAACAACCTGGCGCAGCTCCGCGGCCTGTACGGCACCGGGCATGGTCGTGACGGGCAGCACCGCGGACTGCAGCCTCGACATGCACGGCTGGCGGTAGCGTCCGCCGTCGCCTTCATCGACTTTGTTGCGGAGACTACGCTCAGCGCGAATCCGTTCGCCAGGCCGAGTCGAACGGCAAACCGATCTGATCAGCGTCACACGCTCGCCGAGGCTGCCCTGCCCTATGGACTCCAGCACGCCAAAGCTAGGGCGAGGACCTACCGGCCGCAGGCGGTCTCCCATCCCACGGGAGAACCGACCTCGGAAATCTGCACCCGGGGACGGCCGCAAACGCGGTCTATAGCGTTGGCTTCCAGCGATGAGGAAGGCCTGTCTGAGTCAGTAAGTAGTGGACGACCGTGACCATGGCCGAAAAGGACTTCGGCTGTGGGAAGGTGACGCCAGCCTTCTTGTAGCCGGCCGGCGCCACGCCGAGCTAACGTTGATCTGCTAGCCACGTTGGGCCGCTAGGTTACGGAGTGCCACCTGCTGTCGAGCAACAGCTCCCGACCGGAATGAATCAACCACCTCGGCAAGCCGTGCATGGTCGGGACGCTTCAGAGGCCGCTCGACAAAATCAGATCGGTCACTACAGCCTTCTGAACTTCGCCTCATGGTTCCGACGAAACCTTTTCTCAACCGGAGCGACCAAATCAGAGGATTCACAGTCCAGGCCTTTTGCAACCTTGAGCAGTACCAGCAGGGTAGGCTGACTAAGACCGCGCTCAAGTCTGCTTAGGTAAGAACGCTCCATGCCAGTAGTCAGCGCCAAGAGCTCCTGCGACATGCCCGTCGCAATCCGTCGCGCCTTTAACGCGGTACCGAAAGCCTTCGCAACTTCCTCATCGAAGCTAGTGGCGCCCTTGGGGCGACCTGGACGGGGGGCGGCCTTCGGACGGGTTGACATCCACCCGAGGGTCGGGCAAATGTATTATTTATGCCACGTTATATATAACTCAGTTCGACAGACGCGTCGCGTCAGCCTTGTGGGCCATCAACGAGATCTTGGGCGCTCCCTCCTGAGTACCCTGAGTTCGGATGTCCCATGTTCTTCTAGCTCCGCGTGCAGGTCTGCGACGAACGCTATGAAGTCAATTTGCATTGCCATGAGCCAATCGCGCAGTTCAATGACATCGAGACGACGCTCCCCGCGCTCGACCTTGCTCACCAAACCCTGATGCCGCCCCAGCCGGATGGCCAGATCGGCTTGTCGAAGGCGGAGCGATGTGCGCTGGCGCCGCAGCTTGTTCAAGAAAATTTCGTTGTGGCGCGTGTTCAGGATCTTTGCCATCTTGACCTTCCGGTCGGGGACCCTAGCCGATGACTCCTCGTATTCGGTAAACGGATATTTTTCCGGACCTGGGGCTCGCCTTTCGGCTCACACTTGCCCCAGCGGGAGTGCGGAGTGAACATGCTGCTTGTGTTTATATAACACAGCGCAAGAAGAGCTCAACGTCGATGCTGCTGTGAAGATCAGCCATGTTCGTATCACACACCGGTCATCAATTCCACGTTCCGCCGGTGCTCACCGATGACAAATCTCAGCACTGGCGCCTGATGGAGGTGGCCTTGCGCTGCCCATGGTTTGTTCTCACCGTTGTCGAGCACCATCAGGCTGCAGAACTGTCACTGTTGCGCACTTGGTGCGTCGCGTGGGCGCACGACTTGATGCAGGTCCTGGAAGACCGGCAAAACGTCCAAGTACGCGCTCTTGCGTGCATGCGGCCAGTTAACGACTCGTCGCCTCGCGCTTGGAGCGCAACGGATGTGTACGAGGTTTGGCTCCTCACCAACGACGATGGAACGTTCATCACCTTCCACGACGGCTCAGGGATGGAGATCTACAAAGAGCCGGCCCAGCTGAAGTCGCCCCTGGGAACCACACGACTACTGGTTCTGCAGCTGTGAGGCACTCCGGCCAGTTGGTTCAGGGGTGAAGTGGGGGCCTTCCCAACATGATGGCCAGGCCCTCAGATAAGCGGAACTCCGACACATGCAGAGAAGTGGGGCTGCCACGCACTAGCCCCACCCGTGCCCAGTAGAGATATTGATCTGACGCAAGCACCCATCGGTGCGCAGCAAAATCTCTCTCGCTCCATGCCCAGCGCCCCGGGAACAACCAGTGCGCAGCGATTCCGCGGCCTGCCTCAATCGCGTTCTACGATGTCGCCGCTTCGAAGCCATATCAGGATGGCTTCGTTGATCGTGTCCGACATCAACCGTCGATCTCCGGTCACCCAATATATGTCGTGCCCGTCGAACTCAAGATGACCGAGCCCAGGTTCGATGATCTGTTCGTTCTGTTCACGCCCGTTAAAGAAGCCAAGGCTGATGGTCTTGTGAATATCAAACCGTCTAAGCATAGGTCGCTTCCGCACTCAGGCTGAATGATTGACGCGCCCAACCGGGGAGATCGCGCGCCGCTCTCGAAATGAGGAAGGGCTCAAGTCCCTCAGGATCTTGCAAGGAGCAGATCTTCTGGCGTCTTGCCGGCCGCCAGTGCTTCGTTGAACCACTTCGGACGCTTGCCCACCCCCGTCCATGTCCGGCCATCGGCGCTGGCGTACTTTGCGACACCAGCGGAGCGAGCAGTCTTGGCCCGCTTGCCGGGCTTGCGAGATGTCGAGGCGGCTTGGGGGCCAGACTTTGCGACCAGCAGTTCTTCCGCCGCTCGCCCGTTCGCCAGCGCCTCGACGAACCAGGCCGGACGCTTGCCGACACCGCTCCACGTGCGCCCGTCGTCGCTCTGGTACTTCGGCACGCCGCGGCCGCGCTTTGCCACTGTGCTCGAGGAAGTAGCAGAACCCTTCGCCTTGCGCCCAGCGCGCCCGAACAGCTGCTCGGGCGTCAGGTTGTAGTGGGCGATCGCCTCTTGGATGCGCGCCACGACTCCCGACACCTCCTTGGCTCGAAGCGAGTCCGCTTCCTTCTGCAGTTTGTCGATCTGGCTCAAAACATGTTGCAGGGACTTCGGCATGACTCTCTCCTTTTGGATCTATGGTCGTCGCTCGTGGCGACGCGGCGCCATTTAACCAGACCCCAAGGAGGCGTTAGGCCTTCTTCCATGTTCGGTGACAGCGGGGCGGCTCTGACGTTGCGTCAACAGGTCGCAACGCCTGGCCCCCTGCACACCGGGCAGCAGAGGGTCCAGACGACCAACAGCCGCATGGTCGAAGTTGGCCGGGGGATCAGCGACGCATGCCCGCCCGGAGTTCTCCGAGCCAGCGAACGTAGTCGGTGGGCTCGTTCAGGGATGTCACCGTCAGTCCGCTCCCGTCGACCCTGATGGCCATAGCGAGGTCGCCGAGCTGCACGGTTGGCGAGAACGCGTCGAAGCTCGAGACCTTCTTCGCTTCCACCGCACCGTTGACCATTACTGCAACTTCGAAGCTAGCCGAGGCACCGGCCAAGCCCAGGAAGGTCACGGCAACCGCCTGGGTGCGCGGCTTGGTCAGACCAGCATCCGCTGTTTGGCTGATCAAGGGCTCCTGCTGGTAGACCGTCGGCATGCCAACGGCCACCAGCTTGTCATCCAGGCGATCCGAGCAGAGGAACCCTGCGTCGTCGACCAAGGTCAGGAAACCGCTATAGCCGCTGCCCACGCCGACCACGTCATAACGTCGTCCGCTGTTGCTCGTGAAGGTACCGAGCACGGGTAATGGCATCTCGGGCGTGATCTTCACATCCGGTGTCATGGGGCTCGAATCGATGACCTCGATCTGCTTCTTGGCCCGATAGACCTTCTTGCTTTCAGCCAAGCTGGCGTAGAAGACGACCTCGCCGGGAGCCAGAACCTTGCCGATGGACAGGCGCCTGTTGGCGACGTTCAGACTGGTACTGCCGCGCACCAGGGTGCCCATGGCAGTCAACGACTCGGCGCGGCTGGCGCCGCACTTCTTCTGCGCCACGTTGCCTTCGGTGGGGGTGAGCCCGGCCAGAGCCGGAGAGGTCATCGCCAAGCTGGCGAGGATCGAGATGAGTGACCTGGATGCGAGAGACATGGCTTCCCTGAGATTGACGTTGTCGAGCAGCCCCGGGGACCGGGGCTCCACTTGCTCCGTACGGCCGTGAAAACGGCCGCGATGTCACGTCCCGCCAGCGAGCGAGGAACGCTCACTTTGCTGTCAGTTGACACGTGTCTTCAGTTTACGATCCATGAAAACTGCGTCGCGCAATGCGACCCAGCAGGAATCCGGAATTAATCGACGCCATGGCCGTGGAAATCAAGGCCAGACGGATTGAGCTCGGCTACTCGCAGGAAGA
>NZ_JBQEOF010000010.1:0-236757 GCF_052044995.1 Roseateles sp. 22389
CGTCGACGGAGAACTCCCACTTGCCGTTGTTCTCGATGCCCCCGACGCTGATCGAGCCGGTGTCGTTGATCGCACCCGTGCCAGTGCTGGTCCCTAGCACCGGCTTCTCGATGATCGAGTCCTTGATCACGACGACAACCACCGCATCGCTGCGATTCCCGTCCTTGTCGGTCTGCACGATCGTGATCGTGTTGGGGCCCTCGACCAGATCGCTCGCGGACACGCCGTTGCCGTCGCCCTTGTGCCAGGTATCGCCATCGTCCAGGCTGAATTCCCATTCAGCGCCGTCCACCACGCCCGAAACCGTCACCACCCCCTGGCCATTGATCGGCTTTGTGCCCACGCCGGGCACCTGCACCGGCGGCGGCTTGCTATCGCTCCCCGATGGCTGCGACGGCACCTGAGGCTTGCCATCTTCCTCCGACGGCTGCGAGGGCGACTGCGGCGCGCCCTTCGAATCACCGCCGCCGCCCGCCACCGCAGCGGCCAGGCCAACAAGCGCCAGGGCGCCAAGTCCAAGTTTCGACAGGTTCGAGTTCGTCGGCGACGCGGCCGCCGTTTCCACGGCCAGCGCCGACGACTCTTGTGTGGACGGCGCTTCGCCCGTCGCGGAGGCCGCGTCCACCGGTGCCGTCGCCTCGTCGTCCCTCTGCGCTTCAGCGGTCAGCGCCGCGTCGACCGGCACGGTGGCCTCCTGATCGTGCGACGTGAACTCCTCATCGGGCAGGCGCTTGCCAGTACGCGACGTGACAGGCGAGACCGTGCTCTTGACTGCATCGGGAGGAGAGACAGCCCGCTCGGTGGACGAGGGGCCTTGCGGCGCGCTGGACAGTTTGGACTGGCTCATGGATTTGCTCTCAGGAAAGGAGGGGCGCAGTTTCCAGATCCAACTCGATGCGCTCCATGGCTTCCAGAAGGCTCATCCACCCCGCCCTTCACCACATCCAAGCCACTCCCCCACCCATCGATGCCAAAGCGAGCTGGGACGCGCCCAGTTCACGGCCCCGTTCATGCGCAGTTCGAGCCAGGCCGCACCGGGGCCAGAAAACAAAACGCCCCGCATCAAGCGGGGCGTTCTCGCGTCTGCACGCGCGCGGCGGCGTCGTCAGGACGCCTCAACCAGGTCGCGCGATCACAGCGCGTTCATTTCCTTCAGCAGGCGATCCGCCTTGTCGACGACCTTCATCTGCCACAGCATGTAGCGCGCATCCAGGCAGATGCTGCGGTTCATGTGGTCGTTGTAGTCCCAGTCCGAGATCACCGCATCCAGCGTGCCGTCGAACAGCAGGCCCACCAGCTCGCCATGGCCGTTGAGCACCGGCGAACCCGAGTTGCCGCCCGTCGTGTCCAGCGTGGCCAGGAAGTTCACCGGCACCGAGTCCAGCGCCTTCACGCCGTACTTGTCGAAGCGCTTGGCCTTGATCGCGGCCAGTTGCTCGGCCGGCGCGTTGAACTCGCCATTGCCGGTGTGCTTGGCGACGATGCCGCGCAGCGTCGTGAACGCCGTCCAGGTCGTGCCGTCCACGCCCGGCGCGCGGCCCTTCACCTGGCCGAAAGCCACCCGCAGCGTGCTGTTGGCATCCGGATAGACCGGCTGGCCGCGACTGGCCTTGAAGTCGATCTCCGCCTGCATCGTCGCGGCATAGGCCTGCTGCAGCTTGCCGGCGAGTTCCTTGTCGCGGTTCTCGCGCGCCAGCTCTTCGGCATGCAGTGCCACCGCAGCCTTGACCAGGGTGTCGTCACTCGCCTCGAAGGCCGACGCGTCGCGCGACAGCCAGGCGCCGCGCTCGGCCTTGTCGGTGAGCTTCGTGCCGGCATACAGCGCGTCCACCCGCGCGGTCACCGCCGCGGCGTCCATGCCGGCGCGCACGCCCAGCGCGTTCAGCAGCGCGCTGTTGAGCTGGTCCGCCGGCAGCGCCAGGTACTGCGTCAGGAAGTGGCTGACGACCTTCTTCTCGGTGATCTCGTCGAAGCGGCGGTCCACCGTCTCCAGCGCCTGCCGGCGACGCAGCTGGTCGCGGTCCTGGTAACCGGCCTTGCGCTCGGCATCCGGCTTGCGGCGCTGCAGCGCCTGCTCGTACAGGTCGCCCGCGCTCTTGACCAGCGTCGGCGTCGCATAGCCCAGCAGGAACTCGCGACGGGTGATCTCCTGGCGCTCGGCGATCAGGCGTTCCACCTCGACCAGCGACGCGCCGTAGGTCGCGCGACGCTTGGCGTCGGCATTCACCCAGGCCTTCATCTCGTCGAAGGCGGCCTGCTTGCGCGCGAGGATGTCGCTGCCCGCGTAGCTGGCCATCTGGCCCTGGTAGTTCTTGTAGTAGTTGTTGACCCCGGCCACGGTGTTGGCCAGCTTGATCTCGGCGTCACGGCGGCCGGCGGTCGCCTCCTTGATCAGGTCGAGCTGCTCGCCCATCGCCTTGACGCGATGCGGGAAGTCCCAGGCGAAGGCGAAGTCCACCTCCTTGGGCAGGCGGTGGCGGTTGGTGCGGCCCGGATAACCGGCCACGGCGACGAAGTCGCCCTCGTTCAGCGGCGCGCTCGCCAGCTTCAGGAACTGCGACGGCTGGAAGGGCTTGTTGTCCTTGCTGAAGTCGGCCGGCTTGCCGTCCGGACCGACGTAGGCGCGATAGAAGCTGTAATCGCCGGTGTGGCGCGGCCACATCCAGTTGTCGGTGTCGCCGCCGAAGACGCCCACGCCCTCGGCCGGCGCGTGGACCAGGCGCACATCGCGGATCTCGAGCTGCTTGGTCAGCTGATACATCAGGCCGCCGTAGAACGCGCCCACCGAGCAGCGATGGCCGGCGTCCTTCTCGCAGGCGGCGACCAGCGCCTTCTCGTTGGCCTCGATCGCATCGATGCGGGCCTTGCCCTGCAGCGCGGCGGTCGCCTTGTCGATCACCTTGTCGGTGACGTCGGTCAGCGCGACCGTCACCAGGATGCGGCTGCCCGGCGCGGCCGGCAGTTCCTCGCCCAGCGAGGCGGCCAGGAAGCCGTTCTTCAGCAGGTCCTTCTGCGGCGTGGAGTTGTACTGGATGCTGCCGAAGGCGCAGTGGTGGTTGGTCACCACCAGGCCCTGCGGCGACACGAAGGACGCGGTGCAGCCGCCCAGGCTGACGACCGCCCCCATCGGATAACCCAGCGGCTGCGACAGGCGCGCCGGATCGAATTTCAGGCCCAGGGCCTTCATGTCCTTGGCCACCAGCGGCAGCTGCTGCGGCATCCACATGCCTTCATGCGCCTGGGCGCTGGCCGCGGCGCCCAACGCCAGCGCGGCCCACATCAGTCGTTTCATTCGCGGGACTCCTGTCCACCTTCTTGAGAAGGGGCGAACCATACACGAGCCCGCCGCGCGCCCACCGTGCCGGTTGGCACCCGTGCCCATGCCGCATCGCGGAATCCCCCGCGGCGCCACTCGGGCTCCTTGTTCTTGGGATGGGGGAATCCCTGACTCCAAACTTACAATTTAGCCCGTCCCCGCCCATTGCCTGCCCATTCCCGCCCATTCGATCGCCGCCGTCCGATGGCCCTCCGGACGCCGCCGCGCCCTCTCTCCGGCCGTCCAGGAGCCCGCCATGACCCTCAAGCAGCTCAGCCAGGTGAAGCGCTGGATGGTGATGCACAGCGCGCGTCACCCGGTCGAACTGGCGGTGTGGAACGTCGTGCTGACGATCTGGATGCTGGGCTTCATGGGCGTTCCGGGCGCGTTATTGATCCAGGCATGGATCGCACTGCCGTTGTGCCTGGTGGCCTGGATGCTGCCGATGGCCTACACCGGCGGCCGGCGCCGGCTGCACCGCTCGGGCCGCCTGCGCTGCGACTGGCTGACGGCGCTCTGAGCCCGCCGGCGCCTTGACATCATCGTCACTTCTGACGATGATTCGCCGCATGAAGTATCCAGGCGGCAAGGGCAAGACGTACCAGCACGTCATCAACCTGATGCCTCCGCACCGGGTGTACATCGAGACGCATGTCGGCGGCGGCGCGGTCCTGCGCCACAAGCTGCCGGCGGCGCGCTCGATCGCCATCGACGCCGACGACCGGGTCATCGCGCACTGGCGCGCCATGGCCCTGCCCGGCGTCGAACTCGTCCACGGCCGCGCGGAGGACTTCCTCGGGCGGCACGTGTTCGAGGGCGATGAGCTCGTCTACGTGGACCCGCCCTATCACCCCGAGACGCGGCGCCAGTCACGCATCTACCGGCACGAATACGGCGCCGCCGACCACGAGGCGCTGCTGGCGCTGCTGGCGACGCTGCCGTGCCGGGTGATCGTGTCGGGCTACGCCCATCCGGTGTACGACGCCCTCCTGCGGGGGTGGCGCACGACCGAATTCCGGGCGAAGACCCACACCGACGTGCGCACCGAAACGCTGTGGTTCAACTTCGAGCCGCCCGAGATCCTTCACGACAGCCGGCACCGCGGGACGAACTTCCGCGAGCGCCAGACCAACAAGCGGCGTCTCGAACGCCTCCAAGAGCGTGTCCATGCCATGGATCCGGTCGAGCGCGCCGCGTTCCGCCAATGGCTGGACACCACCTATCCAGCCGCCCAGAGAGGCGGCGTCCTTGCAGTCCCATGACCCAGATCGTCGCCATCGTTTCCCGCCACGGCTCCCTTCACCGAGAACTTCCCGATCCCGATCACCTCCTCCTCACCGGCGTGCGCTGGGGCGCCGTCGAGGAGTTCCCGACCCCCGCCTACTGGACGCAGCAGGCGCTGCGGCATCGCCTCGACAGCCCGGCGCCCCGGGCCTCGGGCCGCTCGCTGGCCGAGGAGGTCGGCGCCGCCTTGCTGGGCGGCCCCGGCATCCCGGCGGCCGTGGGCCAGGCGGCCTTCGCGCGGGTGCGCGAGCGCGGCGCCTTCGTGCAGCCCGGCGTCTGCGAGGCGACCTTGACCGCCTGGCTCAGCGAGCCCCTGGACGTGCAGGGCCGCGCGCTCGGCTTCCGCTTCGCGGCCCAGAAGGCCAGGCACCTGGCGGCGGTAATGCCGGCGCTACTCTCGGCGCCCGACTTCGAGGCGGGCCAGGAGGTGCGCAACTGGCTGATGGCCCTGCCCGGCGTCGGGCCGAAGACGGCGTCGGCCATCGTGCGCGGCTGGTCGGCGTCGGAGGAGGTCGCGCTGCTGGAAGCCCACCTGCTGCGCGTGGGCCAGGTGATCGGCCTGTTCCCGCGCAAGCTCGGCATCGAGCGGCATTACCTCGAGCTCGAGGCGCGCCTGCTCAAGCTGTGCGCGGCGATGGACGTGAGGCCGTCCGAGCTGGAGGCGGTGGTGGCGGCGGAGATGAGCCGCTCGCCGGAAACGGCGCGCTTCCTCGTCGACCACCTGAAGGCGACCGAACCGGCGCCGGCCCGCAAAGCCAGCGCGGCCCGCATCCCGGAGCAGATCGCGCTGGTCTTCACGGCCTGAGCACCGCAGGCGCCCGCGCCAGCCGCCAGCGCGGCGTCACGACGTCGCGCACGCACCCTCGTGCGCGATGAACGACGGCGGCTGAAGTCAAGGCGAGCTTGCTTCGATGGCCGGCTCGGAACCCTCCCCTTCGCCGACTTCCGCGGACGCTGATGACGCGGATGACGCGGCCATCGCGGCGGCGGGTGCGGCAGATGCGGCAGGTGCCGCGAGCACCGCTGGCGCCGTCAACCAGTAGCGGCGGCGCCGGGTCCGCTCGCAATCGGCCAACGGCAGCGTCCAACGGTCGCTGCGCCATTGCCAGGCGCCGCAGTCGACGGTGTTCAGCACCGTCGCGCCGATGGTCAGGTAGCGCGCCACCACCTCGGGCCGAGGATGACCGAAGCGGTTCAGATGGCCGGACTGCAGGGCCGCCACGCGCGGCGCCGTCGCCTGCACGAAGGCGGTCGACGACGAGGTCCGGCTGCCATGGTGCGGCACGACGAGCACCTCCACGCGCAAGTCGTTCGCCTTCGCCTTCGTCTCCGTCTCCGTCTCCGGCTCCGTCTCGGTCCCAGTCTCCGTCACTGCCCTGGCCTCGCCGGCCAAGCGCAGCAGCTGCGCCTCCTGCGGCGATTCGATGTCGCCGGTCAGCAGCAGGCGACGCCCCGCCGCGTCGACGCGCAGCACGCACGAAGTCCCGTTGCGCTTCGCGCCCGCCGCGTTCTCCCGCGGCGCCGGCGCCTCGAGCGGCCACAACACCTCGAAGCGCACGCCGTCCCACGCCCAGCGCTGTCCCCGGCGGCACCCCGCGGCTCCCGGCACCGCCCCGAGCCGCCGCTCCACCGGCAGGCCCCGCAGCAGGCTGCCGGTGCCACCGGCGTGGTCCTGGTCCGCGTGACTGACCATCAGCAAGTCCAGATGCCGCTCGCCCAGGCCGCGCAGCAGCGGCAGCAGCACGCGTTGCGCCGCGTCGCTGTCGGGGCCCCAGCGCGGTCCGGAGTCGAAGACCATCGTGTGGCCGTGGGTGCGCAGGATCGCGGCGCCGCCCTGCCCGACGTCGGGCAACCACAGTTCGACCGCTCCTGGCGGCGGTCGGTCGACGACCGGCCACAGCAGCGGCACGCACAGCGCGAGCCCGCCCAGCCGCAGCCGCCACGACCAGGGCATCGCCAGCAGGACGCCGCCGACCAGCCCCAGCGCCTGCGCCCATGCCGGCGCCCAGGGCAGGTGCCAGACGGCGAGCGGCCAGGCGCGCAGGGCCTCGAGCAGCAGGTTCAACGCGGCGACCAGCCAGGTGCCGAGCGTCCACAGCGGCGGACAGGCCGCGCCGAGCAGCGCCAGCGGCGTGATGACGTAGGACACCAGCGGGATCGCGACCGCGTTCGCGACCAGGCCGACGAGCGACAGCTGCTGGAACAGCAGCAGCGTCAACGGTGCGAGGCCGAGCGTCACCACCCATTGCGTCCGCCAGGCCGCACGCAGCGCGCCGCGCCAGCCGGGCGCCGCGCGCGAGTCGGCCGCCATCAGCAGCGCGACCGCGCAGAACGACAGCCAGAAGCCGGGCTGCGTCAGCGCCCAGGGATCCGCGACGCAGACGACCGCAGCGGCGGCGCCCAGGCTCATCGGCCAGGGCCAGCGCACGCCGACTTGCCGCAGCAGCGCGAGGATCGCCAGCAGGCCGAAGGTGCGCTGGGCCGGCACGCCCCAGCCGGCGAACAGCGCGTAGCCGCCCGCCGCGGCGACGCCCAGCCACATCGCCGCGCGCGGCGCGGGCAGCCACAGACACAGGCGAGCGCTGCGCCGCCACGCCCAGCCGCCCGCGGCGCCGGCGAGCCACGCGAACAGGGTCACGTGCAGGCCGCTGACGCTGAGCAGGTGCGCGACGCCGGTATCGCGATAAAGCGCCCAGTCGGCCGCGTTGACGGCGCCCTGGTCACCCAGGCTCAGGGCTGCCAGCACGCCGGCGCCGCGCCGGTCGCGCGCCTGGCCGAGCTCGCGGTCGATCGCGTCGCGCAGCGCCTGCCGCAGCGCATCCACGCCCGGCGCCGCGGAAGACAGGCGATGCTGCCCCTGGCCACGACAGCTCGCGGCGGCGGGCAGGTCCTGTTCGAGCATCCACAGCGCCTGGTCGAAACCCTGCGGATTCAGCAGCCCGTGCGGGCGGCGCAGCTTGAGCGCCAGTTGCCAGCGCTCGCCGGCGCGCGGCGTTTCGGGCATCTGGTAGCAGGACAGCAGCAGCCGCGGCGGCGCCCCGGTGGCGATCGAGGCGGCATCGGCGGCGAGCACGAATCGCCAGCCCTCGGTGCCGCCCAGGCCGGTGGTGCGCTGCGGCAGGCTGGCGATGCGGCCGGTGATCGTCATGACCTGGCCCTCGCGCGCCACCGGCAGCACCTCGGCCAGGCGCAACGCGGCGCGGTGGGCGGTCAGGCCCGCACCCGCCAGCGCCGCGAGCACCGCCCACGCGAGCCAATGGCTCGACCATCGCGACCATTGCGGTCGTGGTCGTGGTCGTGGTCGTGACGCCCCTCCTTGCCATGCAGGCCCCCGCATCCATGGCGCCCATCGTGCCCATCGCGGCCAGGGCCGGTCCACGTCGCCATCGGCCGCCGCCGATCGCCCCCGCACCAGGGCGACCGGCAGCACCATCGTCAACACCAGCGCGACGACGCACGCGAGCCAGGCGCCCCACGCCTGCGGTCCGGGCAGGACCGGCAGGCGATGGACCAGCCCCATGCCGACCAGGGCTGCTGCGGGCACCAGCGTCCAGCGCCATGCCGGGGTGTAGGATTCGCGGCGCTTTTTTTCACTTCCGCGCACATCCTCATGAGCACTTCCGTCTATGACCGCCTGACCCAACTCGGCATCGAGCTGCCGCCGGTGGCGGTGCCCGCCGCGGCCTACGTGCCCTTCGTCCGGACCGGCAACCTGGTGTTCCTGTCGGGTCATATCGCGAAGAAGGACGGCAAGCCCTGGGTGGGCCAGCTCGGCAAGGACACCGACACGGCCACCGGCCGGCAGGCGGCACGCGCGATCGCGATCGACCTGCTCGGCACGCTGCACGCGGCGGTCGGCGACCTGAACAAGGTCAAGCGGGTCGTCAAGCTGATGAGCCTGGTCAACAGCACCGGCGACTTCACCGAGCAGCACCTGGTGACCAACGGCGCCTCCGAGCTGATCGGCGAGGTCTTCGGTCCCGAGAAGGGCGCGCATGCGCGCAGCGCCTTCGGCGTGGCGCAGATCCCGCTCGGCGCCTGCGTCGAGATCGAGCTGATCGCCGAGATCGCGGACTGATGCGCGCGCTGACCGCCTCGCGCGTGCTGGCCTTCAGCGCGCTGGTGTCGCTCGCCGGCGTGGCGGCGGCACTGGTGGCGCAGTACCAGTTCGGCGTCAAGCCCTGTCCCTGGTGCGTGATGCAGCGCGGCATCTTCCTGCTGATCGCCGTGGTGAGCGCGCTGGGCTGGCTGCTGCAGCGCGTGGGCGCCGCGCGCGTGGTGGCGCTGCTGCTGACCGCGGCGCTCGGCGTGGCGGGTCTGTTCGCCGCGGGCTACCAGCATGAAGTGGCCTCCAAGCTGGCCACCTGCGACATGACCTTCGCCGATCGCGTGCTGACGGCGCTGGACCTGGAAACCAGGCTTCCGAGTGTCTTCATGGTCACGGCCAACTGCAGCGAGGCCTCCGCGTACACGCTGCTCGGTCTGCCTTATGAACTCTGGAGCGGCGCGCTGTTCACCCTGATCGCGCTGCTGTGTCTGCTGACGCTCAAGCGCGGCGCGGTGCATCGTCGGTGAGCCGACACGCCGATGTCCTTGCGATCGGTCAACCGACGGGAGTCTCCCCATGAAGCGTGTGACAGGCATCGGCGGCATCTTCTTCAACGCCAAGGACCCGGCGGCCTTGCGCGACTGGTACCGGACGCACCTCGGCGTGGACGTGCTGCCCTGGGGCGGCGCGGCGTTCACGTGGACGGACGAGGCAGGCCAGCCCACCGGGGGCACGACGATCTGGTCGATCGGCGCGGCGGACACGGCCGGCTTCGGTCCGCAGGGCAAGTCCTTCATGATCAATTACCGCGTCGCCGACCTGGCCGCCCTGCTGCAGGCGCTGCGCGCCGAGGGCTGCGAGGTGCTCGACAAGACCGACGACTCCGAATACGGCAAGTTCGGCTGGGTCATCGACCCCGAAGGCAACCAGGTCGAGCTCTGGGAGCCGCCGGCGGGGCAGTGAGCACCGCCCGCGCCGCGGGCGCGGGATCAGAAGTTCAACTGGCCGGGCCGGATGCCCAGGGCCTTCGCGATGCGCTCGCGCGACGAGCGCCGCGGCCGAGGGCTCGCCTCGAGTTGCGCGTAGGCGCCCTGCGTGATCCCGAGCCGATCCGCCACCACCTGCTGCGTCAGCCCGAGGTGCGTGCGCCAGGCCTTGGCACCGGTCATCTGCTCGTTGAACACCAACTGCGCCACGGCGTCGGGGATCAAATCGCCCACGGCCTCGAAATGCCGCACGAATTCGTCGTACGGAAGCACGACGAATGCGGGCAGGCCGTCCGCGCCCACGATGGTCTGGAAATCAATAGGTTTGTTCATCGCGCTTCTTCACTTCCTCGAGCCGCATCGCCTTCTCGGTCGAGTTGATGCGATTCATGCATGCCATACGGTTTGATTAGCTTTATCGACGCTAATCTGATGCGCATAGGGGCACTTTGACATCACGCAACATTGGATTTCGCCTCGCCCTCAAGAGGGAGCAGATGGGGGATGGGCAGCGTTGCGAATGAGCGCGCCGTCAGCTTCGTTCAAGCCTGTTCACCGCCGCGTCATACCCCACCGGCAGCATCGCGGGCTTTGCCACTTCGCCGGGAGACCCGCATGGACCGCCGCCGCTTCCTCCACGCCAGCACCTTGCTCGGAGGCGGCACGCTGCTGGCGCCCCACGGCCTGCGCGCGCAGGGCACGCCGCAGGCGCCGGCCCTCATCACCCGCGATGCGATGCGGCCGCAGATGCCCCATGGCATCCAGTCCGGCGATCCGATCGCCGATGGCGCCATCATCTGGACCCGCGCCGACCGCCCCGCCCGGCTCTGGCTCGAGTGGTCCACCACCGCCAGCTTCGCCAACCCGCAGCGGGTGCGCGGTCCGCATCTGCTCGAGGACTCCGACTTCACCGGCCGCGTCGACCTGCGCGGCCTGCCCGCCGGCCAGGAGATCTTCTATCGCGTCATCCTGCAGGACCTGCGCAACGAGCGCGTCCTGTCCGAGCCGATGCCCGGCCACCTGCGCCTGCCCGACGCCTTCGGCAGCCGGTCGGTGCGCGACCTGCGCTTCGCCTGGAGCGGCGACACCTGCGGTCAAGGCTGGGGCATCAACGAGGCCTGGGGCGGGATGAAGATCTACGAGCAGATCCGCCGCATCAATCCCGACTTCTTCCTGCACAGCGGCGACACCATCTACGCCGACAGCCCCATCCCCGCCGAGATCACGCTGCCCGACGGCTCGCTCTGGCGCAACCTCGTCACCGAGCAGACCAGCAAGGTCGCCGAGACGCTGGACGAGTACCGCGGCCGCTACCGCTACAACCTGATGGACGCCAATGTCCGCCGCCTGTCGGCGCAGGTCCCGCAGATCTGGCAGTGGGACGACCACGAGGTCACCAACAACTACTCCGACAGCAAGGACCTCTCCGGCGACGCCCGCTACACCGAAAAGAATGTCCCGCTGCTGGTGGCCCGCGGCACGAAGGCCTTCCAGGAATACGCGCCGATGCGCCGCTTCGGCGACGCCGAGAGCGAGCGCATCTACCGCCACCTGCCGCAGGGGCCGCTGCTGGACGTCTTCGTCGTCGACATGCGCAGCTATCGCGGCCCCAACAGCGCCAACCTGCAGACCGAGGAGAACGCCGCCAGCGCCTTCCTGGGCCGCCCGCAGATCGGCTGGCTGCTGGACGGACTCAAGCGCTCGAAGGCGGTGTGGAAGGTGATCGCGGCCGACATGCCGATCGGCCTGCACGTGAACGACGGCAAGGACACCGAGGGCCGCGACAAGTGGGAGGCCATCGCCAATGGCGACGACGGCGCGCCGCGCGGCCGCGAACTGGAGATCGCGCGCCTGCTCAGCGAAATCAAGCGCCACGGCCTGCACAACATCGTCTGGCTCACGGCCGACGTGCATTACACGGCCGCGCATTTCTTCGACCCGGCCCAGGCGAAGCACACCGACTTCCTGCCGTTCTGGGAATTCGTCTCCGGTCCGCTGCATGCCGGCGGCTTCGGCCCCAACAAGGCCGATGGCACCTTCGGCATGCAGGTGGTCTACCAGAAGGGCCCGGGCGTGGCCAACGCCGCGCCGGCGGTCGACACCCAGTTCTTCGGACAGGTCGACATCGACGCGAAGACCCGCGCGATGACGGTCACGCTGAAGGACCTGGCCGGCACCGCCCTCTTCAGCAAGACGCTGGCGCCGCGGCGCGGCTGATCAGCGCAGCTCGACCACGCGCAGCACGCCCTGCATCGGCGGCAGCTGCGCCACCATCGCGACCAGGTCGCGGATGCTCTCGGTGGCCGTCTTCGCGCGCACGCTCGCGATCTGCGTGCGCACCGTCGAGATCGCCACGCCGTGGCGCAGCGCGATCTCCTGCGGCTGCAGGCCGGCGCACAGCGCCTGCAGCACCTGCTGCTCGGCCGCGGTCAGCTGATGCTCGCGCGCGAAGGCCAGCATCGGCAGCTCGCCGCACAGGTTGCGCTTGCCCAGCACCAGCAGCGCCTGCGCGGTGCGCCCCAGGCCGTCCTGCAGCGGCAGCACCGACAGCGACAGCCGCCCGGCGCCCCGCCCCAGGCAGATCAGGTGGCGCAGGCCGCGCTGCACGTCGGCCAGCGCGCCCTCGAGCCGGAGCTGGTCGTTGCGTTGTGGCGCCACCAGTTGGCCGTCGATGAGCTGCAGCGGCGAGGTCTCGTCGAGCTGCCGCCTGGCGGTGCTGTTGGCATACAGCAGCTGGCCGTCCCCGCCGACGAGGCAGACCCCCAGGTCGATCTCCTCCAGCGCGTGACGCCACCACCGGTCCGGCGATCCCCGCCGGCGCTCCGGACCGCGATAGGACATGAGCCGGCCCGTCTCGGGGCCCCTCCCCAACACCATGCCATCCATCTCAGCCTCCCTGTTCAGGCGCGTGTGGAACGCGGCCCCCGAACCTGCACGGTCTTCGCCGCGATGAAATGGGGAGCCTTCGGGGATGTTAGGAGAACCGCCCGACATTGCGTAGCGGAACTTCGCGCGCGCGGCCCCCTAGGGCTGGGGGGCCGGCGATGTCGGGTCCGGCGCCGATATACCGGGAGGCCTGCCGGCCGCGCGGCCCGTCGTCATCGGTGATCCACGCTGGTGCACGTCAGCCCAGGAAGCCCAGGTCGGCGGCCGCAAAGTTGCCGATGTTGGGCAGCACCGTCCGCAACTCGCTGGCCGGCACGCCCATCCACAGCGCCAGCGTCGCGGCGAGCTGGTCCACCGAGGTCGTCGGCAGCAGCCGCCCCTGGCCGACGTCGTCGGGGCCGTTGACGCTCACCGACGGCGCCGTGCCGTAGAAGCGCCCGCCCCGCACCGCGCCGCCCATCACGAAGTGGTGCGCGCCCCAGCCGTGGTCGGTGCCGTCGCCGTTGCTGCTCAGCGTGCGGCCGAAATCGGAGGCGGTGAAGGTGGTGACCTGGTCCGCCATGCCGAGCTCCCGCAGCGCCGCGTCGAAGCTGCCCAGCGCGCCGCCGAGCTGCTGCATCAGCAAGGGGTGCCGCGTGGTGAGGCCGTCATGCACGTCGAAGCCGCCCATCGAGACGAAATACACCTGCCGCGTCATCCCCAGCGACGCACGCGCCGCGATCAGGTTGGCCACGGTCTTGAGCTGGCGCGCGAGCGGATCGTTGCCGAAGGCCGTCGTGATCGTGGCGCCGCCCGCCAGCGCGGTGCTGAGCGTCGACTGCAGGTCGATCGAACGCGCCGTCACGCGGTTGAGCTCGACCTCCATCGGATGGCTCCGCTCCTCGGTGATCAGCGCCCGCAGCAGCTTCGCGCAAGAGCTGGAGCCGAACATCTGGCTGCCGATGCCGGTGATCGGCTTCTTGCCGCCCGGCCCGGTCAGGTACTGGAAGGCCTGCTCGCCGGCCTGGAACACCGCGTTGCCCGAGACATTGATGCAGGTCAGCCCGGCGCGGCCATTGGCCGAGAGCATCAGGTCGGCCATGCGCCCGCCCCAGCCGGTGCGCGCGCCCTCGACGCCGGACGACTGCCAGAGGCTGGCCTGGTCGTTGTGGGAGAACAGCTTGGGCGGCGCCGGCACCGCGCCCGAGCGGTACTGCGCCAGCGTCATCGGCGCCATCAGCGTGCCGATGTTCAGCATCACCGCGAGCCGGCCGCCGTCGAAGACCGGCTTGATCGCCGACAGCCCCGGCGCCAGCGCCATCTGGCGACCGTCCGGCAGCGCCACGGTGGGCGCCAGCGCGGTCGCGGCCAGCGCGTCGCGGCCGATCGCCAGCGTCGGCCGGATCGCCGCGTAGGCCTGGTGGTTGACGGTGTCGTAGGGGATCACCGTGTTGCCGTGGTCGTTGCCGCCGTGCAGGAACACGCACACCAGCGCCTTGTAGTCGCCGCCGGCGGTGGCGGCCGCCGCGTCGCCGATCGCGGCGAGCTGCAGCGCCCAGGGCGCGGCCGCACCGGCCACGGACACGACCGAGGCGCGCTTGAGGAACTCGCGCCGATGCAGCGCGGACAGCTTGGACACATGGGCCACGGGAGGTCTCCGGTGTAGGTCGCGCGGACAGCGCGACGCGGTCATTTCTGGATCTGGTATTCGGGGCAGGCGAGCAGCAGCATCCAGCCGGCGCGGGCCCGGTTGATCCTGCCGTCATCGGTGCTGGCGCCGATCGTGGCCGCCGCCGCCGCGATGCGCTGCTGCGTCGCGTCGGAGATGGCGCCGCCGCCCAGCAGCAGCGCCTGGCGCGCCACCATCGCGCGGGTGTCGCTCGAGAGCGCCATGTCGGTCGAGAGGTCCGGCTTGGCATCGCCCTGCCCGGTCGTCAGCAGCGTCTGCATGAAGTTCAGGTAGCCGGTGACCGTCACCTCGTTGAGCAGCTGGAACTCCGGCGCGGTGGTGCCGGCGGCCGTCATCGGGGAATTCGGCGGCACGTAGCCCGGCCGGTAGAAGTTGAAGACCGACGGGCTGAAGAAGGGGCTCTGGCCGAGCCGCGTCTCCGGATCGCTGGTCTCCGGGATGGTCCACAGGCCGGCCGAGGTGAGCCGCACCGCGCGCGCCACCTGCACGAAGCGCAGCACCGGCTCGCGCAGCTTGCCGGAGTTGCTGGCGCCGGGCTCGATCAGGCGCGCCTCCGGGTCGAGCAGCACCGCGCGCAGCACCGCCTTCAGGTCGCCGCGCTCGCCGCGACCGTTGTCGTTGAAGGCCTGGGCGACGCGCTGCACGTAGGCGGCGCTGGGGTTCGAGCAGACGAAGCGCTGGATCAGCTGCCGGCCGAAGAACGGACCGACGTTGGGATGGCTGGCGAGGATGTCCAGCGCCTGGCGCAGCGCCGCGGGGCCGTCGGCGCCGGCGGAGATGGTGGTGCCGAGCACCGTCTTCGCGCCGCCGGCGAAGTCGGCCGCGTTGTGCCGCATCGGCCGGCGCATGAAGGACGGATCGGCACCGTTGGGCGCGGCCGTGTCGAAGTCCCAGCCCGTCAGCGCGCGCGCGAGCTGCGTCACCGTCGTCAGGTCGTAGCTCTCGACCGGACGGCCGCCGGCCATCTGCACCGAGCCATCCAGGTTCAGCTGCACCAGGCCGATGGTGAAGAGCTGCATCACCTCGCGGGCGAAATTCTCGTCGGGCTGACGGCCCTTGCCGTCCTCCTTCTTGCTGCCGCGCATGGCCAGGAACGCGCCCATCGCCGGCGACAGCGTCACCGCCTCCAGCAGCCCGCGGAAGGTGCCGAAGGCCTGTTCCTCCAGCACGTCCGCGTAGGCGCCCATCATCATCGTGCGCCACGGCAGCGTGTTGCCCACGGCGGAGACGACGAAGATCTCCGACAGCGCCAGCACCATGCGCTGGCGCAGCTGGTCCGGCGAGGTGATGAACTTGCACCAGACGCTGTTGGAGAAGCCATCGAAGTTGGCGGCCTTCTTCGCCTCGGTGGCGAAGCCGTTGCGGGTCAGCCAGTCCCAGTGCGACTCGGTGCGCGGCGCCAGGAACTGCAGGTCCAGCCAGGACGCGTAGCCGATCGACTTGAGCGTGGCGATGTCCGCCTCGCTCGCGCCGAAACCGGCCTGCGCCAGGAAACGCGAGGCCTGCGCGTCGCTGGGCAGCGGCAGCAGGACGGCAGCCGCGGGCGCGGGCGCCAGCGGCGGCTCGGGGGCGGGAGCGGGAGCGGGTGCGGGTGCGGGACTCGGCGCCGGGCTGTCGACCGGTGCGGGCGCGGGGGCTGGCGTGGGCGCGGGCGCCGGGGCGGGCGAGCCCTCGGGCGCGGGAGCGGCGCCGCTGGGCACGGCCGGCGTGTCGCCGCCGCCGCCCCCGCCACCACAGGCGCTCAAGGCTGCGGCGGCAGCCGTGGCGGCTGCGGAAGACCAGGGGAATCGGAACATGGCGGTGGGGCGTCGGTACTGCTGACGCCCGGCACTCTAGAGAGTCCGCCCTCTCAAATCAGCCGCCAAACCGCAACAGCGGAAAGGCTCGGCAACGTCTCGGGTTACCGTGGTTTTCGACCTCGACGGCCGGTCGCGATCCCCGTCACCATCGGCCCTGCCGGCGATCGGTGGGCGATCGCGGGGTCGATCAGGGGGCCGCTTCGTGCGGCTTCTCACGGCCCGCCTCCTGGCGGCGCCGACGCGGTCCCCGCGCGAGGCCTTCAGGTCTTCGCGGGTCGCGGCCCGGCGCTGTAATTGGCCGCGACAAACCCGCCAGTTCCGGCGATCGACGCCAACATCAGGCCGCGAAGAGACCGAGGTCTTTCTGGCTGAAGTTCACGATCCCCGGAAGGATGCCCGGCAGGTCGGTCGCGGGCACGCCCATCCACATCGCCAGCGTCGCGGCCAGTTGGTCCACCGAGGTCGTCGGCAGCAGGCGTCCCTGGCCGACGTCGTCCGGCCCGTTCACGCTCACCGAGGGCAGTTGGCCGTAGAAGCGGCCGCCCTTGACCGCGCCGCCCATCACGAGGTGGTGGCTGCCCCAGCCGTGATCGGAGCCGTCGCCGTTGGAGCTCAGCGTGCGGCCGAAGTCCGAGGCGGTGAAGGTCGTGACGTTCTGCGCGACGCCCAGCTCGCCCAGCGCCGCGTCGAAGCTGGCCATCGCGTTGGCGACGCTGCCCAGCAGGCCGGGATGCTGGGCCATCAGGTTGTCGTGCAGGTCGAAGCCGCCGATCGACACGAAGTAGACCTGCCGCTGCGCGCCCAGCGCCGAGCGGGCACCGATCAGCCGGGCCACCGTCTGCAGCTGGGCCGCCAGGCCGCCGGTGTCGAAGGGCGTCTGCAGCGTCGAATTGGCCAGCGCCGTCGAGATCGTGCCCTGCGCGCTGATCGAGCGCGCGGTGACGCGGTTGAGCTCCTGCTCCATCCAGTGCTGGCGTTCGGCGGTGACCAGGGCGCGCAGCGCTTCCGAGCAGGCCGCGGAGCCGAACAGCGACCGCGTCGCGCCATTGATGGCGACGGCGCCGCCGCTGCTCATCTGGTACTGCACCGCCTGCCCGCCCGACATGAACACCGCGTTGCCGGAGACGTTGATGCAGGTGAAGGTCGCGTTGCCGTTGCTGCCCAGGAACTGGTCGGCCACCCGGCCGCCCCAGCCGGAGGTCGCGCCCTCGGGCCGGGACGATTGCCAGAGGCTGGACTGGTCGTTGTGAGAGAACAGCTTGGGCGGCAGCGGCACGTTGCCGGCCTTGTACTGGGCCAGCGTGGTCGGCTGCATCAGCGGACCGATGTTGAGCATCACCGCCAGGCGCCCGGCGTCGAACACCGGCTTGAGCCGGGTCATCGTCGGCGCCAGCGCCATCTGCCGGCCGTCCGGCAGCGCCGTGGCCGGCGTCAGCGCGGTGGCGGCGAGCTGGTCGCGCGGCGTCGTCAGCGCCTGGCGGATGGTGGCGTAGGCCTGATGGCTCGCGGCGTCGTAGGGCACCAGGGTGTTGCCGTGGTCGTTGCCGCCATACATGAACAGGCAGACGATGGCCTTGTAGTCGCCAGGCGCGACGGCGGCGGCCGCCTCGTTGATCGCAGCCAGCTGCAGCGCCCAGGGCGCGGCGGTGCCGGCGACGGACAGCGCCGAGGCGCGCTGGAGGAATTCGCGGCGACGCAGCGACGCCAGTTTCGAGATGTGGGGCATGGCTGTCGCTCCGCTCACTTCTGCACTTGGTATTCGGGCGCCGCCAGCACCATCAGCCAGGAGGCCTTGACGCGGTTGAGCTTGCCGGCGTCGGTGTCGGCCTTGATCGTGGCGACGGCGGTGGCGATGGTGGTGATGGTCGTGGCCGACAGGTCGCCGCCCGCCATCACCAGGGCCTGGCGCTGCACCATCGCCGCCGGGTCGGCGGCCAGCGCGAGGTCCGCCGTGTAGTCGGGCTTCATGTCGCCGATGCCGTTGCCGATCAGGCTTTGCATGAAGTTCAGGTAGCCCGCCACGGTGCTCTCGTTGCAGAGCTGGAACTCCGGCGCGGTGACGTTGTTGGTGCCCAGCTGGGAATTCGGCGGCACGTAGCCCGGCCGGAAGAAGTTGAAGACCGAGCCGCTGCGCAGCGGGCTCTGCCCCAGGCGCGTGGCCGGGTTGCTGGTGTCGCCGATGGCCCAGAGGTCGCCGGGCGAGGCCAGGTTGACGCTGCGCGCCCACTGGACCAGGCGCAGGATGGGCTCGCGCAGCTTGCCGCCGCCGGGCGCGGTCGAGGGCTGGCGGGCCTCGCTGTCGAGCAGGATCGCGCGGATCACCGCGCGCAGGTCGCCGCGCTCGCCCTTGCCGTTGTTGTCGAAGACCGCGGCGATGCGCTGCACGTAGGCGGGGCTGGGGTTGGACGCCACCAGGCGCTGGATCAGCTGCCGGCCGATGAACGGCCCGACGTTGGGATGCGCGACCAGCGTGTCCAGCGCCTGCTTCATCGCGGCGGGTCCGTCGGCGGTCTCCGGGATGGTGACGTCCAGCACCTTCTTGGCGCCGGTGGAGAAGCGGCTGGCCGTGTGCTTCATCGGCCGGGTCATGTAGCTCGGATCGGCGCCGCCGGCATCGGTGGTGTCGAAGTCCCAGCCCGTGAACACCCGCGCCAGATCAGTGATCTGCTGCAGCGTGTAGGTGTCGATGGTCTTGCCGTTGCTGGTCTTGGGCGTGCCGTCGGGATTGAGCTGGTTCAGGCCGATGGTGAACAGCTGCATCACCTCGCGGGCGTAGTTCTCGTCGGGCTGGCGGCCGGTGCGGGGATCTTCCTTGCGGTTGCCGCGCATCGCCAGGAACACACCCATCGCGGGGGACAGGGTCACGCCCTCGATCAGCGCGCGGAAGCTGCCGAAGCAGCGCTGCTCCAGCATGTCGACGTAGCCGGCGGTGGCCATGTTGGCCCAGCTCACCGGCAGGCCGGTCATCGACACGACGAAGATTTCCGACAGCGCTAGCACCACCCGCTGGCGCAGTTGGTCGGGCGAGCCGATCAGCTTGCGCCACAGCGTGGCGTCGACGCCGGAGAGGCTGTTGCGGAAGGACTCGGTGTTGTAGCCCTTGGCGACCAGCCAGTCGTAATGTCCCTGCGTGCGGGGCGCGGCGAACTGCTGGTCCAGCCAGCGGGCGTAGCCGGAGGACTTGACCGCCGCGATGTCGGTGGCGCTGGCGGCGAAGCCGGCCTGGGCGAGGAAACGCGCGGCCTGCGCATCGGTGGGCGGCACGCTGTTCTGCGGGTCGCTGTCGGGGCCGCCGGCGCCGTCGGCGGTCTCGCCGCCACCGCCGCCGCAGGCGGCCAGCAGGGCCGCCGCGGCCGCCGCCGCGAGCGCGGCCGAGGTCCCGGAGGTCGACGTCTCATCGACGACGCGGTCGTCGTCGGTCGGAGCGAAGAGGGTATGAGCGGCGGCAGTCATCTCGGCATCAGCCCGAAGCAGCGGATGCGGGATGGTGGCGAGGCGGCGCGCTCAATACACCGTCATTCGTACAACAGGTGAAAGGCGCGGCAACAGGTTGTTGCCGCGTGATTTCTGCACGCGCGGAGTTTGTCGGTCTCGGATACAGCGCGGAAACAAGTTGGTGAGGAATGGCGGACGCTTCGCCGGCGCTGCTCCCGCTTCGCGTTCGCGCGCGGGGCTGGGCGGGGTCGCGCTCAGGCTGGCGACGCCATGACAATTTCCCGTACTGCCGGGGGACCGCTCGCGCCGACCGTCGGCGCCGACCACGCGCCCTCGCCCGCCGCGCCGGTCACGACGTCCTCCCCCTCCCCCACGCATCCCTCGGAAGGCGGCCTCCTGGACCAGCTCAAGCGCAAGCTCCGACCCGGTCCGTCGAGCGTCGCCGCGGGGCCCTTCTATCTCCGCACCTCGATCGCGCCGCTGCGGATGCCGGCGACACCCGGCCCCGCGGTCGAGCTCTCCACCGGCACCGAGTTCCGCCCGGCGACCTCGCAATGGATCCAGGAGCGCTCGGCCGCGCTCGTGGACCGGCTGCATCCCGCGGCCCAGGCCAGCACGGGCGCTGCCGGAGCAACGGGCGCTGGGTCAACGCCGGACGCGACGCAGGCGGCCGTGCCGGTGGTCGCCAGCGCCGCGGACTTCGCGTCGGCCACGGCCGCGCTGTTCACGCGTGGCTCCGGGGAAACGGCGGATTCGCCAGCGCTCCAACGACTGATCGACGCGCTGCTGCCCGGCGCCCAGACGCCCGCGAAGCTCACCGCCGCCGGGCCATTCGGTCCATCGCTCCAGGTCGCACGCGCCCTGTCCACCGCCACGCGCGGTGATGCGGACGCGGCCCTCGCGGCGCTCGAGCACCTGCGCCGGATGCCGATAGTGCCGTCGCTCGTTCGCGGGCTCGGTCCAGCGCACGTCCAAGGGGCCGAGGCGGCCACCGCAGGCGCGGCTGGCGTGGATGGCGTGGAAGGCCAGGCTGGCGCGGTAGGCGCGGAAGGCGCACCCGGCGGCGTCCATCACCACGCCTGGCGCGCGGCGCTGCTGCTGGGCGCCACCCGCAGCGGACTCGAGGGACTGATCCGCCTGAGCGCGGACGCGAGCCTGCGCGCCCCCGGCGAAGCCGGCGAAATGAAGCGCGAGAGCCTGCGGACCTTCCTGCAGGCCGCCGCGCACATCGAGTCGGCCGGCACCGCTGCCGCCGAGGACCCGACGCGGCGGACCCACGCCACCGACGCATTGCTGTGCGCGGCCAAGCTATACGCCGATCCGATGGCCACGGCGGCCCAGATCAACGACCCCGCCCAGGTGTCGGCCTACGTCGCCTGGCGCAGCGGCTACCGCGACCGCGGTCCCGGCACGCCGCTGGCCCGCACGCAAGCGCGCATGGCCAAGTTCACCACCTGGATCCGCCGCGCCGAGCGCCGGGCGACGCAGCCGCGCGCGGCCTTCGATCCCCGCCGCCTGGTGGGCATGAAGAAGTCGCCGCTGAACGCCACCGCCTTCGCCGCGGGCGGGACCAACCTGGGACTGGCGTCCACCGAAGCCCAGCGGCTTCAACAGACGCTCGGCGAGGCGCTCGGTGCCGCTTCGGCCCGTCTCGGCGCCTTGTCGAGCTGGCGCGTGCTGCCGAGCGCGCGGCGCGGGGAACTGCTGCTGCGCCAGCAGTGCCTGGCGCGCTGGCGCCATGTCGCCGGGCAAGCGGGAGCCGCGGTCGAATGGAAGCCCTCGAGCCAGGACCGCGCCACGATCGCGACCGCCGCGGCCGTGCTCGCCCCGGGGCTGGGCCTCGATCCCGCCAGCGTGAAGCACCATCCGGCCCTGGCCGAGCTGAAGCAGCTGGACCTGAAGACGCTCGCCCGCTGGCTCCAGGAGGCGCCGCCGGTCGGGGCTCCCGGAACCGGCGACGCGCCCGGCGCCAGCGCCGAAGCGCTCCTGGCCCGGGTGCGGGACCTCGACGCCGGCCGTCCCATCCGCCCGGCGGGGCCCGCTCGCGGCGACATCCAGGCGGCGCTGGCCGAAGTCATCGACACCACGCCGCTGGGCAACAACGTCCGCTACTTCGATGGCGCGACCTACGGCCTGAACGCCAACCAGTCGCTGAACATGCAGGACTTCAAGGCCATGATCGGCCTCTCGGTGGGACCGGGCTTCAAGGCGCTGCGCGGCCGGCACGCGTTCCTCGAGATCGGCTCCTCGTCCTACGGCGGCGAGGTCTTCATGGGCATCGACCGGCGTTCCTCGAAGGGCCTGAGCCTGGGCGTGTTCGGCGGCATCGCGCTGGGCGCTGGCGAATCGACCTTCCACGCCTCGCTGGGCGGCGGTGTCGGCTACGGGTACTCGCACGACACGAGCGGGCCGAGCGGCGTGATCATCCGCACCCGCGTCGAGCGCGACGAGGCCAACAAGCCGACCGACTCGTGGCGCGGCAAGGCCAACGAGGTGCTGGGCTTCCTCTTCGCGCAGAGCGAGCGCGCCGAGGGTGCGCGCGGCGCCGCGCCGGAGCAGCTCTGGCAGGACTTCAGCGAGCGCTTCTTCCGCGAGCGGGACATCTCGGTGAACTGGCGCGACCAGCGGCGCAGCAGCCACACGGTGTCCAAGGTCGCGAACGCGATGGCGCGCCTGTCCCTGGCGGGATGGAACTTCGGCCCGTCGCTGAGCGCCAGCCGCGATCACCTGCTGGCCGGCAAGAACGAACGCATCGACGCCAACGGATGGCTCCGCGGCGTGGAGCGCTCGCGGGCGCAGTCGTCGGCGCTCAATGTCAATGCGGCGCTGGTGTCGGCCTCGGCCAGCCCGGGCCACTTCGCCCGGCATCCGGGTCAGCCGGAATCGGTCAGTCTGCCCAGCGTGCCGCTGGTCGGCGTCTCGGCCGCGCTCGTCCCGAAGGGCGCGAGCGTGACGCTGCGCATGGTCGATGAACACGGCGACCTGCATCCGGGCTACATCCGGCGGCTGGTCGAGTTCGTGGATCCCGCCTCCTTCAACGAGTACCTCGGCGCGCGCGCCAACGAGATCGCGAAGACGCCGCAGAGCAGGCAGCGGCTGCAGGACTTCGTCGCGGAAGTGAACCAGGCCGCGGTGCGCGGCAATCAGTCGTTCGGGGAAAGCCTCAAGCTGCGGCCCGAGGTGGTGGAGACGATCAACCTCCATCGCGATGAGATCGAAATGATCCAGCGATGCGCGGCGGTGTCGCGCGGCGGGCAAGGCCTGGCCCTGGAGGATGGTACCGATGCGGGGGGACATGCGGGCGGCGACGCGCCCGTCGACGCGCAGGCCGCGCGGCTGGAAGCGGAGATCGCGCGGCTGCTCAATGAGCCGGCCAGCTGGAAGGTCTCCGGCTACTACACCTACGAGATCAACACCACCGGCTACACCGCCGGGCCGGCCTTCATCGCGCAGGCCACCGCGAGCACCGCCACCAATGGCGAACGCGTGCTGGCCGAGCTGGCGGTGAGCGAACTGGAAGCGCTGGATCAGCAAACCTTGGATCAGCCGCCGCGAGAACAGCAGCCGCGGGGCTGATGAGCACCGCCCGCTTCACTCCCTCTCCCGCTTGCGGGAGAGGGCGGGGGTGAGGGCTGGCGGTCGTTGCAGGAGTCAAGCCCTGCGGGAGGCTGCTCACCCTCACCCCTGCCCTCTCCCGCAAGCGGGAGAGGGAGTTCAAGAGAGGGAGCTCAAGAGAGGGAGCTCAAGAGAGGGGGCTCAAGAGGGAGCTCAAGGGAAGGAGCTCAGGAGAAAGAGCGAAGGGAGCGCGCGAGCCGCCGCGCGCGGACGGCGACTTACAACAGCGTCACGCCGGTCTTGCTCTGCACGAAGTCCCGCGTGACCTCGGGTGCCAGCTCCACCAGCTTCAGGCCCTGGGGCGTGACGTCCATGACCGCCAGGTCCGTGATGATGCGGTTCACCACGCCCACGCCGGTCAGCGGCAGGGTGCACTTCGGGATGATCTTCAGGTCCTCGGTGCCATCCTTCTTGCGGGCCACGTGCTCCATCAGCACGATCACGCGCGGCACGCCCGCCACCAGGTCCATCGCGCCGCCCATCCCCTTGACCATCTTGCCGGGGATCATCCAGTTGGCCAGGTCGCCGTGCTCGCTGACCTGCATCGCGCCCAGGATGCTCAGGTTGATCTTGCCGCCGCGGATCATCGCGAAGCTGTCGTGGCTGCCGAAGATCGACGAGCCGGGAATCGTCGTCACCGTCTGCTTGCCGGCGTTGATCAGGTCGGCGTCGACCTCGTCATCGGTCGGGAACGGGCCGATGCCGAGCATGCCGTTCTCGCTCTGCAGCCACACCTCCTTGTCGGCCGGCACGAAATTCGCGACCAGCGTCGGAATGCCGATGCCGAGATTCACATAGAAGCCGTCTTCCAGCTCCTGCGCGGCGCGTGCCGCCATCTGGTCTTGGGTCCAGGGCATGTCTTTCTCCTCAGGCGGCGGGTCGGGTGGTGCGCTTCTCGATGCGCTTCTCGGGATTCGGGTTGTGCACGATGCGGTGCACATAGATCCCGGGCAGGTGGATGCTGTCGGGATCGAGCTCGCCGACCTCGACAATCTGCTCCACCTCCACCACCGTGACCTTGCCCGCCATCGCGCAGGCCGGGTTGAAGTTGCGCGCGGTGCGGCGGAACACCAGGTTGCCGCTCTTGTCGGCGATGTGCGCCTTGACCAGCGCCACATCCGGATTGAGCGCCCGCTCCATCACGTACTGATGGCCGTCGAATTCGCGGATCTCCTTGCCTTCGGCCACCATCGTGCCCACGCCGGTGCGGGTGAAGAAGGCCGGGATGCCGGCGCCGCCGGCGCGCAGCTTCTCGGCCAGCGTGCCTTGCGGCGTGAATTCGAGCTCGAGCTCCTTGGCCAGGTACTGGCGCTCGAACTCCTTGTTCTCGCCGACGTAGCTGGAGATCATCTTGCTGATCTGCCGCGTCTGCAGCAGCTGGCCCAGGCCGAAGCCGTCCACGCCCGCGTTGTTGCTGATGACGGTCAAGCCCTTGACGCCGCTGTCGCGCAGCGCGGCGATCAGCGCCTCGGGAATGCCGCACAGGCCGAAGCCGCCGACCGCCAGCAACTGGCCGTCCTTGACGATGCCGTCCAATGCCGCATCGGCACTGGGGAAAAGCTTGTTCATCCGATGTCTCCTGCTTGCCGTGCGATCCACGGGGTTCAGAACCAGCCGACGATTCTGCTACGTAAGACATTAGGTATCGCTACGTAGAATTGATTAAGCATCATCCCCGCCACCGCCCCTCGAAGGAAGCCCGATGACCCTGCCCCTGGACGAACTGCGTGCGCAGATCCCCAAGATCTTCGCCCCCTGGATCGTCGCGCTCGGCCTGGAGCCGGTCCATGCGGAGGACGGCCTGCTGCGCCTGACGATGCCGGTGGCGCCCGATCTGGTGCATGTGGGCGGCGTGATGTGCGGCCAGGCCTCGATGGCCGCGGCCGACACGGCCATGGTGCTGCTGATGATGCGCGAGCTCGGCGAGTTCCGCCCGATGACCACGGTGCAGCTGCAATCGACCTTCATCCGCCCGGTCTCCGGCGCGCGCTGCACCATCGAGGCCCGCCTGCTGCGCCGCGGCAGGAACCTGGCGTTCGGGCAGATCGACCTGCTCGACGAGCAGGGCCGGCTCGCGGTGCAGTCCACCACGACCTACGCGCTGCTGTGACGCGCGGACCGACCGCCCCCATGAGCCTCGACTACCGCACCGCCTTCGACCAGGCCCCGATCGGGCTGGTCCTGTCCGAGAACCGCCTGATCAAGGACTGCAACCGCCTGGTGCTGGAGATCTTCGGCGCGCAGCGCGAGCAGTTGATCGAGCACAGCTTCGCGCTGCTGTATCCGAGCCCGGTCGAGTTCGAGCGCACCGGCGAGCGCATCGTCGCCAGCCTCGATGCCTCCGGCTACTACGCCGACGAGCGCGTGATGAAGCGCGTCGGCGGCCCGCGCGCGGGCGAGCTGTTCTGGTGCCATGTGTCGGGCCGCGCGCTCGACCCGGCGCGGCCGCATGCCAGCGGCATCTGGAGCTTCGAGGACCTGTCGGCCACGCGCCAGCTCAAGGCCGACCTGACCGCGCGCGAGCGCGAGATCGCCGCGCTGCTGATCGAGGGCCTGACCAGCAAGCTGATCGGCAAGCGGCTGGGCGTGAGCCCGCGCACCGTCGACGTCTACCGCGCGCGGCTGATGAAGAAGTACGGCGCGGCCAGCACGCCCGACCTGGTGCACCGGCTGCTCGTGTCCTGAAGCGTGCTGTGACAAATTCCCGGGCCAGCCCTGGCGCCGGGAATGCCGATGGACAGGACCATCGCGCAAGACGTGACCCCGGATGTGCGATTTCATCGGTGATTTGCGGGGCAACCCGGGGATGCGGGCCGGATTTCTCGCGCACAATACGCGCCGTCCGGCTCGTGCCGGGCCTTAACTTGCAGAGTCAACGAATGAACAAGACCGAACTGATCGAACACCTGGCTTCCAAGCACGAACTGACCAAGGCCGAAGCCGGCCGCATCCTGGAAACGCTGCTGGACGCCGTGGTCACCACGGTGAAGAAGGGCGGCGCCGTCTCCATCCCCGGCTTCGGCTCCTTCAAGCAGCACGCCCGCGCCGCGCGCACCGGCGTGAACCCCAGCACCGGCGACAAGATCAAGATCGCCGCCGCCAAGCTGCCGAAGTTCACCCCGGGCGCCGGCTTCAAGGCCGCCGTGGACCCGAAGGCCGCCGCTCGCAAGGCTGCCGCCAAGCCGGCCGCCAAGCCCGCCAAGAAGGCCGCCAAGAAGTAATCCACTTCTGGCATGCGCCGATCGCCGGAGCCCTCCGGCGATCCCGAACAAACCCGGCCCATGCCGGGTTTGTTTTTTTGCTTCTACAGTGCTGTCCATGTCCGCCGCCGCGCCCGCCCTCCGCGTGCTGTCGCTCATCCCGCCGATGACGCAGCTCAACACGCCCTACCCGTCCACCGCGTACCTGACGGGCTTCCTGCGTTCGCGCGGCATTCCCGCGGCGCAGCGCGACCTGGCGCTGGCGCTGGTGCTCAAGCTCTTCTCCCGCGACGGCCTGCGGCGCGTGCGCGCCGCGGTGCAGGCGATCCCACTGCCCGACCGCGGCATCGCCTCGCGCCACTTCGACGAGGACTTCGACCGCTACCTGGCCACGATCACGCCGGTGATCGCCTTCCTGCAGGGCCGCGATCCGACGCTGGCGCACCGCATCAACACGCGCACCTTCCTGCCCGAGGGCAGCCGCTTCCAGACCCTGGACGTCTACGTGTCCGAGGAGGGCGAGGATCCGCTCGCCTGGGCCTTCGGCGCGCTGGGCCTGCAGGACCGCGCGCGGCACCTGGCCACGCTCTACCTGAACGACCTGGCCGACGTGCTGCGCGAATCGGTCGATCCGCGCTTCGAGTTCGTCCGCTACGCCGAGCAGCTGGCGACCAGCCAGCCGACCTTCGACCCGCTGCGCGAGGCGCTGGACGCGCCGCCCAACCTCGTCGACGAGCTGCTGCGCGAGCTGACGCTGGCCGCCATCGATGCCGAGCGGCCCGACGTGGTGCTGCTCTCGGTGCCCTTCCCCGGCGCGGTCTACGCGGCGCTGCGCATCGGCCAGACGATCCGGCGCGAGCGGCCGGGCATCAAGATCCTGCTCGGCGGCGGCTTCGTCAACACCGAGCTGCGCGAGCTCGCCGAGCCGCGGCTCTTCGACTACGTCGACTTCGTGACGCTGGACGCCGGCGAGCGCCCGCTGCTGGCGCTGCTCGAGCACATCGCCGGCCGGCGCGGCCAGCAGCGCCTGGTGCGCTGCTTCGTCCGCGAGGACGGCGGCGAGCGGGCGGGCCAGGTCCGCTACATCAACTTCGTCGAGCCCGACGTGCCCTTCGAGGACGTGGGCACCCCGACCTGGGACGGCCTGCCGCTGCACGACTACCTGTCGCTGCTGGACATGCTCAACCCGATGAACCGGCTGTGGAGCGACGGCCGGTGGAACAAGCTGACCATCGCGCATGGCTGCTACTGGAAGAAGTGCAGCTTCTGCGACATCACGCTGGACTACATCTCCCGCTACGAGGCGGCCTCGGCCAAGACGCTGGTGGACCGCATCGAGGCGATCGTGGCGGAGACCGGCCAGACCGGCTTCCACTTCGTCGACGAGGCCGCGCCGCCCAAGGTGCTCAAGGCGCTGGCGCAGGAGCTCATCGCGCGCCAGGTGTCCATCAGCTGGTGGGGCAACGTGCGCTTCGAGAAGACCTTCACGCCCGAGCTCTGCCAATTGCTGGCCGACAGCGGCTGCATCGCGATCAGCGGCGGGCTGGAGGTGGCCTCGGACCGGCTGCTGCAGCTGATGCAGAAGGGCGTGTCGGTCGAGCAGGTGGCGCGGGTGACGCGCGCCTTCACCGAGTCCGGCATCCTCGTGCACGCCTACCTGATGTACGGCTTCCCGACGCAGACGATGCAGGACACCGTCGACGCGCTCGAGTACGTGCGCCAGCTCTTCGAGAACGGCTGCATCCAGAGCGGCTTCTTCCACCGCTTCGCCTGCACCGTGCATTCGCCGGTGGGCCAGGACCCGGCCGCATTCGGCGTGCGGCTGCTGCCGCTGCCGCCCTCCCCGTTCGCGAAGAACGACGTCGGCTTCGTCGATCCCACCGGCACCGACCACGACGCGATGGGCGACGCGCTGAAGAAGGCGCTCTACAACTTCATGCACGGCCTCGGGCTGGAGCAGGACGTGCGGCGCTGGTTCAGCGTGCGCGTGCCCAAGCCCAAGGTGCCCAAGCACTTCATCGCGCAGGCGCTGGGCGCCTGAGCGGCCGCCTCGATCGCGGTCGCCGCCGTGCTAGCGCAGGCCCGCGGGCGCGACCAGCGTCGCGCCGGGCAGCGTCGAGGCCGGCGCCGCCGCGTTGGGATCGGGCAGGCGCACCGGGCGGATGTCCAGGCGGACGTCGAGCAGCGTGACGTCGTGCGCGTTGCCGTCGGCATCGATCCAGCCCTGCGTGTCCGCGCCGCGATAGAGCCGGAAGACGAAGCCGGTGCGGTCGCGCGGCTCGGTGGCGCCGGGTCGGATGCGCGCGGCCATCGCGCGCACCTCGTTGGCCGGCGACTGCAGCAGCTCGCTCATCGCCTGCACGATGCGGTTGTCGCCGAGGATGTCCGGCTGGAAGGTATCGACCGGACCGCGCGACGGCATCGGCTGCCCCAGCACCGAAGCGCGGATCGGCACCGGTGCGCCGGCGACGGTCTTGCGGGCCGCCGGGCTGGTGATGCCGCTGCGCAGGTCGTGGCGGTCGCCGTTGTCGAGGTAGCTGAGCCGCGCGCCCCGGAGGTTGAACATGCCCAGCGTCGGATCGCTGCGCGCATCGCGCAGGTCCACCAGCAGCGCGCCGCGTCCCCCGATGACATCGATGCGGTCGCCGCGCACGACGGCGGCGCTGTTCTCCTCCACGCCCAGGCCGAAGCGGTAGCCCTTGGCCATCATCAGCGGCAGCATGCGGCCGATGCGACCGCGCTTGAGGAAGTGCTGGTCGACGAAAAGCTCGTCGCCGACGAAGCCCAGGCCGCGGTCGATCTCCTGGCCCTCGCGCAGCGTGCCGCGCATCACCTCCATGACGTTGAGCGCGTCGCGGAACATCACGCGGCTCATGATCGCCGCGCCGGCGCTGGTGCCGGCCACGACGCCGCCACGGCGGTAGACCTCCCAGATCGCGTCGAGCATCTCGGTGCGGCGGCCGCCGGGCTGCAGCGTGTCGACGATGAAGCCCTGCGCACCGCCGGAGAAGAACACGGCATTGGAGGCGCGGATCTTGCCGATCAAGACAGGGTCGTGGAGGTTGCGCTGCAGGTCGACGCCCTCGAGCCGCGGCGCGACGGGGATGTGCTCGGCCTGCGCGCCGTGGCGCTTGAGCGCGTCGATGATCAGGCGGGCCGAGAGTTCCGGATTGGCCGCGGCGGTGGCGAGCACGGCGAAGCGCGCCTGGCCGGGGCCGCCGGCCTCGTCGACGATGCGCTGCCAGACGGCGTCGTTGTCCATGCGCAGCGCGCCGCCGATGACGATGGCGGTCTGGGCCGGGACGGCACCGGCGCCGAGCAGCGCCGCCAGGGCGACCAGCGCGCGCAGCCGGATCGAGATCAGGCGGAAGGCATCCATGCCGCCCATCTTCCATATCGCTCGCCGGATGGGAAGCAGGCTGGACCTTCAACCTGGGGGGACGCGGGGATGTTTCACGGACGCGTCAGGTGGCGGCCGCCGCGATTCGCGCGGGACGCCGCGCGTCAGCGGGCGGCGTCGCGCCGGGCCGCGCGTGACCGGCGCGCCTTGCGCAGGCGGTAGATCAGCAGCGGCACGAACACCGCCAGGCCGATGACGAGCAGCGGCATGGCGCCGCCGCCCTGGCCGGGCTGCCGGAGCTCCCGCAGCAGGCCCATCAACTGGCCGAAGCCGCGCGTGATCAGCCAGAGGAAGAAGAGCGTGACCAGCGCCGAGAGCACGAGGCCGAAGAGGGTGCGTTTCATGGAACCCGCGATGCTACGCGCTCCCGGCGGCGTCGGCGGTGGGCGGCGTCGCGTCCGTCGGAGCACCAAGCTGCACGTCGCGCAGGATCAGCGCGCCGAGCGAGAGCTCGATGGCCAGGCCGTCGTCGCGCACCTGGACGCGCAGCCGCAGCCGTGCACTGCCGCGGCCGGCGCGCAGTTCGCGCTCCCCGATCCGGAGCCGCAGGTCCGCCAGAGCGACATCGTCGAGCGACAGGCTCAGGCCGAGGCCCACGGCGGCGCTGTCCAGCAGCGCGGTGTTGCGGCCTTCGGCCCGGCCGACCAGGCGGAGCTGCAACGGCCCCAGGTCGATCACGCCGTCGCCCGGACGCAGCTCGCCGCGCATCGCGGTGCGGGCGAACAGGGTGCGCGCCTGGGCGGTGAAGCCACCGGCGGCGCGCGGACCGCTGCGCGCCATCTGCGCCAGCATCGCCTCCAGGAAGGGCCGCAGCGAGAGCTGCCCGCGGTCGGTGGTCCAGTGGCCCAGCAGCGCACTGCGCTGCTCGTAGCGGACGCCGGCCTGGGGCGGCGTCGCGAATTGCAGCAGATACGTCCGCCCGCCGGGCGCATCGACGTACAGGCCCATCCGGCTGATGCCCATGCGGGAGTCCGGACCGATGTGCTCGACGCTGGCCTGGTTGAAGTCGACCTCGCCGGCGGAGACCGGCACCGTGACGCGGGCGTCGAACAGCAAGGCGGCATCGGTGATCACCGCATGCACCGCGCCGTCCAGGTGCTCGAGGGGTTCCAGCCGCCAGCGCTCGGCGCGCCCGGCCGACGCCACCGCCTGCTGCACCTCGGCCGGCGCCTCGGGAAGCGGCAGGTGGGCCTGGAGGCTCAGCGTCGACAGCTCGAGCTCCGCGGCGGTGCCGCTGGGCAGGCTGCCGTCGCCGGGCCACGCCAGGGCAGCATCGCGGAGCCGGAGCCGCGCGATGTCGACGCTCCCGCCGGGCCACTCCAGCCGGGCGGGACCGAATTCGGCGGACGGGAGCCGCCAGGGCATTGGCGTGGAGGGGCGGTCCTGCATGGGGTCGATGCGTGGCGTCGATGGGTCGGCGCGCGCTCGCGCACATCGACCCACGGAGCAAGGCCGGTGCCCGGGCCTTCATGGACCTCCCCGGGTCTCCGTGGGCGTCAATGGGCGTCACCCCACCTCACCGCACCCCGCCGGCAGCGGCCTACGACAAGGCCTCCATCAGCGAAGCGAGGTCATACGGCTTGCGCAGCACGGTGAAGCCTTCCTCGCGCGCCCGCTCGGCGATGTCGCTGTAGCCCGTCACCAGCACGGTGCGGATCGCGGGAAAGCGGACCTTCACGATCCGCACCAGTTCGACGCCGTCCATGGCGCCCGGCATCACGATGTCGGAGACGAGGCAGTCCGCGGCGAAACCGCCGTCCAGCAGCGCCAGCGCCTGAGGCGCGTCCTCCACCACCCGCACCGCCAGCCCTTCGGCCGAGAGCAGCTGGCTGGAGGCGTCCCGCACGTCGGCGTTGTCCTCCACGATCAGCACGACCTTGCCCTCCAGCGGCGGCCGCTCCACGGCGGCGGTGTCCAGCCGACCGCTCGCCGTGGCCGTCGTCGCCGGGAAGACCATGGTCGCCCGACTTCGCTGTCCACCTGCACCGTCCCGCCGCTGCCGGTCACGAACGCATGCACCTGCGCCAGCCCCAGGCCCGTGCCGTGGCCGCGGACCTTGGTCGTGAAGAAGGGCTCGAAGACCTTGCCGAGGATCTCCGGCTTGATGCCCTCGCCTTCGTCGGTGACCTCGATCGCGATCGCCTGCAGATGGTCCGGCGTGGACGCATGCCGGGCGTGGATGCGCAGCCGGCCGCCCAGGTTCATGGCATCGCAGGCATTCGTCGCCAGGTTGGTCACCGCGATCTCGAGCTCGAGCGGATCCAGCGCGACCCGCGGCAGGCCCTCCTCCGCGCTGAGATGGAGCTGGCAGTGCGCGCCGACCAGCGAGCGCAGCGCATCCTCCATCTCGGCCAGCACCGGGGCGACCTCCAGCGGGCGCGGCTGGTTGCGTCGCCGGCCCGACAGCAGCGTCAGCTGCCGGGTCAGCGCCTCGGCCTTCTTGACGCTGCGGCGCATCACCTGGACGTCACCCTCGACCGATTCGCCGGCGCGTCGCCGGATGATGGCCAGGCGGCCGGTGAGCACCTGCAGGATGTTGTTGAGGTCATGCGCCAGGCTGGCGCCCAGGCGCCCCACCGCGTCCAGCTTCTGCGCGCGGGCGAGCTGGGCCTCCGCCGTCTCGCGCTTCTGGACCTGCGCCTGCAGCTGCTCGGTGCGATGCTGCAGCGTCAGGTAGGCGTCGGTCAGGCGCTTCTGTACCGCGCGGAAATGCACCGCGACCACGCCCAGCATCACCGAGTTCGCCAGCAGGCCTTCGGCGCGGGCCATGTACCAGGCGATCGTGTAGCGCTGCCCGCTGTGGGTGCTCAGCCAGACGCCGGCGCCTTCCGCGACCAGCACGAAGGCCAGCCACGCGTAGATGGCCCGGCCGAACAGCCCGCGGCGCCAGATCAGCAGCACCGCGACCGCGGCCGCGCCGACGCTGAGGTAGGCGCCGACGCGGCTCACCGGACTGAGGAGCAGGCGCTGGCCGTCCGACCGCAAGGCGCCGAAGTCGGTGAGCTGCGAACTGACCGCCAACGCGCCGGCGGCCAGCAAGGCGACCAGCAGCGGCCAGGCACTCGGCCGGCGCCCGATGGGGCCGACGGCGTCCGTCTCCGCCAGGATCGCCCAGACCACGAACAGGCCGAAGCCCGCGCGCCAGCCGACGAACAGCCAACTGACCGCATGGGGGGAGCCGAACACCGCGCGATCCGCAAAAAGCGCGCCGGGGAAGGTCAGCACATGAAGGACCGCCATCAAGCTCGCGAACAGGTAGGCCGAGGCCACGATGACATGGGAGCGGTGCGGCCGCGGCGTCGAGATCAGCAGCCAGAAGGTGGCCAGGTCGATCATCGCGGTGGCGGCGCCATAGATGCCGCTGATGTGGGCCAGCGGCGGCCAGGGCCGCGCCGCCCAGGGCGCCACCGCCGCCACCGAGATCAGCACCAGCGCGCAAAGCAGGGCCACGGCCCAGCGCTGCGCCGGACTGGCCTGCTCCTGCACGAACCCACGGTATGGCATCGCCTCTCCCTCGCGTCGACCTGCACCCGTTCATCCGCCAAGCCGGCTCGCCGACACGCCGCGCACCGCGGGGAGTGCCTTCCGAGGGAGCTCGCAGCCGTGCAGGAGCAGGCGGGGTGCCCGCCTCCGCGGGCCGGCGATTCCCAGCCCAGGGAAGCGCAACGGCGCCGACATCGCCGGCGCGACCTCCACGAGCTACACGACGCCGCCGGCCACCTACGCCAACCACGGCGACCGCTACACGGTGGTGGTGTCCAACAAGGGCGGCAGCGTCACCAGCAACGCCGCGCAGCTGACGCTCAAGCTCAGCGCCAACCAGCAGGCCTTCGAAAGCACCATCCTCAGCCCGCAGCCGGGCAACTTCAACCTGCTGTGGTCGCTGCGGCTCAGCGGCCCGCAGGTGAAGGGCTCGAACTTCCTGATCTCCGATTTCGGCCAGCTCGCGCTGTCGCCGCTGACGAACGGCCCGCAGACCTATCGCCAGAGCGATCCGACCTCGCTCGCCGCCAACCTCACGCTGCTCACGCCGGCGGACACGCGGGTGCTCAAGGACGGCGCCGTGCGGGTGGTGCCGTCCACCGGCGGCGCCCAGCGCGCGAGTTATGTCGGCAGCGACGTGCGCATGGACATCCTGGCCAGCGACAACACGACGGTGGCGTACTCGACGATCCGCAGCGAATACCAGGCCGTGGCGCTGACCGGCGCACTGGGCAGCGCGCCGGACGAGTTCAAGCACTTCTACAACGCGGTGTTCGCCAACTCCGGCGTGCTCGACAGCACCGCCACCTTCGCCGCCGGCGCCGGCTACCTGAAGTACACGCAGAAGGCCGCTGGCGACCGCTACGACGTCTTCGACTGCCGCGGCATCACGGCCGGCCCGGCCGTGTCCTCCTGCGTCGACGGCAGCACGCTGGCGGACGTCTTGAGCGCGGGCTTCACCTCCAACAGCGATGGCCGCACCTACCACCTGGCCGACGGTGAGATCCGGACCGTCGGCGGCGTGCCGATCTGGGTCGCTTCGTCGCCGCGTCCGCAGTCGAGCACGCTGAGCGCGACGGTCCAGTACCGCATCTACTTCGAACTGGGTGGCAACGTCTACACCGGCTCGATGATCAAGGACGGCACGCTGCTGGGCGCCGGCTCGTGGGTGTCGAACCCCGCGGGCGCCACGCTCGTCGACCAGCTGACCTTCCTGACGTACCAGGTCCGCCTGAACCAGGCCGCGCGCGACAGCCTGAAGGCCGCGGTGAAGATCTGACGAAGGATCCGGCGCGCGGGCCGGACTAGGCCGGCCTCAGCCGAGGCCGAGCTCGGTCTGGATGCGCGCCACCGCCGCCTTGAGCTGCTCGACCTCGGCGCGCAGCGCGGCGAGTTCCTCGTCGCGCGCGCTGCCTGACGACCACGATGACGACGACGCGCCCGACGACGCACCGCCGCCCACCGGGATCTCCGGCGTGCCGCTGAGCAGGTGGGCCCAGCGCGCCTCGCGCGCGCCGGGGGCCTTGGGCAGCTTCAGCGCCAGCGCCGGCTCGCGCGTCGCCAACTCCTCCAGGAAGCCCTCCACCGACGAGACATCGGCGAAGCGGTGCAGCCGCTCGCAGTTGATCCGCAGCTCCGCCGAGGTCTGCGGCCCGCGCAGCATCAGCACCGCCAGCAGCGCCTCGGCCTGGCCGGGGATGCCGTACACCCGCTTCATGTTGTGCTCGAAGCGCGCCACGCGGCTGCCGCTCACGCTGTTCACCAGGCTCATCGCCTTGAGCTCGTCCAGGGCCGCGGCCACATCGGACTCGCCCGCGTTCATCACCGGATCGCGCGCGGTCTTCTGGTTCACGCCCAGCGTCAGGCTGTTCAGCGACATCGGATAGCTGTCCGGCACCGTGGACGCCTTCTCCACCAGCACCGCCAGCACGCGCGCCTCGAGCGCGCTCAGTTCTCTCACCGCCATCGGCTCGCTTCTCTCAGTCTTTCAGGGGTTGCCCGCCGGGGCTCAGACGCCGAAGCCGTCGTCGGCCTGGATGATCGCGCCATTGATGAAGCGACTCTCCTTGGCGCACAGCATCAGCAGCGTCGTGTCCAGGTCCTGCGGCGTGCCCACGCGCTTGCGGGGCAGCAGCTCCACCAGCTTGCGGCCCTGCTCGGTCTGCCAGTGGTGGTGGTTGATCTCGGTGTCGATGTAGCCGGGGCAGATCGCGTTGACGTTGATGTCGAACTTGCCCCACTCCAGCGCCATCGCGCGCGTCATGTGCACCACCGCCGCCTTGCTCATCGCATACACGCCGATCTGCGACAGCACCCGCAGGCCCGCCATCGACGCGATGTTGACGATGCGGCCGCCGGTGTAGGTGCCCGGCGCGGCGCCGCGCGCGCGGGCCAGCATCCGCTTGCCGACCTCCTGCGCGACGAAGAACGCGCCGCGCACGTTGGTGTCCATCACGAAGTCGTAGTCCTCCGGCGTCACGTCCACCAGCTTCTGGGTCGTGCTCACGCCGGAGTTGTTGATCAGGATGTCGAGCGTGCCGACCTCGGTCTCCGCGCGGGCGACCGCGGCCTTGATGCTGTCGATGTCGGTGACGTCCAGCTGCACCACGTGCGCGTCGCCGCCGCCGGCCTCGATCTCGGCGCGCAGCGCCTTGAGCCGCTCCACGCGCCGCGCCGCCAGCACCACGCAGGCGCCCGACTTGGCCAAGGTTCTCGCGAACTGCGCGCCCAAGCCGCTGGACGCGCCCGTGACGAGGGCCACGCGGCCCTCCAGATCGATGCTGTAGCTCATGGCAAGGTCTCTCGCAAAACTTCTCGTGTGACCGGACAAGGTGCCGGGCACGATAGCACGCGGGCCGCGCCGCGCCGACCTCAGCCCGCCATCACGGTCTGGATCTCGGTCGTCACCTGCGTCATCAACTTGTGGACCGGGCACTTCTCGGCGACGGCGAGCAGCTGCTGGCGCTGCTCGTCCGTCAGGTCGCCGACGAAGGTGAGCGTGGCCTTGAGCTTGTACAGCCCCTGCCGCTCCTGGGAGCCGTCGCGCTCGACCTCCACCAGCACGTCCTCCAGCGGCAGGCCCTTGCGCTGCGCATACCAGAGCACCGTCAGCGCCTTGCAGGTGCCCAGCGCCGAGTCGTAGAGCTCATGCGGATCCGGGCCGGCGTCCTCGCCGCCGCCGGACACCGGCTGGTCGGCGGTGAACTGGTGGTCGCGGATGCGCACCGTCTGCCGCATCGGGCCGGTCCTGTCGCGTTGGATGTGGATGGTCATGAGGTCCTCTGCTCACATGGAGGCAGGCATGGTACGGCGCCCGCCTCGCGCGCAGCACCCCCATTCGGGTCGGCGCGACCGGACATCGCGCTGTCGACGTCCCTCTCTAGTTCGCAAAAAGCACGACCGTTCTTTTTTTTGATCGCGCGGCTAGAATGCGCCGCAACCCGCCCCAGCCAGACCGCGAGCCGGCCCCCGCCCGCCGACCGCGCGGTCGCGGCCAGGCCTCTTACTAGAACGAGCAAGGATGACCATGACCTCCGAAGAACTTGTTGCCCAGTACGGTCCGCGCGACAGCATGGAATATGACGTCGTGGTCGTCGGCGGCGGTCCCGCGGGCCTGGCCACCGCGATCCGGCTCAAGCAGATCGCGGCCGAGAAGGGCCAGGAGATCTCGGTCGTCGTGCTGGAGAAGGGCTCGGAGGCCGGCGCCCACATCCTGTCGGGCGCGGTCATGGACCCCAAGGCCATCACCGAGCTGTTCCCGAACTGGAAGGAACTCGGCGCCCCGCTGAACCAGCCCGTCACGGGCGACCAGGTGCTGTTCCTGAGCGAGACCGGCCACACCGACACGCCGCAGTTCCTGATCCCGGGCTGCTTCCACAACGAGGGCAACTACGTCATCTCGCTGGGCAACGTCACCAAGTGGCTGGCGCAGCAGGCCGAGGCGCTGGGCGTGGAGATCTTCGCCGGCTTCGCCGCCGCCGAGGTCGTCTACGACGAGCAGGGTCGCGTCAAGGGCGTGGCCACCGGCAACGTCGGCCTGGGCAAGGACGGCCAGCCGCATGAGGGCTTCCAGCTCGGCATGGAGCTGCACGGCAAGTACACGATCTTCGCGGAAGGCGCGCGCGGTCACCTGGGCAAGCAGCTGATCGCGAAGTTCCAGCTCGACGCGGGCAAGGATCCGCAGACCTACGGCATCGGCATCAAGGAACTGTGGGAAGTGCCCGCCGAGCAGGCCAAGCCCGGCCTGGTGGTGCACACCGCCGGCTGGCCGATGGACAGCGAGACCTACGGCGGCGGCTTCCTGTACCACCTCGAGGGCAACAAGGTGACGCTGGGCTTCGTGGTCGGACTGGACTACAAGAATCCGTGGCTGTCGCCCTTCGAGGAGATGCAGCGCTGGAAGACGCACCCCGCGATCCGCAAGCACATCGAAGGCGGCAAGCGCCTGGGCTACGGCGCCCGCGCGATCACTGCGGGCGGCCTGCTGAGCCTGCCCAAGCAGGTCTTCCCCGGCGGCGCGCTGGTGGGCGACGACGCCGGCTATCTGAACGCCGCGCGCATCAAGGGCAGCCACGCCGCGATCAAGTCCGGGATGATGTGCGCCGACGCCATCGCGGAGGCACTCGCCGCGGGCCGTCAGCTCGACGAACTCAGCGCCTACCCCGCCGCCTTCGAGCGCAGCTGGCTGCGCGACGAACTCGATCAATCGCGCAACTTCAAGACCTGGTTCAAGAAGGGCAACACCGTCGGCACGCTGATGACCGGCATCGAGCAATGGCTGCTGCCCAAGATCGGCATCAAGAGCCCGCCGTGGACGCTGCACCGCGACAAGCCTGATCATGCCTACCTGCGCCCGGCGTCCGAGATGCCGAAGATCGACTATCCCAAGCCCGACGGCAAGCTGACCTTCGACCGGCTGTCGTCGGTGTTCGTGTCCAACACGAACCATGAGGAGAACCAGCCCGCGCACCTGACGCTGAAGAACGACAGCGTGCCGGTGGACGTCAACCTGGCCAAGTACGCCGGCCCGGAAAGCCGCTACTGCCCGGCCGGCGTGTACGAGTTCGTCGGCGACGCCGGCGCGCAGCGCCTGCAGATCAACGCGCAGAACTGCGTGCACTGCAAGACCTGCGACATCAAGGACCCGACGCAGAACATCGTCTGGGTCACGCCGGAAGGTGGCGGCGGTCCGAACTACGTGAGCATGTGAGCGCAGGCGGCCCGCGGCCACACCGTGCATTCGCCAACGACAAGGCCCGCTTCGTGCGGGCCTTGTGCTTTCCAGCGTCGCGGCGGCGATCAGCGCGGCGCGAGCTCGCGCACCCAGCGCGCCAGCATCTGCTCCTCGAGCGAGCCATGGTGCTCCTGGTGCGCGAGGATCCGCGCCCGTTCGTCGGCGGTGCGGTTCTGGCTGAGCTTGGCCTTCATCGTCCAGCGCTCGACCGGGATGCGGAAACCCACGATCGCGCCCAGCAGCTTGCGCTGGAAGTCCGCCGGCAGACCGCGCCATTGCGCGGCGTAATCGGGCTCCTGCGTCGCGATCAGGCGCTTGAGCAGTGCATCCTTGCCGGCCTCGTCATCGATGACCTGCACGCCGCCATGGACCTGCAGGGTCAGGTAGTTCCAGGTCGGCACCGACAGCGGCGTGTCGTAGTGGCTGGGCGAGATGTACGCGCCGGGCCCGTTGAACTGCACCAGCACCTCGCCGATCTCGCCGGACATCAGCGCCGCCACATGCGGGTTCGCGCGCGCGAGGTGGCCCTCGAGCCACCAGCCCTCGCTGCTCGACGCCTCGCTCGGCGCGCCCCAGATCATCGGCACCGGTGTCGCCGACAAGCCGTGCGTGGGATCGATCAGCATCAGCGTGGCCAGCGGATGCTCCTGGATCATCAACCGCGCGTGCGAGAGATCCGGCAGGTCGAAATGCTTGGGCGTGTACATGCGGCCCACTGTAGGCCACATCGGGCCAAGCATGCCGGCCCTGAATGCGAAAACCCCCGCAACTTGCGCTGCGGGGGTTTCACATCTGGTTGGCGGAGACGGAGGGATTCGAACCCTCGATGCAGGTTTTGCCCGCATACTCCCTTAGCAGGGGAGCACCTTCGGCCACTCGGTCACGTCTCCAACCGGAGAAGCAGCGACTATAGCATGGCTTTCCAGGCCCTCAACCGAAACTCCGGTTGAATCGCCGTGCGACCGGCGCTCAGGCTTCGATTTCCTGGTCCAGATCGAACGCGCGATGCAGCGCGCGCACGGCCAGTTCCATGTACTTCTCGTCGATGACGACGGAGGTCTTGATCTCGCTGGTCGTGATCATCTGGATGTTGATGCCCTCTTCCGACAGCGAGCGGAACATCTTCGACGCCACGCCCACATGCGAGCGCATGCCGATGCCGACGATGGACACCTTGCAGATGCGCTGGTCGCCGATCACCTTGGCAGCCTGCACCGCCGGGCCGACGGTCTTCTCCAGCAGCTCCATCGCGCGCTGGTAGTCGTTGCGGTGCACGGTGAAGGAGAAGTCGGTCTTCCCGTCCTGCGACACGTTCTGGATGATGACGTCGACATCGATGTTGGCGTCGGCCACCGGGCCCAGGATCTGGAACGCGATGCCGGGCTTGTCCGGCACGCCCAGCAGCGTCACCTTGGCCTCGTCGCGGTTGAATGCAATGCCGGAGACGACGGCTTGTTCCATTTGTTCGTCCTCTTCAAAAGTGATCAGGGTGCCGGACTTGGCTTCCTCGTTGATGTCGATGTCCCACGGCGTGAAGCTGCTCAGCACGCGCATCGGCACCCGGTACTTGCCGGCGAATTCCACCGAGCGGATCTGCAGCACCTTGGAGCCGAGCGACGCCATCTCCAGCATCTCCTCGAAGCTGATGGTGCTCATGCGCCGGGCTTCCGGCACGACGCGCGGATCGGTGGTGTAGACGCCGTCGACGTCGGTGTAGATCAGGCATTCGTCGGCCTTGATCGCCGCCGCGATCGCCACCGCCGACGTGTCCGAGCCGCCGCGGCCCAGCGTCGTGATGTTGCGGTCCTCGTCCACGCCCTGGAAGCCGGTGATCACGACGACCTTGCCGGCATCCAGGTCGGCCTTGACCTTGGCGTCGTCGATGCTTTCGATGCGGGCCTTGGTGTACGAGTTGTCGGTCGACACGCCGACCTGCCAGCCGGTGTAGCTGACCGCGTCCATGCCCTCGGCCTGCAGCGCGATGGCCAGCAGGCCCACCGAGACCTGCTCGCCGGTGGAGGCGATCATGTCGAGCTCGCGCATCAGCGACGGCGAGGAGCTGCCGGGCGACAGTTCCTTGGCCAGGCCGAGCAGGCGGTTGGTCTCGCCGCTCATCGCCGAGGGGACCACCACCATCTGGTGGCCGGCCCGCGCCCATTTGGCGACGCGCTTGGCGACATTGCGGATACGGTCGGTCGACCCCATCGAGGTGCCGCCGTACTTGTGAACGATCAATGCCATGGGAGTGTCAGAGACTGCTGGTGGGACGCCCTGGCGGCGTCCGCGTTAGCGCGGGAAGGAGGTGCACCGCGACCACAGCGGGCGATTCTAAGACGCGCCCTTGCCCGCAACGTCGCTGCCCATGCGTGATCCGCATGCATCCGACACCCATCGCAGCGTCATTTGTGCTTCGCCGGCGTCCGAACGCCAGCGCGCATCCAGGCCCAGGCCGGGCACGAAGAGCAGGCGTCCGTCGACGTAGACCAGGGGCCCTTCCCTCTGGACAGCGGGGATTCCCGCGCTCTGCCAGCATTTCTTCAGCGCCCGCGCGAGGCCCTTGGGATGCGACTGGAACTGCTCGCCGCCTTCGCGCCGGCGCAACTCGACATTGCTGAGCGCAGAAAGCGCGACGCCGCCCGTGGTCACGGGTTCGACATCGAATGCGCCTCCCCACGACGGGATCGGGTGGCGGCCGGCGCGCGCGAGGTCGAGGCGCTCGCGCGGCACGGCGGAGCTCATGGCGATGCCCAGTCCGATGAGCGACGCCGGCAACGCCTCCGCGGGCGCGGGAGGCGGCGTCTTCGAGCGGGCCTGCACGAAGAAGCGGCCGCGATAGAGATGGAGTTCAGCACCGCCAATAGCGCCCATGGCGCCCGTGCCCCCCAGAGCGCCCAGCGGCCATCGCGCCACCGTGGCAACGGGCGCTTCGTCGAGGAGCCGTCGGATCAGCGTGGCCGGTGCCGCCCGTCCGGTGACGCGATGCAGCCAAGCCCGCAGCGCATTGGCCGCGCGCGCCGGGCTGAGGGACGTCAGCATCGCCTGCGCGAGGCCGCTCGCATCGGCCCATTGCGCGAGATCATCCTCGGCCACCTCGCGCTGGAGTTCAGCCGCTTCCTGCGCCCATCCGGCCGCGCGCGCCAATGCGGTTTCCGCACCAGCGCCCTGCGCCATCAGCGCCGGCCAGAGGGTCTGGCGCAGCCGGTTGCGCGCGAAGCGTGGATCGCCATTGCTGTTGTCGTCGACGAAGCTCAGCTTGTGCTCGTGGACATAAGCCTCGATCGCTTCCCGCGGATGGTCCAGCCAGGGGCGAGCCCAGCAGACACCGTCGCGCCACTGCGCGCGCGGCATCGAGGACAGGCCCGCGACACCGGCGCCGCGCAGGGCCTGCAACAGGAAGGTTTCGGCTTGATCGCGGCGGTGGTGCGCCAGCAGCAGCAAGTCGGCGCCGGCGGCCAGGGCCAGGCGTTGCAGCGCCTCATAGCGGCCGGCACGGGCCCATGCCTCGGTGCTGTCGCCAGGCGCTGGCGCATCCGTCAGGCGCTCATGGACGAACTCCACCGGCAGCCCTTGCGCGGCCCACTCGGTCACCTGCTCGCGCAGCTGCGCGAGCCACGCGTCCGCGTGGGCGCTCAAGCCGTGATGGATGTGCAGCGCCACCACGCGGGCACCGAATGAACGGGCGGCGCTGGCGGTGGCATGGAGGAGCGCCGTCGAGTCGCGGCCGCCACTGCAGGCGACCGCGATCACGCGGCGTGATGCCGGATCGCCGAGGGTGGCGGATTCGGCGGGATCAGCGGCTCTTGGTGTCGCTGAATCGACCATAGGCCTGCAGGCGCTCGTAGCGGCGCTCCAGCAGATCCTTGGTCTTCAGGTCGGAGACCTGGCGCAGCGCATCACCAAGGGCGCGCTTCAGGTTCGAAGCCATCTGCTTCGGATCGCGGTGCGCGCCGCCGACCGGCTCGTTGACGATCTTGTCGATCAGGCCCAGGGCCTTGAGGCGATGCGCGGTGATGCCCAGGGCCTCGGCGGCCTCGGACGCGCGGGCGGCGGTCTTCCAGAGGATGGACGCGCAGCCTTCGGGCGAGATCACCGAGTAGGCGGAGAACTGCAGCATCAGCACCTGGTCGGCCACGCCGATGGCCAGCGCGCCGCCGGAGCCGCCCTCGCCGATCACCGTCGCGACGATGGGCACTTCCAGCTGGGCCATCTCGAAGATGTTGCGACCGATCGCCTCGGACTGGCCGCGTTCCTCGGCACCGATGCCGGGGTATGCGCCCATCGTGTCGATGAAGGTGAAGACCGGCAGGCCGAACTTCTCGGCCAGCTTCATCAGGCGCAGCGCCTTGCGATAGCCCTCCGGGCGCGGCATGCCGAAGTTGCGCAGCGTGCGCTCCTTGGCGTCGGCGCCGCGCTGGTGGCCGATGACCATGCAGGCCTGGCCATTGAAGCGTGCCAGGCCGCCGACGATCGCGGCGTCATCCGCGAAATGGCGGTCGCCGTGCAGCTCCTGGAATTCGGTGAAGACTTCGGCGCAGTAGTCCAGCGTCTGCGGACGTTGCGGATGGCGAGCCACCTGATAGACCTGCCACGGCAGGACATTCGCGTAGATGTCCTTCGTCAGCTGGTGGCTCTTCTTGCCCAGGCGGTCGATCTCCTCGGAGATGTCCACCGCAGACTCGCTCTGCACGTAGCGGAGTTCGTCGATCTTGGTTTCGAGCTCGGCGATGGGCTGCTCGAATTCGAGGAAGTGTTTCTTGCTCATTCTCAGTAATCCACGGGTAGCGGATCGAGGCTCCGCCAAATGTACCATGTGGCCACCGAGCGATACGGGGCCCAACCTTCGCCCAGTTCACGGGCCTCGGCCCGCGACACCGGCTCGTCGCTGAAGTAATGCTGGCTGATGCCCTTCAGCAATCCCAGGTCGTCCAGCGGCAGCACGTTCGGGCGCATCAGATGGAAGATCAGGAACATCTCAGCCGTCCAGCGGCCGATGCCGCGGATCGCGACCAGTTCCTCGATGATGGCTTCGTCCTCCATCTGCGCCCATTGGCGCACATGGACCTGGCCCGACTCGAAATGCTGCGCCAGGTCGCTGAGGTACTCGACCTTGCGCACCGACAGGCCGACCTCGCGCAGCGCCGCCTTCTCCAGGCCCAGCACCTCGGTCGGCTTGATGCGGTTGGACGGCCCCGAGGTCAGCTCGGCGAACTTGTCCCACACGCTCTGCGCAGCCTTCACCGAAATCTGCTGACCGACGATCGAACGCGCCAGCGTGGTGAACGCGTCGCCGCGGCTCTGCAGCCGCGCTTCGCCGAATTGCGGGATCAGCTTCTTCATCACCCGGTCGCGCTTGACCAGGTGTCTGCAGGCCTCGTCCCAGTAGTCCGGGGTCACCCCGGCGGTCGCCACACGCGCCATCAGGCCTGCTCTCCCACCTTCGACGCGCGAACCCAGGTCGTGCCGGTGGCGGAATCCTTCAGCTCGATGCCCTGATCGAGCAGCGCCTTGCGGATGCGGTCGGCCTCGGCGAAGTCACGGCCCGCCTTGGCCGCGGCGCGCGCCGCGATCTGCGCCTCGATCGCGCCTTCATCCAGACCGGCGCCGGCCTGCAGGAAGGCCTTGGGCGACTGCTGCAGCACGCCCAGCACGCCGCCAAGCGCCTTGAGCAGCCCGGCATCCTGCGCGGAGCGATCGCGATTGACCTGGTTGGCCAGCTCGAACAGCACGGCCAGCGCGCCCGGCGTGTTGAAGTCGTCGTCCATCGCGGCCTTGAAGGCGGCGGCCGGGCCCTGCGTCCAGTCGATGGCCACCTCCGCCGGCGTCACCGCGTCCAGCGCGGTGTAGAGCCGGCGCAGCGCGGTGCGCGCGTCGTCCAGGCTGACGTCGCTGAAGTTGAACGGACTGCGGTACTGCGTGCGCAGCATGAAGAAGCGGATCGACTCGCCGTCGAACTTCTCCAGCACTTCCTGGATGGTGAAGAAGTTGCCCAGGCTCTTGGACATCTTCTCGCCGTCGATGTTCAGGAAGCCGTTGTGCATCCAGAGGTTGACGAAGGGATGGCCGAAGGCGCCCTCGCTCTGAGCGATCTCGTTCTCATGGTGCGGGAACTGCAGGTCCATGCCGCCGCCGTGGATGTCGAAGCGCTCGCCCAGCAGCGCGCAGCTCATCGCCGAGCATTCGATGTGCCAGCCGGGACGGCCTTCGCCCCAGGGGCTGGCCCACTTGGCCTCGGCCGGCTCGTCGGGCTTGGCCGACTTCCAGAGCACGAAGTCCAGCGGGTCGCGCTTGCCATCGTCGACCGCGACGCGCTCGCCGGCGCGCAGCTGGTCCGGCGACTTGCCGCTGAGCTTGCCGTAGCCCTCGAACTTGCGCACCGCGTAGTTCACGTCGCCGCCGTCGGCGTGGTAAGCCAAGCCCTTGGCCTCGAGCTTGCCGATGATGTCCAGCATCTGCGGGACGTAGTCGGTGGCGCGCGGCTCGTGCGTCGGCGTGGCGATGCCCAGCGCCGCGAAGTCGCGGTGCATGGCCGCGATCATCTCGTCGGTCAGCTGGCGGATCGTGACGCCGCGCTCCAGCGCGCGGCGGATGATCTTGTCCTCGATGTCGGTGATGTTGCGCACGAAGGTGACGTCGTAGCCGCTGGCGGACAGCCAGCGATAGACGACGTCGAAAGCGAGGTTCATCCGCGCATGCCCCATGTGGCACAGGTCGTAGACGGTGATGCCGCAGACGTACAGGCGGACCTTGCCCGGCTCGATCGGTTGGAAGGGCTGCAGCTGGCGGGTCAGCGTGTTGTAGATGCGCAAGGAAGACATACGTATGTCGCGCCGGGCCAGCGACGGGTCGCTGGGCGTCGGCGCATTCGACGGTGCGGTGCGGGTGGGGCGGAGGGCCGGCCGGGGGACGAGCGGGAGACGAAAGCTCGCTCTAGAATGCCCGGCAGTATAGCGGCCCGACTTTATGCCAAGACTCCCCGCCCTGTTCCGAGCCTGCTGCGTCGCCCTGGCGATGACCGGCGCGACCCTGACGCACGCCGCCGTGCTCGACGAGGCCCAGGCCCAGTGGGCCGCCGGCAAGCGCGAGCAGGCCATCCAGACCGCCGAAGCCGGCCTCAAGACCACGCCCGACGACCCCCGCCTGCGCTTCGCGCTCGGCACCATGCTGCTGGAGACCCAGCAGTTGGAGCGGGCCCGTGTGATCTTCACGCGGCTGACCGAGGACTTCCCCGATCTCGCCGATCCCTACAACAACCTGGCCGTCATCCATGCGGCGCGCGGCGAGTACGAGGCGGCACGCCAGGCATTGACCCGCGCGCTGGACCTGCAGCCGGACCATGCGCAGGCGCAGGAGAACATGGGCGACGTGCTCATGCGCCTGGCCCAGCAATCGTATGAACGCGCGCTCAAGCAGGCGCTGGGCGACGACACCGCGCTGAAGGTCAAGCTGCAGCGCGTCACCGCGTTCAACAACGCCAAGGGCGCCCAGCAGCGATGATCGGCGAGGGCGCGCCGACCGCGCGCCACGGCCTGCACACCGCCGCAAACCGCCGTACATCGCCGCCCGCCCCCTCCCTCCACCCCCACCGACACGAGGACCATGAGGACATCCCCACTCCTGCTCGCCGCCGGCGCCGTGCTGAGCCTGGCGGCATCGCTCGCCCAGGCGCAGGTCGTCAAGCTGAACACCAGCGTCGGCGACATCAAGATCACGCTGGACGCCGAGAAGGCGCCCAAGACCGTCGCCAACTTCCTCGCCTACGTGAAGGCCGGCCATTACAACGGCGTGATCTTCCATCGCGTCATCGGCGACTTCATGATCCAGACCGGCGGCTACACGCCCGACCTGAAGCAGCGCCCGACCAAGGCGCCGATTCCGCTGGAGGCCGGCAACGGCCTGATGAACATCCGCGGCAGCGTCGCGATGGCGCGGACCAACGATCCGAACTCCGCGACCTCGCAGTTCTTCATCAACGTCGTGGACAACCCGGCCCTGGACCCCGGCTTCGCCGCCGACGGCCGCGGCTATGCGGTCTTCGGCTACGTGTCCGAGGGCATGGAGGTCGTCGACAAGATCCGGGCCGTGCCGACCGCGCCGTCGCCCAAGAATCCGGCGTTCCAGAACCTGCCCGGCACGCCCATCCTCATCCACAAGGCCACCGTCGAGAAATAAGGAGTCACCGACATGAGCAAGAAAGTCGAACTGCACACCAACCAGGGTCTGATCACCCTCGAGCTGGATGACGCCAAGGCCCCCAAGACCGTCGAGAACTTCCTGGCCTACGTGGCCAAGGGCCATTACGACGGCACCATCTTCCATCGCGTCATCAAGGGCTTCATGGCCCAGGGCGGCGGCTTCGAGGAAGGCATGAAGCAGAAGCCCACCGACGCCCCGATCCAGAACGAGGCCAACAACGGCCTGAAGAACGACAAGTACACCGTGGCGATGGCGCGCACCAATGCGCCGCACTCGGCCAGCGCGCAGTTCTTCATCAACACCGTCGACAACGACTTCCTGAACTTCAAGAGCGAGAGCCCGTCGGGCTGGGGCTACGCGGTGTTCGGCAAGGTCGTCGGCGGCCAGGACGTCGTGGACAAGATCGAGAAGGTCAAGACCAGCCGTTCGGGCTTCCACGACGACGTGCCGGTCGACGCGGTCATCATCGAGCGCGCCGTCGCGGTCGAGTGAGTCGCGGTTCCGCCGCCCGTCCCGTGTCGCCCGCGCCCCGACTGCCGTCGCCCCTGGCGACGCTGCGGGCCGAGCCCGGCTGGCGGCGGATCGACCTGATCTCCGACCTGCACCTGTCGCCGGACATGCCGGCGACGCTGGCGCGACTGCGCGCCCACCTGTCCGCCACGCCCGCGGATGCGATCTTCCTGCTGGGCGACATCTTCGAGGCCTGGATCGGCGACGACGCGCGCTGGCAGGCCGGTACGTTCGAGCAATTCGCGCTCGAACTGCTGCGCGAGGCCTCCGCGCGCAAACCCCTCTTCTTCATGCACGGCAACCGCGACTTCGCGCTCGGCGAGCCGATGGCCGAGGATGCCGGCATGCGGCTGCTGTCGGACCCGACGCGGCTGGACGCCTTCGGACGCGGCTGGCTGCTGAGCCATGGCGACCAGCTCTGCCTGGGCGATGTCGGCTACCTGCGCGCTCGCGCGGTGGTGCGACGTCCCGGGGTGCTGGCGGCGCTGCGTGCGATGCCGCTCTTCGCGCGACGCGCGCTGGCGCGACATCTGCGCGCGAAGAGCCGCATGCACCAGAGCGATCCCTCGACCTGGGCGGATGTCGACGACGACGCGGCCCGCGCCTGGCTGCGCGATGCCGGCTGCGACACGCTGATCCACGGCCACACGCATCGCCCGGCGCTCCATGACCTCGGCGACGGCCTCGCACGCGCGGTGCTGTCCGATTGGGACTACGACCACGGTCCCGGTCGCGGGGATGTGCTGGTGATGGACGCCCAGGGCCTGCATCGCATCGCGCCGATGCACGCGGCGGCGCCCGACCCGCATGCGGAAGGCGGCTCGCCGTGATCGGCGACCTGCTCCAGCGCTGGCGCGCACGCCGCGAGCGCCAGCTGCTTGACCAGTACGCGATTCCCGACGAGCTCTGGACGCTGACGCTGGCGCAGTACCCCTTCATCGCCCGGCGCTCCGAGGCGGATCGGACCGAGCTGCGCCGGCTCTGCTCGCTGTTCCTGGCGTCCAAGGAGTTCCACGGCGCCGGCGGCTTCGAGGTCACCGACGAGGTGGCCGTCGCCGTCGCCGCGCAGGCCTGCCTGCCGGTGCTGAAGCTGGGACTGTCCTGGTACGACGGCTTCGTCGGCATCGTCATGCACGAGGGCGAAGTGGTCGCCGCTCGCGAGACGATGGACGAGGACGGCGTGGTCCACGCGTACGACGAAACCCTGGCCGGCGAGGCGATGGAAGGCGGCCCGCTGATGCTCGCCTGGAGCGAGATCGCCCCCGAGGCGACCGAGCGCGTGGAAGGCCACGATTCGGTCTACAACGTCGTCATCCACGAGTTCGCGCATGTGCTCGACGTGCGCGACGGGGAGCCCGACGGCGCGCCGCCCATCGACGACCCCGCCCTGCGGCAGCAATGGGGCGCGACGATGGAGGCCGAATGGCACTGGTTCTGCGACCAGGTCGACGCGGGGCATGCGACGCTCATCGATCCCTACGGCGCCGAGGCGCCGGAAGAGTTCTTCGCCGTGGCGGTGGAAGCATTCTTCGTGGCACCTCGTGAGCTGCTCGCCGAGCAGCCGCGGCTCTATCGACTCCTCGTTGGCTTCTTCAGGCAGGACCCGGCACGCGATTGAGCACCATCAAGGGAACCCGGGCCCCGTCTCCTCCGTCTCCCTCCTTTGGCGGCCGCCACGGCCGCCAAATTCCCTCCTTAAGCTGCGGAGACGGGGCCCGGGTTCCCTTGATGCGATACACCGAGCAGGCATGAAAAAGCCCGCGTGAGCGGGCTTTCATGGGAGGGGCGGGGTCTCAGTCCGCCGTCGCAGGCTCGGCCTTGGGCTTGTTGTCCTTCTTGTTGGGCGTGATGTCGAGCTGGACCTCGCCCTTGTCGTCCACGTCCACGCTCAGGCGACCACCGTCGACCAGGCGACCGAACAGCAACTCGTCCGCCAGCGCGCGCCGGATGGTGTCCTGGATCAGGCGCTGCATCGGGCGGGCGCCCATCTGCGGATCGAAACCCTTGGCCGCCAGATGCTTGCGCAGCGCGTCGCTGAAGGTGACTTCGACCTTCTTCTCGGCCAGCTGGCTCTCGAGCTGCAGCAGGAACTTGTCCACCACCCGCAGGATGATGTCCTCGTTCAGCGCGCCGAAGTTGACGATGGCGTCCAGGCGGTTGCGGAACTCCGGCGTGAACAGCCGCTTGATGTCGGCCATCTCGTCGCCCTGCTCACGCTTGGTCGTGAAGCCGATCGTCGACTTGGTCATCGCCTCCGCGCCCGCGTTCGTGGTCATGATGATGATCACGTTGCGGAAGTCGGCCTTGCGCCCGTTGTTGTCGGTCAGCGTGCCGTGGTCCATCACCTGCAGCAGCACGTTGAAGACGTCCGGATGCGCCTTCTCGATTTCGTCGAGCAGCAGCACCGCGTGCGGCTTCTTGGTGATCGCCTCGGTCAGCAGGCCGCCCTGGTCGAAGCCGACATAACCCGGAGGCGCGCCGATCAGGCGACTGACCGCGTGGCGCTCCATGTACTCGGACATGTCGAAGCGGATCAGCTCGATGCCCAGGATGTAGGCGAGCTGCTTGGCGACCTCGGTCTTGCCCACGCCCGTCGGGCCGCTGAACAGGAACGAGCCGATCGGCTTGTCGGGCTTGCCCAGGCCCGAGCGCGCCATCTTGATGGCCGCGGACAGCGCATCGATGGACGGATCCTGGCCGAAGACCACGCTCTTCAGGTCGCGGTCCAGGCTCTTGAGCTTGCCGCGGTCGTCCGACGACACCGAGGCCGGCGGAATGCGCGCGATCTTGGCGACGATGTCCTCGACCTCGGCGCGCGTGATGGTCTTCTTCTGCTTGCTCTTGGGCAGCACGCGCTGCGCGGCGCCGGCCTCGTCGATGACGTCGATCGCCTTGTCGGGCAGGTGACGGTCATTGATGTACTTGGCCGACAGCTCCGCCGCGGCCTGCAGCGCGCCCAGCGCGTACTTGACGCTGTGGTGCTCCTCGAAGCGCGACTTCAGGCCCTTGAGGATCTCGACGGTCTGGTCCACGGTCGGCTCGACGACGTCGATCTTCTGGAAGCGCCGCGACAGCGCCGCGTCCTTCTCGAAGATGCCGCGGTACTCGCTGAAGGTGGTCGCGCCGATGCACTTGAGCTGGCCCGACGAGAGCGCCGGCTTGAGCAGGTTGCTCGCGTCCAGCGTGCCGCCCGAGGCCGCGCCGGCGCCGATCAGCGTGTGGATCTCGTCGATGAACAAGATCGCGCCGGGCTGGTCCTTGAGCTGCTTGATCACCGCCTTGAGGCGCTGCTCGAAGTCGCCGCGGTACTTGGTGCCCGCCAGCAGCGCGCCCATGTCCAGCGAATAGACCACCGCCTCGGCCAGCACGTCGGGCACCTGGCCCTCGGTGATGCGCCAGGCCAGGCCCTCGGCGATCGCGGTCTTGCCCACGCCGGCTTCACCCACCAGCAGCGGGTTGTTCTTGCGGCGGCGGCACAGCACCTGCACCACGCGCTCGACCTCGAGCTCGCGGCCGATCAGCGGATCGATCTTGCCGTCGCGCGCATGCTGGTTGAGGTTCTGGGTGAACTGCTCGAGCGGGCTGCCCTTGCCGCCGCCCTGCCCCTGGCCGCCTTCGCCCTCTTCGCGCTCCGACTCGGCACCGTTGCCTTCCGGGCCCTTGGGGGGCTCGGGCGGCTCGCTCTTCTTGATGCCGTGGGCGATGAAGTTGACGACGTCCAGGCGGGTGACGCCCTGCTGGTGCAGGTAGTAGACCGCGTGGGAGTCCTTCTCGCCGAAGATCGCGACCAGCACGTTGGCGCCGGTCACTTCCTTCTTGCCGTTGCCGGTGGACTGGACATGCATGATCGCGCGCTGGATCACGCGCTGGAATCCCAGCGTGGGCTGCGTGTCGACCTCGTCCGTGCCACCGACGGTGGGGGTGTTTTCCTTGATGAACTGCGCAAGCGACTTGCGCAGGTCCTCGATATTCGCTGCGCAGGCGCGCAGCACCTCGGCCGCGGACGGGTTGTCCAGCAGCGCCATCAGCAGGTGTTCCACGGTGATGAACTCGTGGCGCTGCTGGCGTGCCTCGACAAACGCCATGTGCAGGCTGACTTCAAGCTCTTGCGCAATCATGCGGCCTCCATAATGCACTGCAGGGGGTGACCGGCGCGCCGTGCGGCCGCCGACACCATTTCGACCTTGGTGGCCGCCACGTCCTTGGTGAATACACCGCAGACGCCGCGGCCTTCGTGATGGATCTTCAACATGATCTGGGTGGCCGTATCCAAGTCATGGCGGAAATACTCCTGCAAGACCATCACCACAAACTCCATCGGCGTGAAGTCGTCATTGAGCATCAGCACCTGATACAGGCGCGGAGGCTCCGTCTTCTGAGCGACACGCTCCAGCGTGGTGGAATTCCCACCCTCCTCCGTGCCCGGCGGCGGCGCGCCGCCAGGGGGACCCGCCGGGGGGAACTGTTGAGCAAACAAAGGCATGAGCCGATTCTATAAACAGCGGGAGCACCCTACATGGGGACGGGCCAACGCCTGTCAATGCCCCGAGTTTGTCACCTTCGCGGCGCCACACCCCGGGGAGTTCCTCAATTGACACTGGCTTGACACGGATTTGAGAATCCGCCCCGGTGCGAAAAAGACACCGGGATGGAGAAGAACGATGGCAACAGGCACGGTCAAGTGGTTCAACGATGCCAAGGGGTTTGGCTTTATTGAACCCGAACAAGGCGGAGGGGACGTTTTCGCCCATTTCTCGGCCATTCAGATGGACGGCTTCCGGACGCTGAAGCAGGGCTCCAAGGTGAGCTATGAATTGGTCCAGGGCCCCAAGGGCCAACTGGCCCAGAACATCCGCCCGCTGGACGGCGGCGATGCGATGGAGGCGCCCCTGGGCATCCCGCTCATGGCGGACAACCTGGCCGGGCAACAGCAGGCAGCGGCGTGACCCGCCTGCGCTGATCCACCGTCCACAGCAAGGCCCGCGCGAGCGGGCCTTCTGCATTGGGAGAACCGCCGGGCGGCCGCCGCCGGACCGCCGCTGAGCGAGCCACCAAAAAGAAAACCCCGGCGGGTCAGGCCGGGGTCGCGGGTCGGGACCGGCTTACGCCGGCCTGGACTCACATATTGTCAATCATCACCTGGCCGAAACCGGAGCACGACACTTGCGTCGCGCCGTCCAGCAGGCGGGCGAAGTCGTACGTGACCTTCTTCGACAGGATCGACTTCTCGATCGACGAGATGATCAGGTCGGCCGCTTCGGTCCAGCCCATGTGGCGCAGCATCATTTCAGCCGACAGGATCTCGGAACCGGGGTTCACGTAGTCCTTGCCCGCGTACTTCGGCGCGGTGCCGTGGGTCGCTTCGAACATGGCGACGGAGTCGCTCAGGTTCGCGCCCGGGGCGATGCCGATGCCGCCGACCTGGGCAGCCAGCGCGTCGGAGATGTAGTCGCCGTTCAGGTTCAGCGTCGCGACGACCGAGTACTCGGCCGGGCGCAGCAGGATCTGCTGCAGGAACGCGTCGGCGATGCTGTCCTTGACCACGATGTCCTTGCCAGTCTTCGGGTTCTTGAACTTGCACCACGGGCCGCCGTCGATCAGCTCGGCGCCGAATTCCTTCTGGGCCAGGGCGTAGGCCCAGTCACGGAAGCCACCTTCGGTGAACTTCATGATGTTGCCCTTGTGCACGATCGTGACGCTGGGCTTGTCGTTGTCGATCGCGTACTGGATGGCCTTGCGGACCAGGCGCTCCGTGCCTTCCTTCGACACCGGCTTGACGCCGATGCCCGAGGTTTCCGGGAAGCGGATCTTCTTGACGCCGAATTCCTCCTGCAGGAACTTGATCAGCTTCTTGGCCTTGTCGCTCTGGGCTTCGAACTCGATGCCGGCGTAGATGTCTTCCGAGTTCTCGCGGAAGATGACCATGTCGGTCTTCTCGGGTTCCTTGACCGGCGAGGGCACGCCCTTGAACCAGCGCACCGGGCGCAGGCAGACGTACAGGTCCAGTTCCTGGCGCAGCGCCACGTTCAGCGAGCGGATGCCGCCGCCCACGGGCGTCGTCAGCGGGCCCTTGATCGAGACGACGTAGTCCTTCAGGACCTGCAGCGTCTCTTCGGGCAGCCACACGTCGGGGCCGTAGACCTTCGTCGACTTTTCGCCGGCGTAGATCTCCATCCAGTGGATCTTCTTGGCGCCGCCGTAGGCCTTCGCCACAGCCGCGTCCACCACCTTGATCATCACCGGGGTGATGTCGAAGCCGGTGCCGTCGCCCTCGATGTAAGGAATGATCGGGTTGTTCGGAACGTTGAGCGAGAAGTCGGCATTGACCGTGATCTTCTGGCCGCCCTCGGGCACCTTGATGTGCTGGTACATGGAGTCGTCTCCGCGAATCGCGTGGTGGTTGGGACAAACGGAAGCGCCGATTCTATGACAGCGAAACTTTCAATCGGCTGATGCCCCGGCCGGGGTCCTGGAGGCTTCACCCGCAGTACGCGCGGATCTGCGCCCACAGGCCGTGACCGAGCGCCCACAGGGCGCCGGCGGCCAGCATGACGCCGGAGAGCCGGGTCGCGATTCGCACACCCGATCCGCCGCTGGCGACGCCCCGGTCGGCGCCGCCCAGTCGCGCCAGCAGCCAGGGACCGGCGACCAGACCCGGCGAGGAGCCAAGCGCGAAGGCCGCCATCACCGCCGCGCCCTGCCAGGGGCCGTCGGCGAGGGCTGCCACCGTCAGCGCCGATTGCAGGAGTCCGCAGGGCCAGGCCAGCCACGCCACGCCGGCCAGGCCCGCGCTGGCCGTCCGCGCGGGCGTGAACGCGACGCCGCCCCCGGCCAACGCGCTGGCGGGGACAGTCAAGCGCACTGGCGTTCGTCCTGTCCAGCGCCGTACCGCCCATCCCGGCAGCTCCGCCCGCCAGGCGAGGAGCAGGCCGAACATCAGCGCGGCGAGCTGGACCACGAGCCACAGTGGGCGCAGCGCGCCGGAAGCGATCTCCCAGCGCAGCAGTCCGCCCACGCTGGCCGCGGCGACGGCCCCGCCTGCCGCGTAGCCCAGGAGCCGGCCGCCATGGAAGGCGGCGACACCGGCGCGTCGCCCACCAGAGACCACCGCGCATGGCGCGACGCACATGGCCGCGCAATGGACGCAGCCCACGATTCCCATGAGAAAGGCGGAGCCCGCCAGCGCCAGTGTCAGCATCCCGGCCTCTGGCGGCGCCTCAGAGGATGCGGGAGAAGCGCACCGGCGCCTCGGCCGCGACAACGGATGCTTGCTCGCCAGCCATCGCCATCAGCGGCGTGGCGCGATCCACCGCCTTCAGGTAGCGGTCGAACACCATCGCCACCGCCCGGACGAAGAACCAGCCCATCGGCGTGACCTGCACGCCGCGCGCATCGATCGTCACCAGGCCGTCCGCCGCGAACTGTCGCAGCCGTTCAAGCTCCGGCGAGAAGTAGTCCGCGACGACGATCCCGTGCGAGCGCTCGATCGGATCGAACTCGAGCCGGCCTTGGCACATCAGCGCCATGATCGCGTCGCGCCGCACCAGGTCGTCCTGGTCGAGCGTCAGCCCGCGCTCGACCGGCAGGCGCCCCTCGCGAAGGGCGGCGTAGTACTCGGGCAGCGTCTTGACGTTCTGCGCGAACGAGGCGCCGACCTTGGAGATCGCCGACACGCCCAGCGCCACCAGGTCGCAGTCCGGCTGGGTGCTGTAGCCCTGGAAGTTGCGATGCAGGCGCCCTTCCCGCTTGGCGACGGCGAGCGGATCGTCCGCCAGCGCGAAGTGGTCCATGCCGATGTAGCTGTAGCCACGGGCGATGAACCCGGCGATGGCGCCGGCCAGCATCCGCAGCTTGTCCGGGGCCGGCGGCAGCGCGGCGGTGTCGATGCGGCGCTGCGGCTTGAAGCGGTGCGGCAGGTGGGCGTACCCGTAGAGCGCGATGCGGTCGGGCCGCAAGGCGGCGACCTGGTCGATCGTCCGCGCGAAGGAGGTGGGCGTCTGGCGCGGCAGGCCGTGGATCAGGTCGACGTTGATCGAGCGGAAGCCCAGGTCGCGCGCGGCGCCCATCAGCGCCGTGACGCTCTCCAGGCTCTGCTCGCGATGCACGGCCCGCTGCACGTCGGGATCGAAGTCCTGCACGCCGAAGCTCAGCCGGTTGAACCCCAGCGTGCGCAGGTGGCGCAGCCGCGCGACGTCGATCGTCCGGGGATCGACCTCGATGGAGATCTCGGCATCGGCCGCGAGGCGGAAGTGACGATGCAGCAAGGCCATCAGCATCGACAGCTCGCGGTCGGCCAGGAAGGTCGGCGTGCCACCGCCGAAATGCAGCTGCGACACCAGCGCGCGCGCCCCGAGCCGCCGGTGCACCAGCACCATCTCCGCCTCCAGCGCGTCGACATAGACCGCCGCGCGTTCGTGATGGCGGGTGACCACCTTGTTGCAGGCGCAGTAGTAGCAGACCGACTCGCAGAACGGGATGTGGACATAGACCGACAGCGGCTGCGTCGCCGCGGGGCCGAACGCGCGCAGCGCCAGCGTCTCTCCATGATGTTCGGCATCGATGCCTGCATGAAAGCGGTCGGCCGTCGGATAGGAGGTGTAACGCGGTCCGGCGATGTCGAACCGGCGCAGCAGATCGGCATCGGGGATGCTGCGGTCCCACGGGGTCGGATCAGGGTTCATGGGCGGCGATCCTCACCCTTTGCTGCCAAATCGTCATTGATTGATGTCATTGCCGGCGCCGGGGCCCCGACAAAGAATCCGCCGCTTCCTCGCATGCCTGACCGCCTCATGTCGAGCCGCCTCCGACTTCCCCCGCCCCCTTCCGCGCCGCACGACCTCTTCAAGATCAGCTGCTCGACTTGCGCACTGCGCCAGATCTGCCTGCCGACCGGCCTGCCCGCCGCGGAGGTGCTGCAGCTCGAACGCATGGTGAGCGATCGGCGCGCGATCGCGCGCGGAGCGGTGCTGTTCAAGACCGGCGACGTCTTCGAGGCGATCTACATCGTCCGCACCGGCTTCTTCAAGACCTCGGCGTCGGCGCAGGACGGCCGCGATCAGGTCACCGGCTTCCACATGGCCGGCGAGCTGCTGGGCCTGGACGGCATCTATGACGGCGCGCACGCGAGCCAGGCGGTCGCGCTGGAGGACTCGCAGGTGTGCGTCGTTCCCTACGGTCGGCTGGAGGACCTCACCCGCGAGTTCGACCGCCTGCAGCGCCAGTTCCATCGGCTGATGAGCCGGGAACTCGTGCGGGACCAGGCCATGATGGTGCTGCTCGGCTCGATGCGGGCGGAACAGCGCGTCGCCGCGTTCCTGATCAACCTGATGCGTCGGCTGCGTGCACGCGGCTTCTCGTCCTCCAGCGTCGTGCTGCGCATGACGCGCGACGAGATCGGCAGCCATCTGGGGCTCACGCTGGAGACGGTCAGCCGCACTTTCTCGCGCATGCAGGAGGACGGCGTGCTGGAGGTGCGGGCGCGCGAGTTGCGCGTCCTCAAGCCGCGCCGGCTGCTGCAGCTGGTCCGCCGCGCCGTGTAGGCACGAGCCCGGACCAGGATCGATCAGGGGGTCTGCCCGCCTGTCGCCGCGTGGTTGCGCGCCTTCATCGCAGGGGCCATCGCGGCGTCGGCGCCCGCTTCCGCTGCCACACCGCTCCGATCGACGCCGTCCGACGAAGGGACGACCGGGTCGGGATGCGTCAGCGCGAGCACCAGGGTGGCCACGCCCGCCACCACGACCATGCCGGGCCCGCCGACCACCAGCCACATCATCGGATGCCGCCACCAGGGACCGCTGCCCGGCGTGTCCAGGTCGTTGATTCGTGTCGTCGTCATGGAAGCTCCCGCTGAAGGCCGGGGCGCCGACGAGGCGCCGGATCGGATGCCGCGCTCATCGCGGCACCATGAAAGTGGATTTCTCGAACAGTTCGCGTGCATCGCCGGCCCCCGACGGCCCGCCGGCCTCCACCCGGCGGATCGAGAACCGCATCGGATGCACGCCCGGTCCCAGCCGCCGCGCCTGCTCCGCGGGCAGACGCAGCGAGACGGTGACCCAGCGCGCCTCGGCGGGCGCCAGCGTCAATCGCCCGGTCGGTGCGGCGACCCGCAGGCCGGGGATGCCCTCGACGTCCAGCACGAACACCTGCGTCGATTCGGCGGCGTTCATCAATTGCAGGCGATAGACGTTCTCCACGACGCCGTCCTCGACCTCCCGCGCCAGCGCGGCGCGATCGCGCACCACATCCACCTTGAAGGGCATCCGCACCGCCAGGCTCCAGACCAGCGCCGCCGACACCGCCAGCAGGATCCCGCCGTAGATCAGCACGCGGGGCCGCAACACACGTCGCCATTGGCGCGCGGCGCCCCAACGATGCTGCATGCCGTTCTGCGTCGCGTATCGGATCAAGCCGCGCGGATAGCCGAACTTGTCCATCACGTCGTTGCAGACGTCGATGCAGGCGGCGCATCCGATGCACTCGTGCTGCAGGCCCTTGCGGATGTCGATGCCGGTGGGACACACGTGGACGCACTGCTGGCAATCGACACAGGCGCCGAGTCCGATCGTCGACAGGTCCGCCTTCTTCGAGCGCGGGCCGCGCGGATCGCCGCGCTCGGCGTCGTAACTGATGATCAGCGTGTCCCGATCCAGCATCGCGCTCTGGAAGCGGGCATAGGGACACATGTACTTGCAGACCTGTTCCCGCAGGTAGCCCGCATTGCCATAGGTCGCCAATCCATAGAACAGGATCCAGAAGACTTCCCATCCGCCGAGCGCCGCCTGCATGGCGTTCTCGCCCAGCATGCGGATCGGTTCGAAGTAACCGACGAAGGTGAAACCGGTCCAGAGCGACACGGCCAGCCACGCGGCGTGCTTCGCCGTCTTGCGTCCCAGCTTGCCAAACGACCAGCCCGCCTTGTCCAGACGGATGCGCGCCGCGCGGTCGCCCTCGGTGTGCCGCTCGATCCACAGGAAGATCTCGGTGTAGACCGTCTGCGGGCAGGCGTAGCCGCACCACAGCCGGCCCGCCACCGCGGTGAAGAAGAACAGCCCGAAGGCCGACACGACCAGCAAGGCGGTCAGGTAGATGAAGTCCTGCGGGTACAGGATCAGGTCGAAGATCAGGAAGCGCCGCGCGTCCAGGTCGAACAGGACGGCCTGGCGGCCGTTCCAGCTCAGCCAGGGCAGCCCATAGAACAGCAGCTGCGTCGCCCACACCAGCGCCCAGCGCCAGAAGGCAAACCACCCATGCACCGCGCGGGGATAGACCTTCGCCTCGGAGGCATACAGCGAGATCGTCTTGAGCTCAGGGCCGCTCATGGGACAGCCCCCAGACATAGGCCGCCAGCACGCGGATCTGCTCGGGGCTGAGCCGGGAGCCGTGCTCCGGCATGTGGCTGTGCTTGCCGTTGTTGATCATCGCGACGATCGCGGGCTCGCCCCAGCCGTGCAGCCAGACCTTGTCGGTGAGGTTGGGAGCGCCCAGCGCCTGATTGCCGCGTCCGTCCATGCCGTGGCAGGCGGCGCAGGCGGTGAATCTGGATTTGCCCAGCGCGGCCGCCACCGAGTTGTGCGGACTGCCTGACAGGCTCAGCACGTAATGCGCCAGGTTGCGCACATCCTCGCCGTTGCCGACCGCCGCCGCCATCGGTGGCATCGTGCCTTCCCGGCCACGCGTGATCGTCTCGATGAGGGTCTCGCCGCTGCCGCCATACAGCCAGTCGTTGTCGGTGAGGTTCGGGAAACCCTTGGACCCCTTGGCATCGGAGCCATGGCAGGTGGCGCAGTTGTTGGCGAACAGGCGTTCGCCGATGCCCATCGCCTGCGGATCCCTGGCCACGGTTTCCACCGGCAGCCCGTCGAACTTGGCGTAGATCGTCCGCATGGCCTCGCGGGCCTGGGCCTGCTCGGCGTCGAACTGGCCGGTGCTCGACCAGCCCAGCCGACCGGCGTAGCCGCCCAGACCCGGATACAGCGCCAGATAGAGCACCGAGAAGACCACCGTCAGCACGAACAGCACCATCCACCAGCGAGGCAGCGGATTGTTGAGCTCCCGGATGTCCTCGTCCCAGACGTGGCCGGTGGAGTTGTCGGCGGCCATCACCTTGCGGCGGCTGGCGATGATCAGCAGGGCCAGGCACAGGGCCAGGCCCAGCACGGTGGCGGCGGCCACGAACAGCGACCAGCCGTTCGAAACGAAATCACTCATGACGACCTCCTTGGAGCGTCACGTCCTCGTCCGACAGGACGAGCGCTCCCTGGTCTTCGAATCGTTCCCGGTTGCGGCGGGCATAGGCCCAGCCCACGATGCCGGCGAATACCAGCAGCGACAGCACGGTCACCGCGGAGCGCAGCACATTCACATCGATGTCAGGCATGACGGCGCTCCGATCAGGGCTTCAGCGCGGTGCCCAGCACCTGCAGGTAGGCGACGACGGCATCCATTTCGGTCCTGCCCTGGACGTCGGCGCCGGCCTGGGCGATCTGCTCGTCCGTGTAGGGCACCCCGACGGTCCGCAGCGCGCGCATCTTGGGCGCGAGGTCCTTGGGATCGAGCGCCGCGCCCGACAACCAGGCGTAGGCCGGCATGTTGGACTCGGGCACCAGGTCCCGCGGATTGGTCAGGTGCAGGCGGTGCCACTCGTCGCTGTACTTGCCGCCGACCCGGGCCAGGTCGGGGCCGGTGCGCTTGCTGCCCCACTGGAAGGGGTGGTCGTAGACGAACTCGCCGGCGACCGAGTAATGCCCGTAGCGCAGCGTCTCGGCGCGCAGCGGGCGGATCATCTGGGAGTGGCAGTTGTAGCAACCCTCACGGATGTAGACATCGCGACCGGCGAGTTGCAGCGGCGAGTACGGCTTCAGATGCTCGACGGCCTGCGTGGTCGAGCGCTGGAAGAACAGCGGGACGATCTCGACGATGCCGCCGACGATCACCGTCAGCAGCACCAGCACGATCATCAGGAAGTTGCTGGTCTCGATGCGCTCGTGACCGGTGGCGGGGGCATGGGCGTTGGCCATGACGTGCTCCTTGGGGTCCGGGCGTTCAGACGGCGGCCGCGAATGCGGCGCCGGGAATGGGATGGCGGGCCGGGCGGCCGACACGGACCGTCATCACGACGTTCCAGGCCATCAGGCACATCCCGCTCAGGTACAGCAGGCCGCCCAGCAGCCGCACCACGTAGAACGGGTAGGTCGCCTTGACGCTCTCGGCGAAGGTCCAGGTCAACGTGCCGTCCGGATTCACCGCGCGCCACATCAGGCCCTGCATGACGCCGGCGATCCACATCGCGGCGATGTAGAGCACGATGCCCAGCGTGGCGATCCAGAAGTGCAGTTCGATGGCGCGCTTGGAATACATCTCCACGCGGCCGTACATGCGGGGGATGAGGTGGTACAGCGCCCCCATCGAGATGAAGCCCACCCAGCCCAGCGCGCCGCTGTGCACGTGGCCGACGGTCCAGTCGGTGTAGTGGGACAGCGCATTGACGGTCTTGATCGACATCATCGGCCCCTCGAAGGTCGACATGCCGTAGAACGACAGCGCCACGATCAGGAACTTCAGGATCGGGTCGTCGCGCAGCTTGTGCCACGCGCCGCTGAGCGTCATGACGCCGTTGATCATGCCGCCCCAGCTCGGCGCCAGCAGCACCAGCGAGAACAGCATGCCGACGCTCTGCGCCCAGTCCGGCAGCGCGGTGTAGTGCAGGTGGTGGGGACCCGCCCACATGTAGGTGAAGATCAGCGCCCAGAAGTGGACGATCGACAGCCGGTAGCTGTAGACCGGCCGGTTCGCCTGCTTGGGGATGTAGTAGTACATCAGGCCGAGGAAGCCGGCCGTCAGGAAGAAGCCGACCGCGTTGTGGCCGTACCACCACTGCACCATGGCGTCCTGGACGCCGGCATAGGCGGAGTAGCTTTTGGTCAGCGAGACCGGGATCTCGGCGCTGTTGACGATGTGCAGCAGCGCCACCGCGATGATGAAGGCGCCGAAGAACCAGTTGGCCACATAGATGTGGCGCACACGTCGAACGCCGATCGTGCCGAAGAAGACAACCGCATAGGCGACCCAGACCACGGCGATCAGGAGGTCGATGGGCCATTCGAGTTCGGCGTATTCCTTGCCGGTGGTCAGGCCCAGCGGCAGGGTGATCGCGGCGAGCACGATGACGAGCTGCCAGCCCCAGAAGGTGAACCACGCCAGCGCGGGGGCGAACAGCTTCACATGGCTGGTGCGCTGGACGACGTGGAAGGCGGTGGCCATCAGCACGCAGCCGCCGAAGGCGAAGATCACCGCGTTGGTGTGCAGCGGCCGGAGCCGGCCGTAGCTGAGCCACGGAATGCCGAAGTTCAACTCCGGCCAGGCGAGCTGCGCGGCGATGACCACGCCGACCAGCATTCCCACCACGCCCCACAGCACCGCCGCCAGCGCGAAGGCGCGGACCACGCCGTCCTCGTAGCTGGGCGCGCCTGCGCGTGCTCCCGTTGACTCTGATTTGCTTGCCATGCTGGCTCCTCGAGGCGCTCTTCGCGCGATTGGCGGCGATTGTTCGGCGCCTGGTTCGCCGGCGTGTTGATGGCGGTCAAGCTCCGGCGTCGTCCTCGAGGATTCGTTGACCTTCCCGGTCCAGCGACTCGAGCTGTCCGTCCTGCACGGCCCAGCCGAACACCATCAGCACCAGCAGGACCAGCACGACCGAGAACGGGATCAGCAGGTAGAGGATGTCCATGTGCGGGTTCCGGAACGACGTCGAGGAATCGGGGATGGCCTCATCGGCGAAAGGTCGTGTCGCGTCCGAGGCGTGCGGCGTTGGCCACCACCAGCAGCGAACTCGTCGCCATGCCCAGGCCCGCCGCCCACGGCGGCAGCCAGCCCACGAGCGCCATCGGCACGCACGCCGCGTTGTAGAGCGCCGACCAGGCCAGGTTCTGACGGGCCACCTGGCGCGTGCGCCGGGCCAGGCCGAGCGCGGTGGTGATCGCGCCGAGCCGGTCCGACACCAGCAGCGCGTCGGCGCGCGACTTGGCGAGGTCGGCGCCCTGCCCCATCGCCACCGAGACCTGCGCACGCGCGAGCACCGGCGCGTCGTTGATGCCATCGCCGATCATCAACACGCGATGGCCGCAGGCCTGCAAGGCCGCCACGTGGGCCAGCTTGTCCTCGGGGCTCGCGCCGCCGCGCCATCGCACCGGGCCGACCTGGTCCGCGATCGCGGCCACGCGCTCGGGTGCATCGCCGGACAGCAGGTGCACCTCCAGCCCGCGCTCGCGCCAGGCGCTCACCGCCGTCCGCGCATCGTCGCGCAGCGCCTCGTCGAACTGCCAGGCGGCCCGGGCGATGCCGTCACAGGCGAGCACGACCTGCGCATCGGCCACGCCGGTTCGCCGCTCCTGCGGCTCGAAGTGCGTCAGCGCCCAGCGCGGCACGCCGAGCCGCCATCGCCGTCCATCGTCGGCCAGCGCTTCCAGGCCACGACCGCTGAACTCTTCGATCACCCACTGCTTTGCCGAAGGCGACGGCGACGGGGGCGGAGCGTCGCGTTCGGACTCCAACGCTCGCGCGAGCGAGCGCGCCAGAGGATGGTGCGACGCGCCGGCCAGCGCGAGCGCCGCCGACCGCGCGTCGGCGTCGAGCGTGTCGGGCCATTGGCGCCGGGGCCGGGGCGATGGATCGGTCAGGGTGCCGGTCTTGTCGAGGACGACGACGTCGATGTCGGCCAGCGTCTCGATCGCATCGAGCCGCGACAGCAGCAGCCCGCGTCGCGCCAAGGTGCCCGCGGCGGCCACCCAGGCCGCCGGCGCCGCCAGCGACAGCGCGCAGGGACAGGTCACGATCAGCACGGACACCGCCACGGCCACCGCCCGCGAGGGATCGATCAGCTGCCACGCGAGCGCAGCCAGGCCGGCCAGCACGAGCACCGCCGCCAGGAACCATCCCGCCACGCGGTCGGCCATGCGCAGCGTCGCCGGGCGGTCCTGGAAGGCCTGCGTCATCAGCTGGCGGATGCCGGCCAGCCGGGTCTGTTCGCCCACCTGCCGCACGCGCAGCATCAGCACGCCCTGGAGGTTCAGGCTGCCGGCGAGCACCTCGTCACCAGGCGCCTTCGCGACCGGTCTGGACTCGCCGGTGAGCAGCGACTCGTCCACCGCGCCAGCACCGGCGTCCACCGTGGCATCGGCGGGAATGCGCTGCCCGGCCGCCATGCGCACGAGGTCGCCCGGCGCCAGCTGCGCCACGGGCACCGTTTCGACGCTGCCGTCCGGCTTCTGGCGCTCGACCCGCTCCGGCAGTTCGCCGGCGGCGTGCTCGAGCGCCTGCGCGGCGCGGTGTCGCGCGCGCAGTTCGAGGTAGCGCGCGCCCAGCAGGAAGGCCACGAACATGGTGATCGAGTCGAAGTAGACCTCGTGCCCGAAGAGCCCGCCCGGATCGAGCGTCGCGCCGCTGCCGGCGACGAAGGCGACCGCCAATCCCAGGGCCACGGGCACGTCCATGCCGATGCGGCGCTGGCGCAGCTGCGAGGCCGCGGCCTGGAAGAACGGGCCCGCCGCCAGCAGCATGACCGGCAGCGTCAACACCCATTGGCCCCAGCGCAGCAGGGCCGCCTGGTCCGGCGCCATCTCGCCGGGCGCGGCCACGTAGGACGGCCACGCCAGCATCATCACCTGCATCATCAGGAAGCTCGCCACGAACAGCCGCCAGACGGCCTGTCGGTGCTCGCGCCGGCGCAGTTCGCGCGCGGGCCCGGCGAGGTCAGGGGCGAGGTCGTAGCCGGCGGCCCTCAGCGATTGCCGCAGCTCCTCGAACGGGACATCCGCCGGCGACCAGTCCAGCAACAAGGTCTGGGTGGAGGCGTTCACCTGCGCCGCGTGAACCCCGCGACGCGCGAGCAGCGTGGTTTCGATCAGGCCGGCGCAGGCGGCGCAATGCATGCCCGAGAGCCGCAAGCGCGTGCGCGCGATGCGCTCGCCGCCCGCTGCTGCATGCCATTGCGTGACGGGGCGCAGCGCTTCGTCGGGCCCGTCGAGCCCATCGGGCGCCGAGGGCGCCGCCGGCGTCAGCGGCGCGTCGCGGCGGGGGCGATTGGCGGGCCGGATGTCGGCGCCCCGGGCGCCGGCATCGGCCGAGGCGGCGGGGGCGGGCAACATGGCCGCGATAATCCGCCCATCCTCGAGGTCACGTCATGCTCAATATCAAACGCGCCGCATCGTCCGCCGCCCTGTCGACCGCCCTGTTGATCACCGCGCTGTCGGCCGCCACGCCCGCCGTGGCCCAGCAGATCCCGCAGACCGGCCTGCCGGTCGTCGAGCTCGGCGCGGGCATGCACCTGATCCATGCCGAGGTCGCCCGCACCGACGAGCAGCGCGCCATCGGCCTGATGGCCCGCAAGGAGATGGCGCCCAACGCCGGCATGATCTTCGTGTTCGAACAGCCCGCGCAGCAGTGCTTCTGGATGCGCAACACGCTGATCCCGCTGTCGGCCGCGTTCGTCGCCGACGACGGCACCATCGTCAACATCGTCGAGATGCAGCCGCTGTCCGACGCCTCGCATTGCTCCACCAAGCCGGTGCGCTACGTGCTGGAAATGAACAAGGGCTGGTTCGACAAGCGCGGCCTGAAGGCCGGCTCGAAGCTGCGCGGCGGCCCCTGGCCCAAGTGAAGCGAAGCCGCGAGGTCGCGGCGCCCCCCTGAAACGACAACGGCCCGGGAGCGATCCCGGGCCGTTGGTCCATCCGGCGCCCGCTCGCGCAGGCGCCGCGGCTTCAGTTGCCGAAGTTGGCTTGCGCGAAGTCCCAGTTGACCAGGCTCTTCAGGAAGGTCTCGACGAACTTCGGACGCGCGTTGCGGTAGTCGATGTAGTAGGCGTGTTCCCACACGTCGATGGTCAGCAGCGCGGTGTCGGCGGTGGTCAGCGGGGTGCCGGCGGCGCCCGTGTTGACGATGTCGACGCTGCCGTCGGCCTTCTTCACCAGCCAGGTCCAGCCGGAACCGAAGTTGCCGACGGCGCTCTTCTGGAAGGCTTCCTTGAAGGCATCGACGCTGCCCCACTTGGCATTGATCGCGTCAAGCAGCTTGCCGGTCGGCGCGCCGCCGCCGTTGGGCTTCATGCAGGACCAGAAGAAGGTGTGGTTCCAGATCTGGGCGGCGTTGTTGTAGATCGGACCGCTCGAGGTCTTGACGATCTCTTCCAGCGTCTTGCTTTCGAACTCGGTGCCCTTCTGCAGGTTGTTCAGGTTGTCCACGTAGGCCTTGTGATGCTTGCCGTGGTGGTACTCGAAGGTCTCGGCGCTGATGTGCGGCTCCAGCGCCTTCTTGTCGTACGGCAGATCGGGCAGGACGTGTTCCATGAGGGACTCCTAATCGGTTGGTGGTGGGACGGATGTCGCGGGCGATTGTAGGCAGCGAAATCAAGCCCCTGCCGGGAGCACGCGTACCCCGCCGCCCCGGGGCGCAGGTCGCCCCTCAGCGCTCCCGGCGGGCGATGCGCCCGACCCGCAGGTCGGCCTCGCCGTCGGCCAGCACGGCGCGCAAGTCCTGGCCCTCATGGAGCTGGTCCACCGAAACGAGCGCCCGCCCCTGGCCATCGTCCAGCCAGGCGTAACCGCGCGCCAGCACCTGGCGCGGGTCGAGCGCCTGAAGGCGCGCCGCCAGCCCCTCCAGCCGCTGGGCGCCGCGCTGCGCCTGTTGCGGCAGCGCGCGGTCCAGCCGCTGCGCCAGGTGCCGCAGCCGCTGCTGTTCCAGGGCGGCGGCGCGGGGCGCGACCTGGGCCAGGCGCTGCGCGAGGTGGCGCAGGCGCTGGGTCTCCATCGACACGGTCCGCGGCGCGACCTGTCTCAGCCGCTGCGACAGCAGATCGAGCCGCCGGCGTTGTCTCGACAGCGCGTCGCCCGGCCGCGCCAGCCGCAGCGCGAGCCGGTCCAGCCGCTGCGCCGCCGCGTCCAGGCGTTGCTCGACACGGCGCCGCAGCTGCCGCTCCAGCGCATCCAGGCTGTCCAGGCATTGCTGGCGTGCCACGGTCGCCAGCTCCGCGGCGGCGGTCGGCGTCGGCGCCCGCAGGTCGGCCGCCAGGTCGGCGAGTGTGATGTCGGTCTCGTGCCCGACGCCGCAGATCACCGGCAGCGCCGATTCGCCCACCGCCTGCACGACGCGCTCGTCGTTGAAGGCCCAGAGGTCCTCGAGCGAACCGCCACCGCGCACGAGCAGCAGCACCTCGGCGTCGGCACGGGCGTTCGCCGCGGCCAGCGCGCGAACGATCGCCGGCGGGGCCTCGCTGCCCTGCACCAGCGTCGGGTAGATGAACACCCGCGCATGCGGCGCGCGCCGGCGCAGCGCCGTGAGCACGTCATGCAGGGCCGCGCCGCCGGTCGAGGTGATCACGCCGATCCGGCGCGCGTAGGGCGGCGGGCGGCGCTTGCGGTCGGGATCGAACCAGCCCTGCGCCTCCAGCCGCGCCTTCAGGCGCAGGAACTGCTCGTACAGCGCGCCCTCGCCGGAGCGCCGCATCGCCTCGACGATGAATTGCAGCTCGCCGCGCGGCCCGTAGAGGTCGAGCCGGCCTCTCAACTCGACGGTCATGCCGTCGCGCGGCGCGAAGTCGACCATCGACGCGGCGCGCCGGAACATCGCGCAGCGCAGCATCGCCGGTTGGCCGTCGGCATCCTTCAGGCTGAAGTAGCAGTGGCCGCTGGCCGCGCGGGTGAAACCCGACAGCTCGCCTTGCACCGTCACGATGGGGAATCTGGCCTGCAATGCGTCGGAAAGGGCCGTCAACAGGGCCGCGACACCCCAGACCATCCGTGGCGATGCGGGTTGTGGGGCGTCAATCATGCGCAAACCCAGCAATGGCGCGGGTCGGGAACTCCACAGCCGCGCCAATGCTGGCTCCGCAGGCCATATTGCCCGTCATGCCCGCGTCACATATCGATAAGCGCTTGTTTTTCAAAAGCTTTTTCCTGCTCATTTTTGAAGCAGGCTAATCCTTGCCGTTTGCTGACGGGCCCTGGCGCGGTTCCGCGACCAGTTGCCCACAAAGTTATCCACAGGTTCGGTGGATGTTTGTAAGGGCTTGTGATGAGGGGCCGCGGTGGTCGAAGCGCGGGCGGCGTGGCGCCATAATGCGCCGCCGGGCCGGAGATGCCCGAACGGAGGGAAAGCCTTGTTTTCGATCATACAAGCCGCCGGTTGGCCGATCTGGCCGCTGCTGCTGTGTTCCGTGGTGGCCCTGGCGCTGATCATCGAGCGCGTCGTGAGCCTGCGCGCCGCCCGGGTGGCGCCGCCCAGCCTGATCGAGGAAGTGCTGGGCGTGACCCAGCTGCAGATCCCGAGCGGTGAGGTCGTCGGCAAGCTGGCCGAGAACTCGCTGCTGGGCCAGGTGCTGGCCGCCGGGCTGCGCGCCTCGCAGGCCGATCCGCGCGCCGGCGAAGCCCGCCTGCGCCAGGTCTTCGAGCTGGCCGGCCGCCACGCGATCCACCAGATGGAGCGCTACCTCAACACGCTGGGCACCATCGCCGCGGCCGCCCCGCTGCTGGGACTGCTCGGCACGGTGGTGGGCATGATCGAGATCTTCGGCAGCCAGAGCCCCACCGGCAACAACCCCGGCCTGCTGGCGCACGGCATCTCGATCGCGCTCTACAACACCGCGTTCGGCCTGATCGTGGCGATCCCGTCGCTGATGTTCTACCGCTACTTCCGCGGCCGCATCGAGGCCTACGTGGTGGACATGGAACAAGCCAGCGAGCGCCTGCTGACGCACCTGGTGAACCGCGCGATGCCCGCCGGCGCCCATGCGGCCAACACCGGTCCGGTGACCGTGCCGCCGCCGGTGGCCACGCCCGCGCCAGGCAAGGCCAAGGCATGAAGTTCCGCCGTCGCCAGAGCGAGGAACCGGAGATCAACCTGATCCCGTTCATCGACGTGCTGCTGGTCGTGCTGATCTTCCTGATGCTGTCGACCACGTATTCCAAGTTCACCGAACTGCAGCTGACGCTGCCGACGGCGGACGCCCAGCAGCTGAAGGACCGGCCGGCCGAGATCATCGTGGCGATCTCGGCGGACGGTCGCTACGCGATCGACCGCAACGCGGTCGAGGGTCGCAGCGTCGACCTGCTGACCGCCGCGCTGCTGCAGGCCGCGCAAGGCAAGCAGGAACCGGTGGTCATCGTCTCCGCCGACGCGGCGACGCCGCATCAGGCGGTGGTCAACGCGATGGACGCGGCGCGTCGCGCCAACCTGACGCGACTGACCTTCGCCGCCAACAAGCCGCAATGACCGCCGTGGGCGCCGCGGCCAGCCGGGCCCGCGCATGACCCGGCCCGCACTTGAAGACCGGCTGCAGCGCGCCTGGCGCGACGACGACCGCCTGGCCCACCTGCTCCGCCCGCTGGCCGCGCTGCACGGCGCGGTGATCCGGCTGCGGGTGCTGCTCTACCGGCTCGGCCTCAAGCGCAGCGAGCCGCTGCCGGTGCCGGTCATCGTCGTCGGCAACTGGGTGGTCGGCGGCGCCGGCAAGACCCCCACCACCCTCGCGCTGCTGGACACGCTCCAGCGCCTGAACCTGCGTGCCGGCGTCATCTCGCGCGGCTACGGCCGCGCCGACGAGGCGCAGGTCCGCGTCATCGCCGACGGCGACCGCGCCGAGGACGTCGGCGACGAACCGCTGCTGATCAAGCTGCGCGCCGGCGTGCCGGTGGCCGTCGGCCGCGACCGCATCGCGGCGGCGCGCGCGCTGCTTGAGGCCAACCCCGACATCCAGCTGCTGGTCTCCGACGACGGCCTGCAGCACTGGCGGCTGCCGCGGCAGCTGAGCCTCCTCGTCTTCGACGAGCGCGGTCTGGGCAACGGCCGGCTGCTCCCGGCGGGGCCGCTGCGCCAGTCACGCGCCCTGCCGCCGCCGCCGGGCTCCTGCGCGGACACCCTGGTGCTCTACAGCACCGGCCGGCCCAGCACCGCCCTGCCCGGCTACGTCGGCACCCGGCAACTGGCCGGCGCGGTCGCGCTGGCGGACTGGTGGCGCGGCGAGCCCGCCCGGCTCGAGCGCCTGCACGCGCTGCGCGGCAAGCCGCTGCTGGCGGCCGCCGGCCTGGCGCGGCCGCAGCGCTTCTTCGACATGCTCGGCGAGCAGGGCCTGAACTTCCGCGCGCTGGCCCTGCCCGACCATGCCGCGCTGGACCCGCTGCCCTGGGCGCGCACCGACGAGGTCGTCATCACCGAGAAGGATGCCGTCAAGCTGCGCCCCGAGGCGCTGCAGGGCTGCCGCATCTGGGTGGTGGCGCTAGACTTCCGCCCCGAACCCGCTTTTGAAGAGGCGCTGCAGCGCGAGTTGCGGCGGCTGCTCCCCCATGGACCATCGACTGATTGAGATGCTGGTGTGCCCCGTCTGCAAGGGCCCGCTGGAAGACCGCCGCAACGCCGCGGCGACCGGCCTGCCGGACCGCGAGCTGGTCTGCCCCGCCGACCGCCTGGCCTTCCCGATCCGCGACGGCATCCCGGTGATGCTGGCCAACGAGGCCCGCTCCACCGACGCCGAAGGCGACCCGGCGTGAGCACGCCCTTCCACATCGTCATCCCGGCCCGGCTGGCCTCGACGCGGTTGCCGAACAAGCCGCTGGCGGACATCGCCGGCGCGCCGATGATCGTGCAGGTCGCGCGCCGGGCCGCGCTGGCCGGCGCGGCCCAGGTCGTGGTGGCCACCGACGCGGCCGAGGTGCGCCAGGCCTGCGAGGCCCACGGCATCCGCGCGCTGATGACCCGGGCCGACCACGCCAGCGGCAGCGACCGCCTGGCCGAGGCCTGCGAGCTGCTGGCCCTGCCGGACGACGCGCTGGTGGTGAACGTCCAGGGCGACGAGCCGCTGATCGCGCCGGCGATGATCCGCGCCTGCGCCGAGCTGCTGGCCGCGCGGCCGCAGTGCGCGATGGCGACGGTCGCGCACGCGATCGACGACGACGCCGAGTTCGCGAATCCGAACGTGGTGAAGCTGGTGACCGACGCGCAAGGCCTGGCGCTGTATTTCTCCCGCGCGCCCATCCCCTGGTGGCGCGACGCGCCCGGCGGCGGCGCCCGCATCAAGCCCGGGGCGGTCCTGCGCCACGTCGGCCTGTATGCCTATCGAGCCGGTTTCCTGCGCCGCTTCCCGACGCTGGCCGTCTCGCCGCTGGAGCAGATCGAGGCCCTCGAGCAACTGCGCGTGCTGTGGCACGGCGAGCGCATCGCGGTGCATGTCAGCGACGAGCGGCCCGGTCCCGGCGTGGACACGCCCGAGGACCTGGAACGCGTCAGACAGCTGATGGCCAGCTGAATCGCGGCCCTGGCCCGACCGGGTGACGGCCCCTGTCATTCGACGGTCGCGTCAGCGGGGCGTAGGCAGGCCCGTGCTATCCTCGCCCGCAGTTTTCGAGGGCGCGTCGACCCGTGCGGCGCGCCCTCTCCCCATATCGAGGAGACCCATGCGACTGATTCTTCTGGGCGCCCCTGGCGCCGGTAAAGGCACCCAGGCGGCTTTCATCTGCCAAAAGTTCGGTATCCCGCAGATCTCCACCGGAGACATGCTGCGCGCCGCCGTCAAGGCGGGCACCGAACTCGGCGTCGCGGCCAAGAAGGTGATGGACGCCGGCGGCCTCGTCAGCGACGACATCATCATCGGCCTGGTCAAGGAGCGCATCGCGCAGCCGGACTGCGCCAAGGGTTTCCTGTTCGACGGCTTCCCCCGCACCATCCCGCAGGCCGACGCGATGAAGGCCGCCGGCGTGAAGCTGGATTTCGTGCTCGAGATCGACGTCCCTGACGCCGCCATCATCGAGCGCATGAGCGGCCGCCGCGTGCACGTCGGCTCGGGTCGCACCTATCACACCAAGTTCAACCCGCCCAAGGTCGCCGGCAAGGACGACGTCACCGGCGAGGACCTGATCCAGCGCGACGACGACAAGGAAGAGACCGTCAAGAAGCGGCTCGAGGTGTACCAGGCGCAGACCCGCCCGCTGGTGGACTACTACTCGACCTGGGCCGCCAGCGGCGACGCGCAGGCGCCGCAGTACCGCCGCATCGAAGGCATCGGCACGGTCGACGAGATCACCGGCCGCGCCCTCGCCGCGCTGGGCTGAGACCCGACGATCCGCGACGCGCGCGCGTCGCGGCAGCAACGATGGCGGCCCACGAGGTCGCCATTTTTCCGCCGACAATTGACGTTTACGTCAACGGCAACCAGCCGGTGCGCGGCCGCCCCGCCGCCGCCCGGACACAGGAACCCCCTGGAAGGAGACATCCCATGGACATCGCGAACAAGGTCTTCATCGTCACCGGCGGCGCGTCGGGACTGGGCGAGGGCACGGCCCGCATGCTGGCGCGCGAAGGCGCGACCGTCGTCATCGCCGACCTGCAGGTCGAGCGCGGCGAAGCCCTGGCCCGGGAGCTGAACGGCGCCTTCGTCAAGTGCGACGTCAGCCAGGAGGCCGACGCGCAGGCGGTCGTCGCCAAGGCGGTCTCGCTGGGCAAGCTGATGGGCCTGGTGAACTGCGCCGGCATCGCGCCGGCCGCCAAGACGGTCGGCAAGGACGGCGCGCATGCGCTGGCGACCTTCTCCAAGGTCGTCACCGTCAACCTGGTCGGCAGCTTCAACATGATCCGCCTGGCCGCCGAGGCGATGAGCCGGAACGAACCCGAGCCGACCGGCGAGCGCGGCGTCCTGATCTCGACCGCCTCGGTCGCCGCCTATGACGGCCAGATGGGCCAGGCGGCCTATGCGGCCTCCAAGGGCGGCGTGGTCGGCATGACGCTGCCGATCGCGCGCGACCTGGCCCGCAACGGCATTCGCAACATGACGATCGCCCCCGGCATCTTCGGCACGCCGATGCTGTTCGGCATGCCGCAGGAAGTGCAGGACGCGCTGGCCGCGAGCGTGCCCTTCCCGTCCCGCCTGGGCCGCCCGGAGGACTACGCCAAGCTGGTCCACCAGATCGTCACCAACGACATGCTCAACGGCGAGGTGATCCGCCTGGACGGCGCGATCCGGATGGCGCCGAAGTGAGCATCGAGGGGGGCGCCGGGCGGACGCTGCGGCGTCCGCCGCGCCTCACTTCAGCCGGTCCAGGCTCTCCCTCAAGCGGATGAACGCGGGGGCCGAACGCAGCGCCTCGGCGCCCGCCTTCTGCAGCTCCTGCACGTCGCGGCCCTCGATGGTGAAGGCCGTCGGCACGCGCAGCAGGCTGTGGCGGATCTTGTCGTCCGGCACGTCATGCAGGCTCACGCTGACGATGTGGAGCTCGGCGTCCGCCGCGAACGGACTCCCCGGCGTGCCGCGCGTGCGCATCAGTTCCGCCTGCCAGCGACGGTGGTCGTCGTTGAGCATGGCCAGCGTGACCTGCGTCTCGCGCGCGCCCGCGCCGAAGACCAGCGTCTCGATGACCTGCCCCGTCGACGGCACCCGGTCGCTGGCGTCGATGCGCTCGGCCAGGTCGCGCTCCGAGTTCACCGTGATCAGGACCATCCGGTGGATCGAGCCGGGCGGCGCGTCCGGGAAGGACGAGGCGATCGAGCCGCCGGCCAGCAGCCGGTCCAGCATCAGCCGCGCGCCGGTGTTGTCCGAGACCCCGCCGTCCACGAGATGGATGTAGGGACGCTCGTTGGCGTCGCGGTAGCTTTGCGCGCTCAGCGCCAGCAGCCGGGTGCGGTAGTCGTCGGACGTCGCCGGGCCGCGCGGCGCCGCCGCCGCGGGGGCACATTCGCCGGCGTGGTTCTTCAGGGTCATCGGCGACAGCAGGATGGGCACCGCCGACGAGGCCGCGACCGCGAACGACAGCGGTGTGCGGTCCAGGTCCGAGCAGATCAGGCCGAACTGCTCGGGCGTGAAATCGAAGGGGGCGCCGGTGGTGAGGTCGGTGGCGGTCACCATCAGGTCCGGCGCATGGGGGCGTGACTTCAGGTCGCCGAAGGTCAGGCCGCGATAGAGCTCGTCGAGCCGCTGCGCCAGGATGTGGCTGCGGCCGTACCACGGCGAGGTCAGGTGATACAGGCGTGTCGGCGCGAAGGCCTGGCGGATCAGACCGGCCTCGAAGGGCACCATCAGGAAGTCGGGCTCGAAGCGCGTCAGCGTCTCGTCGCCGAAGGCCGCGAAGTGCGCGGCCAGGATGCTGCCGCCGGACACCCCGCTGACCAGCGCGACCTGGTCCAGCAGCGTCGTGGGCTGGCCCTCGAGACTGAACGGCGTGGCCTTCAACTCGCGCAGCACGCCCAGGCCGAACGCGGCCGCCCGCGCGCCCCCGCCGGACAGCGTGACGGCGGCCACGACCGCCGGCGGCGTGCGGCGCGGGGCGACCGGCGCNCCCGCCGCGAGGCCGCCATTGATCCAGGGCCGATAGGTCGAGCAACCGGCCAGCGTCGCCGCCAGCACCAGCATTCCGAGACGTCTTCCAATTCCCACGCACATCACCTTCAAGGGCTGACTCCCCGCCGAGATGCGGCCGGGGGACAAGCCGCCGACCGCACCGGGCGCGGAGCATCTCATATTCCGTCCAGGCGCGAGCGAGGCAGATCCTGGCGGTGAAAGCGCGACCTCACCGCGAGCAGCCCGCAGCGATCAGCGCGCGACCCAACCGCCAAGGTCGAGCCGCCACAGCGCGCCTTCACGAACCCAGCCAGGAGCGCGGTAGCTGTATCCGCGGCGCGCGGTTTCCCATCGCCCCCCGATCCATTGGTATCGATCCCCCGTCCAGTCCCAGTAACCACCTACCCACAGGGCGCCTTCGAAGGGCGCGGGCGGGATGCGCTCGACCATCGGAGGCGGTGGCGCCTGGTCGAGCACGATCGCCGACACGGTGACGTGTGGGGGTGGAAGCAGCGGCAATGGCGGCGGCAATGGCGGCGGCGGTGGCAATGGCGGCGGCGGCAGTGGTGGCAATGGTGGCGGTGGCAGGAGCGGCACCGGAAGCGGGACCGGAGGCGGAGGCTCCTGGCCGTGGCCGACGAGCGGCACCAGGCACATGAGGATGACCAGCGCCTGGATGCAACGCACAAGCTTTGTCATGGGACTTCCTTGAGAAGGCGGGCGATCGATGCGACCGGCGAGGGGGCCTGCCGCGCCCATCGCGTGCTCATAGGAGCGCGAAGGCCTTGGCGCCCACCGCCACCGTCAGCGTCAGGCTCGAGATCAGCACCCACCGCGCGGAACGCGATGCCCGGTGCTTCTCCACCGCGCGGTGACTCATGTCGAGCAGCACGAACCGGAGTCCCGCGGCCAGGTGGTGCAGGAAGGCCCACAGCAGGACCAGCGACAGCAGCTTCATGAGCCAGCCCGGCAGGCCGCCCCAACCGGTCGAGAACACCGCCGTCAGCCGTTCGTAGGAGCCCTCGGAGGCGAGCGCGGCCTCGAGGGTCGCGATGACCAGCGGCAGCGCCAGAACCAGGAGCAGGCCGCTGACGCGATGCAGCAGCGACACCCAGGCGGTGGCCGGGAACCTGGCCATGTAGGCCGGCAGTTGCGCAAGCCCGACGTTCCTGTGTGCCGGACGCATTTCTTTTTTCATCGGTGACAAGTCCTCGCGAATCAAGTGGGACGGTTGTGATCGGGCCCCGTCGCGGCGACCCCGGCGACGCAGCCCTCACACCGGCTGGAGCCGCTCCTGCGCCGGCCCGGCGCCGACCAGCCGGCGCAGCGCCTGCGCGAGCGCATGCTCGCCGGCGATGTCCCTGGGCATGAAGGCCATGAACTCGATGAGCGAGCCCATGACCATCGCGTGCGCGAGCTGCACCCGGTGCCGCCGCGCCACGCGGCCGAGCACGTCGCGCCGGGCCACGCAATGCCGCGCCAGGAACCAGGTGACCGCCACCCGCACCCGGGCCATCCGCGCCCGCGCCGCAGCCTCCGACGCGTTGAACAGCAGCGTCACGCAGAGCCCGCGCAGGCGCTCCTGGGTCACGCAGGCCATCACCGCCCGCGCCAGCGTCGTGCAGGGATCCTCCCAGGCCTGCTGCCGCAGTTGCTCCAGCGGCAGCGTCGTCGCCGCGAGCGACTCCTCCACCAGGCGCTCCTTCGACCGGAAGTGCCAGTACACCGCGCCCCGCGACACCCCCGACGCCGCGCACACTTCCTCCAGCGTCATGTTGCGGATGCCGCGCTCCTGCAGCACGCGGATCGCCGTCGACAGCAGCATCGACCGCCGCGACGGCCGGCCGCGCGGCGCGGGCGCCGGGCCCGCTGGTTTCGTGTCGCCTTCCTGGTCCATGGATGCCCTCCTGGTGCTCAACACTGCCCCTCGCGACGCGGTCGCGGCCGGCGCTCAGCCGTTCCAGCCACCGCCCAGCGCCTTGTAGAGCGTCACCCCGTTGGTCAGCCGCGAGAGCCGCATGCCGATCAGCGTCTGCTGCGCGCCGTACCAGGAGCGCTGCGCATCCAGCACGTCCAGGTAGCTGTCGACGCCGCGCGCGAAGCGGGCATCGGACAGCTTCAGCGCGTCGCCGCTCGCTTCGACCAGCGACTGCTGCGCCTGCAGCTGACCGCTCAGCGCCTCGCGCTGCGCCAGCGCGTCCGCCACCTCGCGGAAGGCGGACTGGATCGCCTGCTCGTACTGCGCCACGGCGATGTCGCGTCCGGCGATGGCGCTGTCGAGCGAAGCCCGGTTGCTGCCGCCGTCGAAGATCGGCAGGCTGATCTGCGGCAGGAAGGTCCAGGTCCCCGAACCGCCCTTGAACAGGCCCGACAGGTCCGCGCTGCCACTGCCCGCCGAGGCCGTCAGGCTGATGCGCGGATAGAAGGCCGCGCGCGCCGCGCCGATGTTGGCCGTGGCGGCCTTGAGCTTGTGCTCCGACTGCAGCAGGTCGGGCCGGCGCAGCATCAGCTCGGACGGCAGTCCGGCCGGCAGCTCGGGCAGCGCGCCGGGCCCGTCGCCCAGCGCGCCCGGCGCCAGTTCGCCAGGCACCGGCGCGCCCAGCAGCAACGCCAGCGCGTTGCGGTCCTGCGCGATCTGGCCGGTGTAGCGCGCCACGTCCACGCGCGCGCTGTCGACGCTGGTCTGCACCTGCCGCAGCGTCAGCGCCGAGGCGCTGCCCAGCTCGAAGCTGCGCTGGGTCAGCGTGTAGGTGTCGGACTGGCTGCGCAGCGTCTCGCGCGCCAGCGCCAGGCGCTCCAGGTCCGCGGCCCAGGTCAGGTAGGCCGTGGCCACCTCGGCCACCAGCGAGATCTGGGTGCTGCGCCTCGCCTCCTCGGTGGAGAGGTATTGCTCCAGCGCCTGCGCGCTCAGGTTGCGCACGCGGCCGAACAGGTCCAGCTCGTAGGCGCTGACGCCCAGCGTCGCGCTGTACTGGTGGCTGGTCAGCGCCTCGCCGGTCGCCGAGAGGCTGGCCGGCGTGCGGGTCGCGGTGCCGCTGCCGCTGGCGCTCAGCGTCGGCAAGGTGGCCGCGTCCTGGATGCGGTACTGCGCGCGGGCCTGCGCGATGTTGAGCACCGCCACGCGCAGGTCGCGGTTGTTGTCGAGCGCCAGCTCGATCAGGCCGCGCAGCTTCGCGTCGGCGAAGAAGGTCCGCCAGCCGACGTCCGCGTTCGCGGCGCCGTTCGATCCAGCGTCTGTCGGAGCGTCCGGGTAGTGCTCGGGCACCGGCGCGGCGGGACGCTCGTAGCGCGGCGCCAGGTTGACGCAGCCGCTCAGCAGCAGGGCCGCCGCCAGCGCCGTCAGGCCGGGCCAGGTCGGCGAAGGGACAAGAGAAATCAGTCGGGTCATGTCAGTGGCCCTCGTTCAACAGGGGGGAGGCATCGGCGGCGGGGGCCCCGGCGGACTCGGCCGCCGCGGGCTTGTTGCGCCCGAACAGTCCCTGCACGACGACGAAGAACAGCGGCACGAAGAAGATCGCCAGCACCGTGCCGGACACCATGCCGCCGACGACGGCCGTGCCGAGCGCGTTCTGCGCGCCGGCGCCGGCGCCCTTGCTGACCATCAGCGGCAGCACGCCCAGGATGAAGGCCAGCGAGGTCATCAGGATCGGCCGCAGGCGCATGCGCGCCGCGGCGATCGCGGCCTCGAGGGTGGACATGCCCCTCGCATGCAGCTCCTTCGCGAACTCGACGATCAGGATCGCGTTCTTCGAGGCCAGGCCCACCGTGGTCAGCAGGCCCACCTGGAAGTAGACGTCGTTCATCTTCCAGGTCAGCACCGCGCCGACCAGCGTGCCCAGCACGCCCAGCGGCACCACCAGCACCACCGAGAACGGGATGGACCAGCTCTCGTACAGCGCCGCCAGGCACAGGAACACCACCAGGATGGACACCGCGTACAGCAGGCCCGCCTGGCCGCCGGCCTCGCGCTCCTGGCGCGAGACGCCGGTCCACTCGTAGCCGATGCCCGGCGGCAGCGCGGCCGCGTGGCGCTCGACCAGGTCCAGCGCCTGGCCGCTGGACAGCGCGCCCGGCAGCGCCATGCCCAGGATCTCCACCGACGGCACGCCGTTGTAGCGCTCCAGGCGCGGGGAGCCGAGGGTCCAGCTGGCGGTGGCGAAGGCGCTGAAGGGCACCATGGTCCCGGCGGCATTGCGGACGAACCAATGGTCGATGTCGCCCGGCAGCATCCGGAACGGTGCGTCCGACTGCAGGAAGACCTTCTTCACCCGGCCACGATCGATGAAGTCGTTGACGTAGTTGCTGCCCCAGGCGGTCGAGAAGGTCGCGTTCACGTCGCTCATCGACAGGCCCAGCGCGCCGACCTTGTGCTCGTCGATGTCGAGCCGGAAGTCGGGCGAGTCCTCCATGCCGTTGGGCCGCACGGCGACCAGGCCCGGCTCCTTCATCAGCGCGCCCAGCAGCTGGTTGCGGGCCTGCATCAGCGCGGCATGGCCGAGGTTGGCGCGGTCCTGCAGCATCAGGTCGAAGCCGCTCGCATTGCCCAGCTCCGACACCGCGGGCGGCACGATCGCGAAGACCGTCGCGTTGCGGATCTTCGACAGCGTCTCCATCGCCCGCCCGGCCACCGCCGCGGCCTTCAGCTCCGGCCGGACGCGGTCGCCCCAGGGCTTGAGCTTCACGAAGGCGAAGCCGGCGTTCTGGCCGCTGCCCGCGAAGCTGAAGCCCGCCACCGAGAAGATCGAGTCCACCGCGTCTTTCTGCTCGACCAGGAAGTGATGGTCGACCTGCTGGAGCACCTCCTGCGTCCTGGCCTGCGTGGCACCGGGCGGCAGTTGCACCAGCGTGAACAGCGTGCCCTGGTCCTCTTCCGGCAGGAAACCGGCGGGGATCTTGCTGAAGACAAATCCGACCACTGCCACCAGCACCGCGTAGCCGGCCATGTAGCGCCAGCCGCGGCCCAGCATGTGCTGCACGATGCCCTGGTAGCGGCGATTGCCGCGATCGAAGGCGCGGTTGAACGCGCCGAAGAAGCCGGTCGTGGCCAGCGCATGGCCCTTGGCCACCGGCTTGAGCAGGGTCGCGCACAGCGCCGGCGTCAGGATCATCGCCACCAGCACCGACAGCGTCATCGCCGACACGATGGTCACGGTGAACTGGCGGTAGATCACACCGGTCGAGCCGCCGAAGAAGGCCATCGGCACGAAGACCGCCGCCAGCACCAGCGCCACGCCGACCAGCGCGCCGGTGATCTGCCCCATCGACTTGCGCGTCGCCTCCAGCGGCGACAGGCCTTCCTCGCTCATCACGCGCTCGACGTTCTCGACGACGACGATCGCGTCGTCGACCAGCAGGCCGATGGCCAGCACCATCGCCAGCATCGTCAGCGTGTTGAGCGAGTAGCCGAACACCGCCAGCACGCCGAAGGTGCCCATCAGCACCACCGGCACCGCGATCGTCGGGATCAGCGTGGCGCGGAAGTTCTGCAGGAACAGGTACATGACCAGGAAGACCAGCACCACGGCCTCGACCAGCGTCTTGATCACCTCCTCGATGGAGATGCGCACGAACGGCGTCGTGTCGTAGGGCTTGATCACCTTGACGCCGGGCGGGAAGAACTTGCTGAGCTCGTCGAGCTTCGCATCGATGCCCTTGACCGTGTCGAGCGCGTTCGCGCCGGTCGCCAGCTTGATCGCCAGGCCCGCCGCCGGCTTGCCGTTGAAGTGCGCGACCGTGGCGTAGCTCTCGCTGCCCAGCTCGACGCGCGCCACGTCGCGCAGCCGCACCGCCGAGCCGTCCGCCTGCGTGCGCAGCAGGATGGCCTCGAATTCCTCGGCCGTCTTCAGCCGCGTCTGCGCGGTGATGGTGGCGTTGAGCTGCTGGCTCGGCACCGCCGGCAGGCCGCCGAGCTGGCCGGCCGAGACCTGCGCGTTCTGCGCCTGCACCGCGGCCTTCACATCCAGCGGCGTCAGCTTGAAGCTGTTGAGCTTGCCCGGATCCAGCCAGATGCGCATCGCGTATTGCGAGCCGAACAGCGTCGTGTCGCCCACGCCTTCCACGCGGCTGATCGGGTCCTGCACGTTGGCCGCGACGTAGTCCGACAGGTCGGACCCGGTGAGCCGGCCGTCCTCCGAGATGAAGGCCAGCACATTCAGGAAGTTGTTGGCCGACTTGGCGACCTGAACGCCCTGCTGCTGGACCTCCTGCGGCAGCAGCGGGGTCGCCAGCGCCAGCTTGTTCTGGACCTGCACCTGCGCGGTGTCGGGATTGGTGCCGGTCTCGAAGGTCAGGGTGATGGTCACGCTGCCGGTCGATTCGCTGGTCGAGGCGATGTAGGACAGGCGGTCCAGTCCCTTCATCTTCTGCTCGATGACCTGCGTGACGGTGTCCTCCAGGGTTTTGGAGGAGGCGCCGGGATAGTTCGCCGTGATGGCGATGGCGGGCGGGGCGATGGTGGGGTATTGCGCGATCGGCAGGGTCAGCACCGCCACGGTGCCGGCCAGCATCGTGATGATGGCCAGGACCCAGGCGAAGATCGGACGGTCGATGAAGAAGCGAGCCATGAGGGTCTCCGTCCGGCGCTCAATGCGCGGTCGCGGCGCTGGCCGCGGCGGTCTTCACGGCGACGGGCACGGACGGCGCGGCCGCCGCCTTGACCTCGACCGGCTGCCCCGGACGCGCCTTCTGCTGGCCCTCGACGACGAGCCGGTCGCCCGCCTTCAGGCCGCTGCCGACCAGCCACTGGTCGCCGATGGCCCGCTCCGTCGTCAGCGCGCGCTGCGCGAGCTTGCCGTCGCCGTCCACGACGAAGGCCACCGGCTTGCCGGTGCTGTCGCGACTGACCGCCGGCTGCGGCACCAGCACGGCCTGGTCGATCACGCCCTCCTCGATCACCGCCTTCGCGTACATGCCGGGCAGCAGGTCGCCGCGCGGATTCGGGAACTCGGCCCGCAGCGTCACGGCGCTGGTGTTCTGGTCCACCGTCACCTCGGAGAACTGCAGCTTGCCGGCCTGCGGATAAACGCTGCCGTCCTCGAGCACCAGCCGCACGGCGGCCGTGCCGCTCTTGAGCCGGCCATTCTCCAGCGAGCGCTTGAGCGCCAGCAGCGTGCCGCTCGATTGCGTCACGTCGACATAGATGGGATCGAGCTGCTGCACCGTCGCCATCGCGGCGGCCTGGTTGGCGGTGACCAGCGCGCCCGGCGTCACCGTGGAGCGGCCGATGCGCCCGCTGATCGGCGCGGTGATGCGGGTGTAGGCCAGGTTGATGCGCTGCGTCTGCAGCGTGGCGCGCGCGGCGCCGACATCGGCCTCGGCCTGCAGCAGGCTGGCGGCGGCATCGTCGGCCTCCTGCTGGCTCACGGCCTTGATCGCGGACAGCTCGTGGTAGCGGCCGGCCTTCAGCCGCGCCGACACCAGCGTCGCCTCGGCCTTGGCCAGCGTGGCCTGCGCGTTGTCGACGCTGGCGCGATAGGTCGCCGGATCGATCTGGTACAGCAGTTCGCCGGCCTTGACCTCGCTGCCCTCCTTGAAGCGGCGTTCCTGCACCAGCCCACCGACCTGCGGTCGCACCTCGGCGACGAGCGCCGCCGTGACCCGGCCCGGCAACTCGGTCGTCAATGCCAGGCGCTGCGGCTTGACGGTCGTGACAGCGACCTGCGGCGTGCCGTTGCCGCCCATGTTGGGCGGATGCGGCGGCTCGCCGCAGGCAGCGAGGGCCAGTGCCGCAACAGCGGCCAGCAGCGCCGTGGGCAGGAAGGGATCGTGGCGGATGCTCATGGCGGATCTCCAGGTCGAGCAGTCTTGGTCATTTCTAAAACGTACCGAACGGTTCGGTATTGGCGCGGATTATTGGATTGACAGTTCCCGGGTGTCAAGAAAAAATGGACCGATTGGTACGGTTAAGGAGATGTCGTGAAAGTCCGCACTGAAGCGCGCCGCGAGGCCATCCTCGAAGTGGCCTCGCAGGTATTCCTGGAGTTCGGCTACGAGCGCGCGTCGATGGCCGAGATCGTCAAGCGCATCGGTGGATCGAAGTCGACGATCTATGGCTACTTCGCGTCGAAGGAGGAGCTGTTCCTCGCAGTGACCGAGGCGGCCGGCGACCGGCACATGGCCACGGCGCTGGCGGAGATCGCGGAGTACCGCGGCGGCGACCTCGAGGCCAGGCTCACACGCTTTGCCGAGAAGCTGACGGCGTTCCTGACCAGCGACGAATCGGTGTCGGCGCACCGCATGGTGCTGGGCGCGGCCGGCCATTCGGACATCGGCCGCATGTTCTACGAGGTCGGCCCGCAGCGGGGCATGGCGGTCATGACGGAGATGTTCCGGCAGGCGGTGGAACTGGGCGAGCTGCGCCGCGAGGACCCCGGGCTCCTGGCCCAGTACTTCGGCGCGCTGGTCAACGCGGAGCACTACCACCGGTGGTTCCACCGCGATCTTCCGCCGCCGAGCCGGCTCCAGATCAAGCGAGCGGCGCGACGCGCGGTGGACGTCTTCCTCAGGGCCTACGCCCCCGCCGGCGCGCCCCCCGCCCCTTCCGCCCGGAAGGAAGCGCGATCGTCCTGATCACTCCAGGCGGGCGAGCGTCCATGAAAAAAGCGCCGACGTTACCGTCGGCGCTTCTTGGCGTTTGACCGGCGCCGCGAGGAGCGCCGGGCAGTCTGTCGCGATCAGTGCTTCGCGCTGCGCGCGTACACCGACCACAGGCCGGCCAGGTCGGCCGAGCCGTCGGTGCCCTTGACGGTGCGCCAGGTCGCTTGCGCCTTGGCCTTATCGCCGGCCAGGAACTGCGCCAGGCCCAGGTAGAGCTTGGCATCGTCCGGACGCTTCAGGTTGCCCTTGGCGATGCCTTCCTCCATCAGCTTGATGCCGGCGGCGGCCTGGCCGCGCTGCACCTGCGCGAAACCGACCTTCACCAGCTCGTCGCCTTCACGGGCGCCGCGGGCGGCCGTCTCGGCGGCGGCGGCGCCGGCCTTGGCTTCGGCGATGCGCTTGTCCAGCAGGTCGGCCAGGCGCTTCGGACGGCCGTTGTCGTCGGTCGGCTTCAGGACGCCGGCGGCGAAGCCCTTGTCCAGCACCTTCTTGCCTTCGTCCGGATAACCCGCCGCGCCCGCCAGCTGCGCCAGCTCCATGTAGTCGTTGGCGCCCTGCATGTTGTCGGTCACCAGGCGCAGGCGCAGCACGTCGACCTGGTAGCGGCCGGCGGCGAAGCCCTTCTTGCTCTGCAGCGTGCCCAGCGACTGCGCCCACAGCTTCTGCGTCGGGTAGTAGTTCAGCAGCTTCTGGATCAGCGCCGACTCGGTGGCGCCGTCGCCCTTCTTGTTGGCGGCCCACAGCGCGGTGTTGAGCTTGTCCTGCGACGGCGTGCGACCGGCCTTCTCGTCGGCGGCGATCTCGGCCAGCGTGTCCTTCAGCACCGTCGTCACGTCACCGGAACGCAGCTGCGCGGCGCTCTGGATCTGCTTCATCGTCGGGCTGTTGCCCCCGGCGGCGTTGTACTTGTTGACCCACTCCAGCGCCTTGGCGCCATTGCCCGCGCGGAGGTAGGTGCCGGCGATGGCTTCCATCGTCAGCAGCTTGTTGGCCGCGGGCATCTTGCCGGCGGCGCTCAGCGCGTCATAGGCCTTGGCCATGGCGTCGGCATCGCCCAGGCGCGAGGCGGCGGACAGGCGCAGGCCTTCCAGCGTCGCGTTCTCGTCGGCATTGCGGCCGGGAACGGCCTCGGCCTCGCGGATCTTGGCCATCGCTTCCTGCGCCTTGCCCGCCTTGAGCAGGTCGGACGCGGCCTTGAGCGCGCCGCCGACTTGCGGGCGCACCTGCGCGGCGGCCTGGGACAGGACGCTCAGGCTGCCTTCGGGCGTCGTGCCCAGCACCAGCGCGGCGGCGCCCACGGCGGCGGTTGCCAGCAGTTTGAGTTTCATTCGCTTGCTCTCCTACGAAGAAAAACGCGCCACCCTCGCGGGCAGCGCGTTCTGGTCAGACACCAATCAGACAGGCATCCGGTCTCAGTTCAGGAACTGCTCGTTCCCGACCATCGCCATCTTCTTGACGCCCAGGCGCTGCGCCGACGCCATCACGTTGGCGACATAACCGTACTCGGCCAGCTTGTTCGGCTTGATGTGCACTTCCGGTTGATCCGGAATCGCCGCGATCTCGGCCATCTTGGCCTCGAGCGCCGCGTGGTTCGGCACGGCCGCGCCGTCCCAGAACACGGTGCCGTCGAAGTCGATCGCCACTTCGTGGACGATCGGCTCGGTCGGCGGCGTCTGGTTGTTGGGCGGCGGCATGTCCAGGTTGACCGAATGCAGCTGGATCGGGATGGTGATGATCAGCATCACCAGCAGCACCAGCATCACGTCGATCAGCGGCGTCGTGTTGACGTCCAGCATGGTTTCGGGATCGTCACCACCACCGGAGCTTCCGACATTCATACCCATTCTTCAGCTCCTTCAGCCACCACGAGCCGGCGGCTCGGTGACGAACTTGATGGACATGATGCCCGCGCGCTGGCACGCGACCATCACCTTGCCCACGTTCTCGTAGCGCGATTTCTCGTCGCCACGGATGTGGACTTCCGGCTGAGGATTCAGAACCGCCACCTTCTTCAGGCGCGCCACCAGCGTTTCCGTATCCGGAATCGGCTGCACGCCCCAGTAGATGTCGCCATCCTTGGTCACCGCGATTTCGATGTTCTCCGGCTTGGTGACGCGGACGACGTTCGTCTCCTTCGGCAGGGTCACCCCCACCGATTGCGTCACCACCGGCACGGTGATCAGGAAGATGATCAGGAGCACCAGCATCACGTCCACCAGGGGCGTGGTGTTGATGGTCGAGACCACCTCGTCGTCGCCACCGGACGAACCTACGTTCATCCCCATATTGCGTCTCCGGGACTGCTGTGGATTAGCGGCCGGCGACCTTGCGGCTGCCCATCAGGACGCCGTGCAGGTCAGCAGCGAAGGCACGGACCTGGCCCATGACCGACTTGTTGCGGTTGACCAGCCAGTTGTAGCCCAGCACGGCCGGAACGGCCACGCCCAGACCGATGGCGGTCATGATCAGCGCGGCACCCACGGGGCCGGCGACCTTGTCGATCGAAGCCTGACCGGCCACGCCGATCTGGGTCAGCGCCTGCAGGATGCCCCACACGGTACCGAACAGGCCGATGAAGGGGCTGGTCGAGCCGACGGTGGCCAGGAAGCCCAGGCCGCCTTGCAGGCGCGAGTTCACTTCCTGCACGGCGCGGTCGATGTTCATCGTGACCCAGGTGTTGTGGTCGATGTTCTCGGTCAGCGCGCCTTCGTGGTGTTCCGAAGCTTCCACGCCGGTCTGGGCGATGAAGCGGAATGCGCCGGTCTCGCTCAGGCTCTTCAGGCCTTCCTGCAGGGAAGCCTTCTTGAAGAACGAGGCGCGGACTTCCTTGGCTTCACGGGCGATCTTGGAGGTGTCCCAGAGCTTCGTGAACAGGATGTACCAGGAACCCATGGACATGATGGCCAGGATGGCCAGCACGGCCTGGTCGACCACGTTGCCGTGGGCGACGATGTTGCCCAGGCTGTAGGGGTTGTCGACCGGCTTGGCGGCGGCCGGTTCGGCGACGGCGGCGGGAGCGATGTCGGCAGGAGCGGGAGTGGCTTCAGCGGCGGAGGCGGCGGCCGAGGCAGCCTGGTCCTGCGCTTGGGCGGCCAGCGGGGAGACGGCCAGGGTCGCGGCGCAGGCGACGGCCGCAAACAAGGCAGACAGACGAGAGATCATGGAGTTAGCTCCTACGCAAAAAGTCTTGAACTCAGGGTTGAGGGGTCCGGAGCGCGTCGGGCGCTCCGTATTCAGTCGATCGCGGGTCGGACGGTCCCGCGGATCATTCCATGTTGAACACGAATTCCTGTTCCAGGACCGCGTCCACGCATTCATAGGTCTCCGACAGCGTCGAGGTGATCGCGTTCTTGAGCGCGCGATCCGCCTTGCGGTCGCTGGCGCCACGCAGGGTCGCCAGGGAGATCTCGACCACCTTGCCACCCCTGACGGTGAACGTGGCCTTGTAGCTGGCGGTGCCGCTCCAGTTGAGCGCCGGCATTTCCGGCTTGCCCATCTTGCTGCAGCTGCCGATCGCCGAACGCACCTTCGGGGCCGGCGGGGCCGGCGGCGCGGGAGCGGCCGGCGGCGGTGCCGGGCGGAATTCCTGGGCCGGCGGCGGCGTCGTCGACTGCACGGCCACCGTCTGGGTCGGCGGCGGCGGGGCCGTCACGACGACTTCGGGCGGCGGCACGAACGGCGGCGGCGGCGCCTTGATGTCCGGGGGCGGCGGCACGACCTTTTCAGGCGGCGGCGGCGGCTTGACCTTTTCCTCGACGACCTTGACGTCGATCGGGCCCTTCACCGCCTCCTTGATCTTCGTCGCCAGGCCGCTGGCCAGGGCGCCGACGATCAGGACGTGGACCAAGACAACGAGGCCGAAGCCCGTCAGGCGCGATGACCCGCCTTTATCCTGCGCAAAGTTCATGCGCGCTCCTTCATCAAACTGCGAATTACTTTCATCGAAGCTACAAGGGGAGTTCGACTCAACACAGCGTCTGGTCGGATCAGGCGTTCGCGCCGCAACCTGGGGTCAGCAGCGCCTGTCTTGCCGGCTGTGCGAGCGACGGAAGCGAACGGTGCCAAGCCGCCGAAGCGCCACGGACCGCCGACCCGCCGAATGCAGGATGGACACACGAAGACTCGAAAACCCAGGGCACGATACGAACCCGACTCAACAAAAATGCCCGTCAGCTTGTGGCCGCGGGCGTCTCAAGGATCAGCACAAAACTGTAGGAAAACTACAGATTTCGGCTACCTTTCACGACCTTGATCATAAACGACATGCGCAAGCCGCCAGCCATGGGGTTTGCCCGAGCATGCGGGCATCGCCCATCGCACGGGGCACCTGCGGTTACAGCGGCGCCGTCGCCGGAGGGTCGCCCCTCCGACCCTGGTATTCTACTGGTATGCCCTCTGATCACCTTCCTTGGGGTGCTAGGGCTAACCCGCGAAGAGGTTACGGAACGAACAGCCGCCAGCCTCCAGCAATCCGCGTGCCGCTTACGCCGCGATCAGCCAGCCGGTGATCGCCTGGCGCTCAGCCATGGCGAATGGCGGCACGTAGGAGACGAAATGTCGCTGAGGCACAGTGAACAGCGACAGTGAATTGAAGTGGGGGAAGAAGGTGTCGAGCACCGATCCGTCCTCCGCGGTGAAGTGGAGCATCCCGCCCCAGTCGGGCCGCCAGCGCGGCGTGAGGTTGATCACGTAGGCGATCCGGCGGTCCTCGCGGTCGACATGGTCGTCGTGGGTGGTGAGGAAGTTACCGCGGGAGTACATCGTCGCCTGGGCGAAGACGCCATTGATTTCGGGGTCACCGCTGAGCTCGCGCATCCGCGACAGGAAGGCGTCGTCCGCCATCCAGCGCATGAAGCGGGCCAGCAGGTCGGAGCGGCCGTCCTTGACCGCGCGGACCAGCGAGTCGGAGAAGAACGAAAACTGGAAGCCCTCGCGCGCGATCCCGTGGATGCCTTCGGTCAGCTGCATGCGCTGCTGGGGCGTGAGCGCGCGCAGCTGCTCGCCGGTCAGGCGGCGGTCGCCGGTCGCGTCGCGATAGACCAGCTCCCAGTCGATCGCCTGCAGCGCCCGGTCCAGGGCGTCGGCCACCTGCGGGGTGAAGAAGTCCCGGATCAGCACCCTGCCCTCGGTCCGCAAGGTGCGGCCCAGGGCGGCGAAGTCGAGGTCGGGGTTCAGGTAATCCATGGTGGGCGTCGGATCCGCGATCGGCCGGCAACGTGCCGGCCTCAATGACCGCAGGCCCCGAAGGGCCTGCGGCGTTGGAGGGGAAGTCGCTAATCTAAGTCAGATCAGCGACGGCTCCGCCCTTAGAAGCGGTAGTTGCCGCGCACGTAGAAGGTGCGCTGCTGGACCGCTGCATAGGTCGGGTCGAAACCGACCTGGAAGTAGTCTTCCTGGTTGGTCGTCGGCGGCTTCTTGTCGAACAGGTTGCGGATGCCGGCCGTGATGGTCACGCCCTTGATGCCGCGGAACTGCCCTTGCACGTCGAACAGGTCATAGGCCTTGACGTGGCGAACCTCGTCGTAGTCCTCGTAGCCGTTCTGGCGGAAGTAGCGGATCGAAGCGCCCCACTTGTCCTTGTCCCAGTCCAGCGTGAAGGTCTGCTTCAGCTTGACCACCGGGCCGCCCAGGTTGTACTTGCCCAGGTTGTCGCGGGTGGTGCCGGTGCCGACGATGCTTTCCTCGCTCTTGGTCAGCAGCGTCGCTTCCCAGCCCGGGGTGAAGGTGCCGAACTCGGTACGCAGGCGGGCGCGGGCGCTGAAGTCGAAGCCGGCGGTGCGCAGCTTGCCCACGTTCTCCCACGAGGCGCGCACGTAGTTCAGGAAGCCGGTGGCCGGATCGACGACCAGGCGGTCCGCGAAGATCGACGTGCTGGTGAAGGTGCCCGGGACGCGGTGCTTTTCCCAGTCGCGCATGATGTCGTCACCCGACAGGAAGCGCAGGCCGTTGGTGATCTTCATGTCGAAGTAATCGACGCTGATCGTGGTGTCCTTGATCATCTCGAACACCATGCCGGCGGTGAAGGTCTTGGACTTCTCCGGCTCCAGGTTCAGGTTGCTGTTGTTCTGCACCGTCAGCTGCGTGTCGCAGTAGTTGGTGTTGGGGAACGCCGCGCAACCGCGGATGCGGTCGTAGTTGGGGTCGGTGAAGTTGCCGCCCGAGTTCGTGAACGACGAGGGTGCGAACAGGTTGTCCAGCGCCGGGGCGCGGAAGCCCTTGCCCGCCGACGCGCGGAACAGCAGGCCCGTCATCGGGGTGAACTTGACCGACAGCTTCGGGCTGGTGGCCTGCAGGTCCTTGGTGGAGAACGTGCCGTCGCGCGAGCCGCCGTTGGTGCTGCTGTACTTGTCGTAGCGGACGGCGGCGTTGATTTCCAGCGACTTGAGGACCGGGAAGTTCGCTTCGCCGAACACGCCGCTCACGTCACGGTTCGCGCTGACGCGGCCGGCCGTGCCGGAGCCGCCCACCACGTCGCCGGAACCGGCCAGCTCGGAGTAGCCGTCCAGATACTTTTCCTTGCGGAACTCGCCACCGAAGGCGACACCCAGGTTGCCGGCGCCGACGTTGAACAGCTCGCGCGACAGCGTGAAGTCGCCGCCGGTGTTGCTGGTCTTGGAGTCGCGGTTGTTGCCGGAGAGCTCGGCGCTCTTGAGCGCGGCCAGGCCAGCGGCGTCGTTCGGGCCCCAGGGGTTGATCAGGCCGGTGCGCAGCGCCTGCACCAGGCGGGTGTCGGAGAAGTTGCCGCTGACGAAGTCGTCGCGGGCCTTGCCCTCGGCATAGACGAAAGCGGCCTTGTAGTCGAAGCCACCGAAGGTGCCCTCGGCGCCGGCCACGGTGCGCAGCACCTGGTTGGTCACCTTGGTCTTGCGCTGGCCGCCGTCGACCATCCGCCAGGCCAGCACCAGGTCGCCCCGGTAGCCGGGCAGCACGGCGTCGACCGCGGCGGTCGGGTAGTACTTGCCGCCGGCGGGATACAGGTAGTCGTCCTTGCCCGTGGTCGTCGAAGGCGTCTGCGAGGAGCCCAGGATGATCTCGTTGCGGCTGTAGGCGACTTCAGCGAACAGCTGATGGTCGGGGGCGGCCTGCACCGTGCCCTTCACCAGCGCGCCGTAGCGGTCCTGCTCAGGCACCAGGTCAATGTAATGGGTGTAGTCGTAACGGCAGTTGTTGGCGCCGGGATAGGAATCCGGGCGACGGCAGGTCGGGAAGTTCGCCGCGCCGGGCACGTACTGGCCGGTCGTGGCGATGAAGGTGTTGGCCGGGAAGGTATTGCCCGAGTCCTTCACCACGCCCAGGTCGGGCCGGTTGCCGGTGGACGCATAGGAGCGGTCGGCCGCGCGGATCGGGTCGTACTTCTGGTAGTTGATGGTGGCCAGCAGGTTCCACTTGTCCTTGGACAGGTCGCCCACGCCGCCGCCGGCGGAGAACGAGAACACGTCGCCGACCGACTTGGGCAGCTCCAGGCCGACCGAGATGTCGCCGCCCTGGAAGTCCTTGCGGGTGATGAAGTTCATCACGCCGCCGATGGCGTCCGAACCGTAGGTCGCGGAAGCGCCGTCGCGCAGCACTTCGACGCGTTCGATCGCGGCCAGGGGGATGGCGTTCAGGTCGACGCCCTGGCCGGAGAACGGATAGACCGGCAGGCGCCGGCCATTCAGCAGCACCAGCGTGCGGCCGCGGCCCAGGCCGCGCAGCGAAGCGCCGACCTGACCGTTGGCGGAGCCGTCACCGATCGACTGGCCCAGCGCCAGGCCGCCGCCGTTGTTGTAGCTCAGGCGGTCGACCAGTTCCTGGACGTTGGAAGCGCCGGACTTGTTGATCGAGTCACGGCTGATCACGCTGACCGGCAGCGAGGTTTCGGCGTCAATGCGCTTGATGGACGAGCCGGTGATCTCCACGCGGTCGAGTTGGGTGTTTTGCGCGACCGCGGGCAAGGCCGCGGCGCCGAGCGCGAGCAGCGCGGCAAGGTTGATGCTCTTGCGTTTGAACATGAAGACTCCTTAACCAGAAACACAGGTTGTTGTGTTGCCGGGAACACGGGCGGCCGGGATCTCGGCCTGCCCTCCGAGCGGTGTTCCCGGCTTAGGGCCGGGCCAGTTTCTTGTCCGGTTCGCAAAGCCCCCCCCCGTGATCACCCTAAGCGGGAGGGCCCCGGCCGCTTTACACCCAGAAATCGCGGGTAAACACCCAAGTGCGGAATGCGACTCCCGTTGCTGCGGCGCGACGCGCGGCTGACGCCCTTGAGCAGGGTTTCCAGCCCAAATAAGCGGTGATTTCGCACCAAAAGTGCGCATTCAGGCCAGTTCTTCATCCGCCAATCGCCCCTGCGCACAGAAGTACGGCGCTAAACGGCCAAGCCTCCTGCCGGTCATCCTCGCCCCACCGCCTCCAGAGTCCGCTCGGCACCATCACGGTGCCCAGGCGCCGAGGCCACCTCCGCGTCGCGCAGCGGACATGAAAAAGGGCCGCTGAGCGGCCCTTCGAGGAAAGGAAACGGCTCGAACGCCGTGCTGAAGGAGGCGGTCAGGCGACCGTGCGACGTTCCACGCGCGGCACCGCCGCGAGCAGCGTCCGGGTGTACCCCTCGCGCGGTTGCCCGAGCACCGTGTCGCAGCTGCCCGATTCCACGATGCGGCCGGCCTGCATCACTGCTACCTCGTCGGCGATGTACTCGACGACGCCGATGTTGTGGGTGATGAACAGGTAGGAGAGTCCGCGGCTGCGCTGGAGTTCGCGCAGCAGGTTCAGGATCTGCGCCTGGACCGACACGTCCAGGGCCGAGGTGGGTTCGTCGCAGACGATCAAGCGCGGCTCCACGGCCAGCGCGCGGGCGATGGCGATGCGTTGGCGCTGGCCGCCGGAGAACTCGTGCGGGAAGCGGGCCAGCGCGTCGCGGCGCAGGCCGACCTGGTCCAGCAACTCGTGCAGCAGCGCCAGGCGTGCCGGTGCATCGAGTTCGGGCCGCAGCGCCAGCAGGCCTTCCTCGAGCACTTCCTGCACGCGCAGCCGCGGATTCAACGACGCGAACGGATCCTGGAAGATGATCTGCACCTGCCGGCGCGCCTCCCGGAGCGCGTCGCCGTCGAGCTGGAACAGATCCTGGGGCGCCCCGCCCTGCCCTGCGGCTTCAACCGGAGGATGCAGCAAGGCCTGCCCCCCGATCACCGCCACGCGCCGAAGCAGCTGGACGATCGCCTTGCCGGAGGTGGTCTTGCCGCAGCCGGACTCGCCGACGAGGGCGAGGGTCTTGCCGGCCTCGATCGAGTAGGACACCCCGCCGACGGCGTCGAACCAGCGCTTCGTCCCCCCAAAGAACCCGCGCCCCATCGGATACCGCACGGTCAGGTCCTTCACCTCGAGCAGCAACCGCGGCGACTGCGCGCGCCCCTGCTCGGTCGACTGCGTGGGCGACTGCTCGGTCGGCTGCGTGGGGGACTGCGATGGCGACTGCGCGAAGCCGTCGGCGCCGGTGCCCCTCGGAGCGAATGCCGAGCGTGCGGAGGCGTCTGAGCGGAGAGGGGCACCGGTGCCGACGGCGATCTCCCGATCTGCCACGTCCCCAGATCCTCTCGCCACGCCCCCTGCCCCTTCCGCCACGCCCCCCGTGGCATCGGCATAAAGCAGACACCGCACTTCATGCCCCACAGCCCCATCGGCCAGTCCAGCAAGCACCGGCTGCGTCGACGCGCAATGGGCCATCGCACGATCGCAGCGCGGCGCGAAGCGGCAGCCTGAGAAGGTCTGCCACAACGGCGGCACGGTCCCCGGGATGGCAGCCAGCGGCTCTCCGCGGCGCTGCGCGTCCGGCAGCGCACGCAGCAGCAGGCGCGCATAAGGATGTCTGGGTGCCGCGAAGAACTCCGCGGCCGACGCCACCTCGACGATCTGCCCGGCGTACATCAGCGCCACCTGGTGCGCCATCCCCGACACCACGCCGAGATCATGGGTGATCAGCAGCAGCCCCAGCCCGCGCTCGCGCTGCAGGTCCTTGAGCAGGTCCAGGATCTGCGCCTGGATGGTGACGTCCAGCGCGGTGGTCGGCTCGTCGGCGATGAGGAAGTCCGGCTCGGCCGCCAGCGTCATCGCGATCATGATCCGCTGCTTCTGGCCGCCGGACAGCCGGAACGGGTACTCGTCGATGCGGCGCTCGGGTTCGGGGATGCCCACGCGGCGCAGCCAGTCCACCGCCTTCCGGCGCGCGGCCGCGCCGCGCAGCGGCGTGTGGGCCTCGATCGCCTCGACGATCTGGTCGCCGACCTTCATCACCGGATTCAGGCTGGTCCCCGGCTCCTGGAAGATCATCCCGATGCGTCCGCCGCGCACATCGCGCATGCGGGCTTCGCTCAGGTCGAACAGGTCCTGGCCATCGAGCTCGAGCCGGCCGGCGGCGATGCGCCCGTTGTCCGGCAGCAGCCGCATCAGCGCCAGCGCCGTCATGCTCTTGCCGCAGCCGGACTCGCCCACCAGCGCGAAGGTCTGGCCTTGCGCCAGCGTCAGCCGCATGCCATCGATGGCGCGCACCAGGCCGGCGTCGGCATCCAGGTGGACGTGGAGGTCGTCGATCTTCAGCATCTGGCGTTCCTCAGGCCTGGGCGTTCTTCTTCTTGAGCGACAGCACCTGCGGTCGCAGCTTGCGGGCGCGCGGATCGAAAGCGTCGCGCACGCCGTCGGCGAACAGGTTGGCCGCCAGCACCAGGCTCACCATGAAGCCGAAGGCCGCGACGAAGCTCCACCACACCACCGGGTCGCGGCTCATCTCGGAGCGTGCCAGGTTGATCATGCCGCCGAAGCTGTTCATGCCCGGGTCCACACCCACGCCGACGTAGGTCAGCACCGCCTCGTAGAGGATGAGGTCGGAGAAGTTGAGCACCAGCGAGATCAGCACCAGGTGCATCACGTTGGGCACGATGTGGCGGACCATGATCGTCGTGTCGCGCACGCCGAAGGCGGTCGCGGCCTGCACGAAATCGGCCTCGCGCAGCTTGAGCGTCTCGCCGCGCACCAGCCGGCACAGCGTCGCCCAGCCGGTCACGCCCAGGATCACGCACAGCAGGAAGATCTTGAGGTCGGCGCGTTCGGCGCCGGTCTCGAAGGCCTCCGGATGCTTGTCCAGGAAGACCTGCACCATCAGCACGCAGGCCGCGATCAGCAGCACGTTGGGGACCGAGGTCAGCACCGTGTAGAAGTACTGGATCGCCTCGTCCACCCAGCCCTTCAAGTAGCCGGCGAGGATGCCCAGCACCAGCGCGAAGGGCAGCGTCGCCAGCGTCGACAGCGCGCCGATCACGAAGGCGGTGCGGATGCTCTTGAGCGCCTGGTAGAGCACGTCGTTGCCGGTCTGGTCGGTGCCGAACACGTGGTAGTGGCCCATCAGCGCGATCACCGGGCCCGCCAGCAGCGCGATGACCGACAGCGTCCCGAGCGCCGCGCGCCACGGGTAGTGCGTGCGGTCGGCCAGCAGGTCCTTCAGGCCCTGGCGGAGGCCGCCATGATGCGGCGCCAGGGCCGCCGCCATCGCCAGCCCGATCAGCGCCGACGCCAGCGCGCCCAGCGCCAGGCCGGTCAGCGCGCGCCGCGTCACGTCGCCGGACCAGTCGCGCGCCGGATCCTTCAGGTGCGCGCCGCCGAAGGCCAGGCGTGGGAACTCGCGCACAATCTCGCTGCCGTGGGCGACGCTGTCCAGCGTGAAGCCCTGGTAGGCCAGCGGCGCGGAGTAGCTGGTCTCGCGCATCTCGATCTGGCGCGCGAGCAGCAGGTCCAGGACCGATTCGGTGCGGGTCTCGTAGAACTGCTGGCCCGCCGGGCTGTCCGCGAGCGCGCGGCGGAAGTGCAGGCTGTCCAGCGCCGTGATGCCCAGGAACAGCGCCAGCACCACGCCAGCGCTCAGCGCGGCCGGATCGCGCAGCACGCGCTGCCAGTTGGCGCGCAGATGCGGGCGCCGGATCAGCCGCGCGATGTAGAACACCAGCGCCGCGAACATCGCCCACAGCGCCACATCGGTCCAGAGGATGACGACCTTGAATCCCATGTCGAATCTCTTGTCGGATCGGCGCGAGGCCGCGTCAGGTCAGCCGCACGCGCGGGTCGACCCAGGTGTAGACCACGTCGATCAGCGCGTTGCTCGCGATGTAGAGCAGCGCGCCGAGGAACACCATGGTGCGCACGATGGCGAAGTCCTGGCCGGTGATCGCGTCGATGACGAAGGCGCCCAGGCCCGGGATGCCGAAGAAGCTCTCGAACACCAGGCTGCCCAGGAAGACGTAAGGCAGGTAGGCGCCGGCGCTGGTGATGATCGGGATCAGCGCGTTGCGCAGCACATGGCGCATCAGCACGACAGGCTCCGACAAGCCCTTGGCGCGGGCGGTGCGGACATAGTCCTTGCCGACCTCCTCGAGCAGCATCGCGCGGTACAGGCGGGCCTCGCCGCCCAGCCGCGACAGCAGCGACAGCGCGATCGGCAGCGCCAGGAACTTGAGCGCGTCCAGGCCCGGTTCATAGCCGTTGATCGGCACCAGGCGCAGCACCCGCGAGAAGAAGAACTGCCCGACGATGATGTAGAAAAGGCTGGAGATCGACAGCATCAGCACGCACAGCACGACGCCCCAGAAGTCGATGCGCGAGTTGCGGAAGAAGGTCAGCAGCAGCGCGAAGGCCACGCTCACGATCAGCTGCAGCACGAAGATCGGCACCGCCAGCTGCAGGCTCACGCCCATGCGGGTCTTGATCTCATGGCCGATGTCGACGGCCTGGCGCGCATCGGAGCGGCCGAACTCCAGCAGCATCAGCGAGACCGAGCGCTCCCAGAACACGGTGTGGGTCAGCTGCGCGGTGCCGCTGCGCGAGGCGTCCCAGTACAGCGGCTTGTCGTAGCCGCGCTCGGCCTTCCACTTGTCGATCTGTTCCTGCGAGACGCGCTTGCCGCCGATGTTCAGCCGCGCCATGTCGTCCGGCGTGTTGACGGTGAAGAACAGGAAGAAGGTCAGCAGGTTGACGCCCACCAGGATGGCCAGCCCGTAGGCCAGGCGACGAGTCAGGTACTTGAACATCAGTCGGCTCCCCGGGGGGCGCTCAGGGCGTCGTTGGCGGCCAGCGGCGCGGCGGTGCCGCGCGCGGTCGCGGTTTCGCGCTTGCGGAAGCTGCGGCGCGTCATCCAGACGATGGCGGCGAAACCCACCACCAGCACCAGCAGCGGCCACCAGACCGGCCGGTTCCATTCGCCCTGGCGCTGGGCGCGCTCTTGCGGATCGATGCGGTAGTAGCGCACCGGATCGCGGATCACGATGCTGGGTTTGCCGTTGTAGACCCAGTGCTGGTACGCCTGCCCGGTCCAGGCCCAGTAGCCGAAGGCCCAGGGCGCGTCCTGCTGGGCGATCTGCACCATGCGGTCGATCACCTGCTGCTTCTGCGGGCCGTCGTCGAGGACCTGCACCTGCTTGAAGAGCCGGTCGAATTCGGCGCTCTCGTAGTTGGCCGAGTTCTCGCCTTCATGCAGCGACTTGCTGTTGGGCCCGTAGAGCAGGAACAGGAAGTTCTCCGCGTCCGGGTAGTCGGCGAACCAGCCCCACCAGAAGACCTGGTGCTTGCCCTGGCGGACCTTCTCCTGGAACTGGTTGTAGTCGGTGGCGCGCACGTCGAGCTGGACGCCCAGCTTGGCGAACTGCTTCACCAGCCAGTCGTTCTCGGCCTTCACCTCGGGCGTGACGGTGCGCATGAAGTCGTAGTTGAGCACCAGCGGCTGACCGGTCTTCGCGTCGCGGCCATCGGGGTAGCCGGCCTCGGCCAGCAGCTGCTTCGCGTCCTCGAGCGGACGGCGCTCGACCTTGCCATTGACCAGCCGGTGCGTGACCGGATTGAAGAAGCCCGGCTGCGCCTCGCGCGAACCGAACACGCCCGGCGGCACCGGTCCGTAGGCCGTCACGCCGCCGCGGTTCTTGAAGATGCGGCCGTAGCCCTCCTCCCAGTCGATCGCGATCGACAGCGCCTGGCGCAGCTTGCGGTGGCGCTCCTCTTCCTCCGGCGTCCCGCCCTTGCCGATCACCGGATCGAGCATGTTGAAGCCCAGGTACCAGTTGTTGGGATCGGTCGAGCGCGGGAAGGCGAAGCCGCGCTGGCGGAAGAAGGCTTCGGTCTCGGCGGAGTCGCTGGCGTCGGCGTAGAACTCGACGCCCCAGTCGCCGCGTTCCAGGTCGGGGAGGTCCAGGTAGCCCTGCTTGAACATCTCCTTGCGCGGCACCCGCTCCTTGATCAGCGTGGCGACGATCTTGTCGATGAAGGGCATGGGCTTGCCGCAGTCGGCCAGGCGGCCCGCGGGACCGTCGTCGGGCATGCCCTCGCAGGGGTAGAGATCGTCCTTGCGGTAATTCGGATTGCGCGACATCACATGACGGCGATCCTGCTCGTAGGTCGTCATCATGTAAGGCCCGGTGCCCACCGGCCACTGGTTCCAGGACAGGCCGTGCTCGGCCATGCCGGGCTGGGCGTAGAACAGGTCCGCCTCCCAGGGGATCGGCGCCATGAAGGTCGTCGACATCCAGTAGGACCACTGCGGGTACTTGCCCTTGATGCGCACGCGCAGCAGGTGCTTGTCCACCGCCTCGGCGCCTTCCAGCGGCCACTTGCGGAAGTCCAGGAAGGGCTTGTCGGGCGTGCTCTCCGGCAGGCCCTTGAGCAGCTTCGCGTTCTCCTCGCGGATCAGCGCGCCGTAGGCCTTCAGGCCGAGCACGTGCTCGGAGAACAGGCCGAAGATCGGCGCCTCGATGCGGGTGGTCGCGTGGCGCTTGAGCGCGTAGACGAAGTCCGCGGCCTCGAGCTCCCGGGTGCCCTGGTGCTCGAACTGCCAGGGCGAGCGCTTGTCGCCGAGCTCTTTCGCCGTCAGGTGGTGGTAGCGGTAGTGGCCCTGCTCGTCCTTGGCGAATGCCGGGCTGGGCGCGTACAGGACGCCGGGCCGGATGGGCACGTCGTAGACGCTCTGCGCGATCTGGTCGGCGGGCGCGTCCTCGGGCAGGCGCCGGCCCTGCGCATCCAGGTAGTACGGCTTGACCACCGCCGCCGCGACGCGCGGGATCAGCGTGTAGGGCCGCTTCAGGTAGTGGTAGCCGTAGAGCGGCTCGGTGATCTGGTAGGTGTAGACCGACTCGGGCGCGGTGTAGGACGCGGTCGGATCCAGGTAGCGCGGCGAACGCTCGTCGAAGGACAGGTAGAGGGTGTTGTCCTTGGCCGCGCCGGCCGGATAGGGACTGTTGTTGCACGCGGCCAGCAGCGACGCGGCGCACACCGCCGCCGCCATCGCCCCCGCGCCGCCCAGGCGGCGGATCGCCACGAACCGGGCCCACGCCGCACGCCAGCCCTCAGCCGCGTGCAGCGACGCGTTCCACAGCCCCGACGACATCGTCATCCTTCCCAAAAGCAAACGCCGCATCCTGGGGATGCGGCATTGCCAGATTGTTGCCAAGGCCGCGCCCCTCGTGGAGGCGGGCCGCTGCCGGGGCGGATCATAGCGGCCCCGCTCGCGCGGCGCCCGTGACGTCGGTCAGTGGTCGTGACCGTGGTGGTCGTGATCGTGGCCGGGGTGATCGTGAGCGTGAGCGTGCGGCTCGTGATGATCGTGTCCATGGCCGACATGGCCCCAGGCCACGATCACGTCGCGGCCCTCGACCATCATCTCGGCCTTCGCGCCCACGGGCAGGCACACCTTGGTCGGCACATGGCCGAAGGGCAGCCCGGTGAGGACAGGCACCTTGACGCGCTCGCGCAGCGCCTGCACGCAGCTCTTCATCGAGTAGCCGCGATCCAGCGGCGACTTCTTCCAGCCGCTGAAGCTGCCCAGGATCACCGCCTTCTGCGCGTCCAGCACGCCCGCCTGCCAGAGTTGCAGCAGCATGCGCTCGACGCGGTAGGGATGCTCGTTGACGTCCTCCAGGAAGAGGATGCCGCCCTTGATCTTCGGGAAGTGCGGCGTGCCCAGCAGCGAGCACAGCACCGCCAGGTTGCCGCCCCACAGCGTGCCGCGCGCCTCGACGCCGTCCAGGCCCGCCTCGGTGCGGAAGCCGATGGCCTCGAGCGAGCCGTCCATCGCCTCGAGGAAGCAGTCGCGGGTGATCTCGTCGACGCCGCCATCGGCCTCGGCACGGCCGAAGTCGTCGCAGGCGATCGGACCGGCCCAGCTCGTCTGCTTGGTGTGGGCCAGCAGCGCCAGCTGCAGCGCGGTGACGTCGCTGAGGCCGACCCAGCGGGTGCCGCGCTCCACGCTGCGCGCCATCAACGCCCAGTCGATGCGGTCGAGCAGCCGCGTCAGGCCGTAGCCGCCGCGCGTGGCCAGCGCCACCGACGGCCCCGCCTCGGCGACGCGGTGCAGCGCGGCCAGCCGCGTGTCGTCGTCGCCGGCGAAGCGCTGGTGCTTCGCCAGCGCGGCCTCGTCGATGCTCACGTCGAAGCCGAGCGCCGCCAGCCGCTTGGCCGCGCGCTTGAGCGGCTGCGCCTGCGCCAGGATGCCGGAGGGGGTGTAGAGGATCAGGGAGCTCATCGCTGCGGGTCGTCCTGCGGAGGATCGGAATTCGGGGAAAGGTATTGCGCGTCGCCCACCGGGATCACCGGGAACTCCTGCACCTCGGGCAGCGCGGTCAAGGCGGGCAGGCCGTCGGCATCCACGGCGGCGCCGGCTTCGATGGCCCGCTCGGCGGCCGCCTGGCGACGCGTCTCGCGCAGCTGGCGCGCCGCCTCGCGGCGCTCGGCGAAGAACTCGCGCAGCAGCTTGGCGGAGGCCTCGGCCAGCACGCCGCCCTGCAGCGCGGTGTGGTGGTTGAGCTGCTTCTGCCCGAACAGGTCCAGCACCGAGCCGGCCACGCCGGTCTTGGGATCCGGCGCGGCGAAGACCACGCGCTTGAGCCGCGCATGCATCATCGCCATCGCGCACATCGCGCAGGGCTCGAGCGTCACGTAGAGCTCGCACTCGGGCAGCCGGTAGTTGCCCAGCAGCTGCGCGGCATGGCGCAGCGCCACGATCTCGGCATGCGCGGTCGGGTCGTGGGTGGTGATCGGGCGGTTGTAGCCGGTCGCGATCACCTGGCCGGCGCGCATGATGACGGCGCCCACGGGCACCTCGCCCACCAGCCAGGCGTTCTGCGCCTGGTCGAGGGCGAGCCGCATCGCATACTCGTCGGCGGGGAGGAGGGAGGAAGGCTCGATGGACATGGCGAAGCTCGCGCGGCAGTGTAGCCGTGCCCGCTATGCTGCCGGCCCATGCAACAGGAGTTCCCCGGCCATCAGGACGATCTCTTCGGCGAGCTGCTGCCGCCAGCGCCCGCCCCCGGCGCGCGGCCATTGACGACCGGGCGGCAGGCGCGCGGCGCCGACAGCGACGACCGCGCCGACGCGGGCGATGCAGACGATCCGGACGATCCGGACGACACCAGCGGCGCGACCACCGCAGGCGCGCCCTCGCCCGCCACCGACGGCGCGCCGAAACGCCGCCGCGCCGGCGTCCAGCCGCAGCCGGTGGACGAATCGCAGGCTGCCCTCGCCGCCGCGCTGTCGCCGCGGATCCGGCTGGGCACCTCGTCGTGGAGCTATCCGGGCTGGCAGGGCATCGTCTGGGCCGGCCGGCACGGCGAATCCACCCTGTCGCGCAACGGCCTGAGCGCCTATGCGCAGCAGCCGCTGCATCGCGCGGTCAGCATCGACCGCGGGTTCTACCAATCGCTGACGGCCAGCCAGTACGAGCGCTACGCGCAGCAGGTGCCCGAGGACTTCCGCTTCACGGTCAAGGCGCCGAGCGTGGTGACCGACGCGCAGGTGCGGACCGAGGACGGCCGCGGCCGCCAGGCCAACACGGCCTTCCTCGATCCGCGGCTGGCGGTCCAGGAATTCCTCGAACCCGCAATGCAAGGGCTGGGCGCGCGCATCGGCGCGCTGGTGTTCCAGCTCAGTCCGCTGCCCCTGGCCATGCTGGGCCGGATGCCGGAGCAGCTCGACCGGCTGCACGCGATGCTGGCCGCCCTGCCCTCGCTGCGCGACGTGGCGCCGGAGGCGGTGGTGGCGGTGGAGGTCCGCGATCCCGAATGGCTCACGCCGGACTTCGTCGCCGTGCTCAAGGACACCGGCGCGCGCTACTGCCTCGGGCTGCATCCGAAGCTGCCCCCGATCCAGGACCAGCTACCGCTGCTGCGCGCGATGTGGCCCGGGCCGCTGGTCTGCCGGTGGAACCTGCACCGCGTCCATGGCCCGTTCGGCTATGAGGACGCGGAGAAGAAGTACGGCGAGTACGCCGAGGTCATGGATCCCGATCCGGAGACCCGAGCCGTGCTGGCGAAAGTCGTGCGCGCCACCGCCGAGGCCGGCCAGCCCTGCTACGTGACGATCTCCAACCATGCGGAAGGTTCCGCCCCGCTGAGCCTGCGCGCGCTGGCGCGAGAGATCGTCGACCCGGCCTGAGCGGGGCCAGTTCCACGGGCGGGTTGAGCCGTCGATCGGCGAGGCCCGCTGACGCCCGGTCCGGGCTCAGTCCAGCGGCCAGCGGGCCAGGTCCACGTGCGTGGACTGTCCCTGCAGGCTGTCCAGCAGCAGGAACTCGGAGGCGGTCCAGCCGGGCACGATGAAGGGTTGCGGCTGGACGGCGACGTCGTCGTAGAAGAGCGTGAGATGCGGCGTGAAGTGCGGATCGGTCCGCAGGCCCGCCGCATGCAGCCGCTCGCCGAGCGCGGCCCGCATCGCGCGCACGCCGTCCAGGCAGGCGCCGCCGCTGAGCACCAGCGGCAGGTTGCGCGGCTTGCGGGTGAAGCTCAGCAACTGGTCGAAGTCGACCCGGACCGGCCCGTGCCGCAGCGCCGCGGCGGCGTCCTCGGCGAGTTGCCGGACTTCGGCCATCGCTTCGGCCTGGTCGGTCTCATCGTCATACCAGCCGAGGTGGTGGAGCGTCACATGCAGGCGCTCGGTGCGGGGCGGTCGAACGCGCAGCCCGAAGCGCCGGGCGATGTCGACCGACACGGCGCTCAGCCTCGCCGCGGTGGCCGGATCGGGCCGCAGGCAGAAGAAGAGCGCATGCACGGTCATCGCGCGTCAGCCTCCGAGGCGCGCCGCTCGCCCTGCTTCATGAGGTCCTGCACCTGGCGCCCGACGGCCTCGGGCTGAGGCAGGTCCGACGGCGCGGTCGCGCCCGGGGACGCGGTGGACGCCGCGGGCGGGCGGGGCTTCATGGTTTCCATCTGCTTCTTCGCGGTGAGCATGATGATGCTGAGCACGATCACGACGGCCAAGATGGACAGGGCGCTGCGCATGGGGAGATCCGGAAATCGAGGCAATGGCGGGCAGCATAGCCAAGCGGGCGCGGCGCGGTGCGTCGATCCGGCTCAGCGCAGGGCCGAGCCGACGCTCGGTCGCAGCCGCAGGATCTGCGGTGCCCGTTCCTGCGCGTCCAGCCAGCGCGGTGCCAGCGCGCGCCAGGCCGGCGCATGCCGGCACGCGCTCCAGCGCAGGGCCCAATCGTCCGCATCGGCGGCACGTGTCATCCAGACGAAGACCTTCTCGCCCTCGCGCACCGGCAGTCGCGGGAAGTTGTTGGGCGAGCGTTCCGGGATGAAGCTGCCGATCACCGGCAGTCCCGCGGCCTCGATCACCGGCGCGACCTCGTGCTCGAAGAAGCGCGCGAAACCGTCCTCCGGATCGGCGGGATCCTTCCAGAGGTAGCACAGGTGGAGCAGCACGAGTCCGGCGCCACCGTCGCTGCCCGCGCCGAGCGCGCCGCCCGCCCTGCCCGCTCGGCCCGCTTCACGTGCCAGGTCGATGCGCGCCGGCACCGGCCCGCTTGTCGTCGGCCGCAGCAACAGGACGTTGTCGTTGTCGTCGAGCAGCGGGTTGGCCTCGTCGCGGCGAGCCTGCCAGACCGGGCCGGAATAGAACGCGTGGAGCGCCCGCTCGCGCGCCGCCATGTCGTCGAAGCCGCGGATCCAGACGAAGCGGCCGGGGTCGTCCAGGTCGGCGAACTGGCCGTACAGCCGCATCCCGACCGCTTCCTGCGAGTCGACGAACGCCTCGTCGAACAGCCGCATGAAGCGGTCGCGCTCGCCCTTGACGATCTTGTACTGGCGCAGTTCGAAGACGGGGTGGGCGTCGGACATGGTGGACCTCCTGGGTCGTGAGCGTCGAAGTGATCGTGCGATTCTGGGGAGATGCCCTGTCACCGCGTGTCAGCAACGGCCGGCGCGCCATGGGTTCATGGCGATGGCGAACGTCAACTGCTCATCAACGTCGACAGCACCTCGACCTTCGGTAGTCGCGGCGTGGCGACCACTCGTCAAGGTCGTAGTCCTCAGAGAGCCGGGAGCGAAGAATCGGCCGCTTCCCGCTTCACTGATCGCCATGGAGGACACATGCCCGCACCCACCGGAGAACTTTCTCCTCGCCACCGCATCGAGCTGCCCAAAGAGCTTCGAGACTCCTTGAAATGGAAGTCGGGGCAGAAGCTGATGTTCATCCGCCGAGGCAACGGCATCTTCATTTGCCCACACGTCACGCCGCAGGAACTCTTCGGGATTGCCAAAGGCGCCAACACGGAGGGATACCGTGATCGCAATGACCGCTACTAGCGCCCACCCCGAGGGCCCACGCAGTCCGACCGTGGTCGATACATCGGTCTGGATCGAGTGCTTTTCCCAGACCGCCCTGGGACAGCGAATTGCTGCTGCGCTCCCGGCCAAGGCCCATTGCATCGTTCCAACAATCGTGCAGCTGGAGCTCTCCAAATGGGCCCTGCGCGAACTGACCGAAGCAGAACGGGAGCGGCTGGAACAGTCGCTGGAGGACTGCCAAGTCGAACTGCTCGATTCCGAAACCGCAGCGCTCGCGGCGCAGGCCAATGTGCAGCACAAGCTCGCCACTGCGGATGCGGTCATCTACGCCACTGCGCTGCGGCTTGGCGCAGAAGTTCTCACCTGCGATGCGCACTTCAGGGACCTTCCGCTGGTCAGGCTGTTCGCCAAGGGAAGTGCAGCAGGCAGTGCCACTTCAGCGTCCGAGCCGACCGGACGATGGGATCGCTGGTCAACGGCGAAGCAGCTGGCTCCAACGGCGCAATAGCACGGCAACGACGCGGCAATAGCGCTGCAATAGCGTCCCGCCGTCGCCGCGAGGTTCAACCACCCATGCAAGTGGGCCCGTCACTGGTTCTCGGCAAGCAGCGGTCGATTCACATGGGTCCAGGTCGTGGATGCCGTCGAGCGGAAGGCGAAGAATCTTTCGTTCTTCGTTCTGCTGGACGCCATGGAGGCCACATGCCCGCACCGATCGCCGAACTGTCCCCCCGCCACCGCATTGAACTTCCCAAGGAGCTTCGCGAGGAATTGAAATGGAAGCCCGGTCAGAAGCTCATGCTGATGCGACGCCACGACGGCGTCTTCATTTGTCCCGAGGTGACGTTCGAGCAGCTGCGGGGCATCGCCAAGGGCGCGAACACGGAGGGATGTCGTGATCGCAACGACCGCTACTGACCCACCCGCAGCAGCTACAGGGCCGAAGTTGGTCGTCGACACATCGGCTTGGATCGAGTGGTTCGTCGACTCGGACATCGGCCGCCTGGTGGATGCGGCCCTCAGCCAGCCCGAGCGCTGCATCGTCCCGACGATCGTGCAGATGGAACTTGCCAAGTGGGCCTTGCGCGAACTCCCCGAGGATCAACACCTTCGGCTCGTCCAACGCTGGCCGACCTCGGACCAGTTCGATCACCCCCAATTGACCTGGCCACGGCAATAGCGAACAAGTGTCCCGAAGGGCCCTTGTGCATCAGCGTCGAGCGCTCATTCCCATTCGATCGTCGCCGGCGGCTTGCTCGACACGTCGTAGGTCACGCGGTTGATGCCGCGCACCTCGTTGATGATGCGTCCCGAGCAGCGCTTGAGCAGGCTGTAGGGCAGCTCCGCCCAGTCCGCCGTCATGAAGTCGCTCGTCTGCACCGCGCGCAGCGCGACGACGTAGTCGTAGGTCCGGCCGTCGCCCATCACGCCCACGCTCTTCACCGGCAGGAACACCGTGAAGGCCTGGCTGGTCAACTCGTACCAAGTCTTGCCCGTCGCCTCGTCGCGGGTGTTGCGCAACTCCTCGATGAAGATCGCGTCGGCGCGGCGCAGCAGGTCCGCGTATTCCTTCTTCACCTCACCCAGGATCCGCACGCCCAGACCCGGGCCCGGGAACGGATGGCGATAGACCATCTCCGGCGGCAGGCCCAGCGCGACACCCAGCTCGCGGACCTCGTCCTTGAACAGCTCGCGCAGCGGCTCCAGCAGCTTCAGGCCCAGTTGCTCTGGCAGGCCGCCCACGTTGTGGTGACTCTTGATCGTCGTGGCCTTCTTCGTCTTCGTGCCGCCACTCTCCACCACGTCCGGATAGATCGTGCCCTGCGCCAGGAAGGTCGCGCCCTTGTGGCCGCCACCGCTGGCCTTGAGCTTCTCCGCCTCGGCCTTGAACACGTCGACGAACAGGCCACCGATGATCTTGCGCTTGCGCTCCGGGTCGGTCACGCCGGCCAGTTGGCCGAGGAACAGCTCGCTCGCATCGACACGGATCACCTTCGCGTGCAGCTTGCCCGCGAACATGTCCATGACCATGTCGCCTTCGTTCAGGCGCAGCAGGCCGTGATCGACGAACACGCAGGTCAGTTGGTCGCCGATCGCGCGGTGGATCAGCGCCGCCGCCACCGACGAGTCCACGCCGCCGGACAGACCCAGGATGACTTCCTCGTCACCGACCTGCTCGCGGATCTTCTGGACGGCTTCCTCGATGTAGTCGCCCATGATCCAGTCGCCGCGGCAGCCGCCGATGTCGCGCACGAAGCGCGTGATCATCGCGGCGCCCTGCACCGTGTGCGTCACTTCCGGGTGGAACTGGAACGCGTAGTAGCCCTTCTCCTCGTTCGCCATGCCGGCGATCGGGCAGCTCGGCGTCGAGGCCATCAGCACGAAGCCCGGCGGCAGCGCGGTGACCTTGTCGCCGTGGCTCATCCAGACCTTCAGCATCCCGTGACCCTCGGGCGTCGAGAAGTCCTGGACGCCGGCCAGCAGCTTGGTGTGGCCATGCGCGCGGACCTCGGCGTAGCCGAACTCGCGGTGGTCGCTCCACTCGACCTTGCCGCCGAGCTGCACCGCCATCGTCTGCATGCCGTAGCAGATGCCCAGCACCGGCACGCCCAGGTCCCACACCGCCTGCGGCGCGCGCAGTTCGTGGTCCTCGTAGGTCGACGCATGGCTGCCCGACAGGATGATCGCCTTGGGCGCGAACGAGCGGATGAAATCGTCGCTGACGTCGTTGGGATGGATCTCGCAGTAGACGTGGGCTTCGCGCACGCGGCGCGCGATCAGCTGGGTCACCTGGGAGCCGAAGTCGAGGATGAGGACTTTGTCGTGCATGGTCAGCTTCTAGCGATGCTTGGGAATTCGATTGCGGACGGAGCGGCGGCGCTCATGCCTTGGCCGCGGCGGCCTGCGCCGGTGGCTCCGCGGTGAAGTGGCGCCAGGCGAAGGCCAGCGAGGCCAGCTGCAGCAGCGCGCACAGGTAGAACGGGGCGCCGATGCGCCAGTCGGTCTTGGGCAGCTCGGCCACCAGCGCCATCAGGCCCAGGCCGGCGATCGGCGAGATCACCGCCATCAGGCTGTTGATCGCGGCCACCGCGCCCATGGTCTCGCCCTGCGTACGCGCGTCGGCGGCATTGGAGATCACCCCCTGCATCGCCGGACCGGCAGCCACGCCGCAGACGTTCAGGAAAATCGCGGCGACCATCATCCAGGCCTCGGTCGAGAGACCCCAGATCAGGTTGGTCGCGATCGAGGTCGTCAGGCCGATCAGCACCAGCCGGCGCGGCCCCAGCCATCTCAGCAGTGGCTGCAGCAGCACGCCCTGCACCAGCACCGCCACCAGGCCGACAACGAACAGCGACAGGCCGTTCTCCTTCGGGCCCCAGCCGAATTTGTGCTGGTTGTAGAGCACCCAGCTGGTCTGGATCACCAGTTGCGCCAGGCCCGAGCAGGCGATGACGTAGATCAGCGGCCCGACCCCGTGCAGCTTGCGCAGCCGGCCGAGCGCGGCGAACGGGTTGGCCTTGCGCCAGTCGAAGGACCGGCGGTGCTCCGGCGCCAGCGATTCCGGCAGCACGAAGAAGCCATACAACCAGTTCATCAGCGCCAGCGTGCCCGCGACGTAGAACGGCAGGTGCAGGTCGATCGCGCCGAGCAGCCCGCCCATCACCGGCCCCAGGATGAAGCCCATGCCGAAGGCCGCGCCCAGCATCCCGAAGCGCTTGGCGCGATCGGCGGGCGGGGTGATGTCGGCGACATAGGCGTTGGCGACGGCCGCATTGGCCTGCATCGCGCCGGAGAACAGCCGCACCACGACCAGCATCCACAGCGCCTGCGCCATGGCCGTCACGAAGAAGCTCAGCGCCAGCCCGCTGAAGCCGACCAGCATCACCTTGCGGCGGCCGAAGCGGTCGGAGAGCCCGCCCAGGATGGGCGAACCGAAGAAATTCGCGAGACCGAAGGCGAAGGCCACCGCCAGTTGGGCGAGCGCGTGCTGGGTCTCGTTCTGGGTGAAGGTTCCGACCAGCGGCGGCAGCACCGGGATGATCAGGCCGATCGACACCATGTCGATCAGCACCGCGATCAGGATGAACGACATGGCGGCCTTGCGGCCGCCATGCGTGGTCGAGGCTGCGACGGCGTCGGGGCCGTCGCGCTGCGCCGGGTCGGACAAGGGCGTCACTCCAGACGGTAGTTGGGCGCTTCCTTGGTGATCTGCACGTCGTGGACGTGGCTCTCACGGATGCCCGCCGAGGTGATCTCGACGAACTCGGCCTTCTCGTGCATGTCGGCGATGCTGGCGCAGCCGCAGTAGCCCATCGAGGCCCGCAGCCCGCCGCCCATCTGGTGCACGATCGCGACCATCGAGCCCTTGTACGGGACGCGGCCTTCGATGCCTTCCGGCACCAGCTTGTCCGCGTTCGGGTTGGTCGTCTCGTCGTTTTCCTGGAAGTAGCGGTCCGCCGAGCCGGCCTTCATCGCGCCGATCGAGCCCATGCCGCGGTAGCTCTTGTAGCTGCGGCCCTGGTACAGGATCACTTCGCCCGGGGCTTCCTCGGTGCCGGCGAACATGCCGCCCATCATCACCGTGCTCGCGCCGGCGGCGATGGCCTTGGCGATGTCGCCCGAGTAGCGGATGCCGCCGTCGGCGATGGCCGGCACGCCGGTGCCCTTGAGGGCGGTCGCGACGAAATCGATCGCCGCGATCTGCGGCACGCCGACGCCCGCCACGATGCGGGTGGTGCAGATCGAGCCCGGGCCGATGCCGACCTTGACCGCATCCGCGCCGGCTTCCACCAGCGCCAGCGCCGCGGCGCCGGTGGCGATGTTGCCGCCGATGACCTGCACCTGCGGGTAGTTCTTCTTGACCCAGCGCACGCGCTCGATCACGCCGCTGCTGTGGCCGTGCGCCGTGTCGACGACGATCGCGTCCACGCCGGCCTTCACCAGCAGCTCGACGCGCTCCTCGGTGCCCTCGCCCACGCCGACGGCGGCGCCGACGCGCAGCTTGCCGTGGTCGTCACGGGCGGCATTGGGGAAGTTGGTCTGCTTGGTGATGTCCTTGACGGTCATCAGGCCGCGCAGCTCGAAGCTGTCGTTGATGACCAGCACCCGCTCCAGCTTGTGCTTGTGCATCAGCGCCTTGCCGTCGTTGAGCGAGGCGCCCTCCCGGACGGTGATCAGGCGTTCGGCCGGGGTCATGATCTCGCTGACCGGCGCGTCCATGCGGGTCTCGAAGCGCAGATCGCGGCCGGTGACGATGCCGACGACCTTCTTGCCCTCCAGCACCGGGAAGCCGGAGATGCCGTGCTGCTCGCTGAGCTGCTTGACCTGGCGGACGGTGGTCTGGGGGGTGATCGTGATGGGGTCGCGGAGCACGCCGGACTCGTAGCGCTTGACGCGGGCCACTTCGGCCGCCTGCTGCTGCGGGGTCAGGTTCTTGTGGACGATGCCGATGCCGCCTTCCTGGGCGATGGCGATCGCCAGTCGCGCTTCGGTCACGGTGTCCATCGCGGCGGACACGAGGGGAAGATTCAGGCGGATGCCACGCGTGAACTGCGTGGCCAGACTGGTGTCGCGCGGCAACACCTGGGAGAACGCCGGCACCAGCAACACATCGTCGAAGGTGAGCGCTTTTCCGAGTAGGCGCATGAGGGAAGCTCCAGACGCAAAGGCGCATTATAGAGAAGCCCGGCAGTACACTCCACGCCCATGATGAATCCCCGACTCCCGCGACGCCCGCTGGGCGTGATGTGCGCGCTGGCGCTGATGGCGCTGACCTCGATCGCGCACGCCCAATGGAAGTGGCGCGATGCCGATGGCCGCACGCAATACAGCGACCGTCCGCCGCCGCCGAGCGTGGCCGAGAAGGACATCCTGCAGCGCCCCACCAATGCCGTGCGCGTGGCCCCGGCGCCGGGCGTGCCGGCTTCGGCCGCGGCCTCCGGCGCCTCCGCGCCGGGCCGGGCCGCCAGCGAGCCGTCTTCACGCGAGAAGGTCGAGCGTGAGCGCAAGGCGCAGGAGGACAAGGCCCGCACCGAGGCGATGGCCGAGAACTGCCGCCAGGCGCAGAACCGCCAGCGCATGCTCGAGTCCGGCGTGCGCCTGCGCTCCGGCACGGCCGGTGGCGAATCGCAGCCGATGACCGAGCAGATGCGCCAGGACGAGATCCGCCAGATGCAGACGGTGATCACCGCGAACTGCAAGTAAGGCCCGGAACGCGTCCGGGAAACAACACCGGGCGGCAAGCCGGACGTAAGTCCGGTGACCGCCGGTAAGACGAAAGGCCGCTCACGCGGCCTTTTTTGCTGCGCGCCTCCCGACGCTCCTTGGCGCTCCTTGGCGCTTCCCCGCTCTCCGTCAGGCCTTGCGGCCCAGCGGTCGATGCCGCGTCACGATGCGGCTGCCCGCCGCTTGATAGCGCTGGCGGCGCGCCTCCTTCGGGTCAACGGTCAGCGGGCGGTAGACCTCGATGCGGTCGCGCTCGCGCAGCGGCGTGTCCAGCGGCACGGTCCGGCCCCAGATGCCGGCTGTCAATGCCTCGATCCGGTCAGGCTCGAACCACCGGCTACCCAGCAAGGCATCCCGCAGCGTGCTGCCCGCGGGCAGACGCAGTTGCTGTTCACGAAGCTCCCCGCGAACGGGACTCCAGAAGAGTTCGACCGACAGTTCAGCGGGGTCCATGGACCTGCTCGGCGCGCTTCACGAAGCTGTCGACGAAGGTGTTGGCGATGCGATCGAACACCGGGCTGACGACCGCCTCGAGCGCGAAGCTCGAGAACGCGTAGCGCAGTTCGAACTCGACCTTGCAGGCCTTGGGCTCGCTGCCCGGCGGCGTGCCGGGGCGGTTCAGCGGCAGGAAGCGCCAGTCGCCGTCGAGTTTGGAGAACGGCCCGTCGACCAGTTCCATGCGCACGCGCTGGTCGGTCTCGTGCGTGTTGCGGGTGGTGAAGGCGTGGCGCAGGCCGGCATAGTGCAGCGACAGCCGGGCGGTCATGCCGTGGTCGTCACGCTCGAGGATGTCGGCCGCCGAGCACCACGGCAGGAACTCCGGATAGCGCTCGACCTGGGTCACCAGCTCGTACATCTCGCGCGGCGAGTACCAAAGGAGGACTGTCTTCCGGACGTGCTTCATGGCGGTTCTTAGAATGGCGGGATTGTAGGCGGCCCGATCGCCCCCATCTGGCCGCCATCCGGCTGTCACGCCCGCCGTGCGCCGCACGAGAAGAACACCCCCGCCTATGTCCATCGCAGAAAACCGCCGCGCCCGATTCGAGTACCACATCGAGGAGCAGTACGAGGCCGGCATCGTCCTGGAAGGCTGGGAAGTCAAGGCGATCCGCGCCGGCCAGGTCCAGTTGCCGGACGGCTACGTCCTCATCCGCGAGGGCGAGCTCTTCCTGATCGGCTGCCGCATCAATCCACTGCGCACCGCCTCCACCCATGTGCATCCGCAGGCCGACCGGACCAAGAAGCTGCTGATGAGCCGGGCCGACATCCGCCGGCTGATCGGCAAGGTGGAGCAGCGCGGCTTCACGCTGATTCCGCTGGACCTGCACTACAAGAACGGCCGCGTGAAGGCGCAGATCGCGCTGGCCAAGGGCAAGGCCCAGCACGACAAGCGCGAGACCGAGAAGAAGCGCGACTGGGAGCGCGAGAAGGGCCGCCTGATGCGCCACAAGGTGTCGGGCCCGGCCAAGGATTGAGCGGCCGCGGCCCTGGCCGCTCCGTCGTCCCGGGTCCGTCGCTTCTTCGGCGGCTCGGCCGCTCTGCCCTTCAGCCGTTCAACCCCTCAGCACCTCGAACGCCTGCGCCAGGTCGGCACGCAGATCCTCCACATCCTCCAGCCCGATGGCGAAGCGCACCAGCGTGCCGCCCTCCTGCGCCGTCCACGGCAGCCCGAGCGAGCGGCTCCGGCTCAGGTCGTAGGGCAACGCCAGGCTCATCGGCCCGGCCCAGGAATAACCGATGCCGAAGCAGCGCAGCGCGTCGACGAAGGCGTCGACGCGCCGTGCGTCGTAGTCCGGCCGGAACACCGCCGAGAACAGGCAGCCCGCCGCTTCCGGGCTCACCTGGCGCCAGTGCGCATGACCTGGCGAATCAGGCAGCGCCGGATGCAGCACGCGCGCGATCTCCGGGCGCGCGGCCATCCACCGGGCCAGGTCGCGGGTCGCGGCGTCCTGCGCGCGGTAGCGCAGCACGATGCTCGGCAGGCCGCGCAACACCGCCTCGACATCGTTCTGCCCGACGCCATGGCCCAGGTACTCGTGCATCGCCACCAGTTGCCGATGCAGCGCCGCGTCCCGCGTACAGACAGCGCCCATCAGCAGGTCCGCGCCGCCGGACGGGAACTTGGTCAGCGCCTGCATGCTGAGGTCGGCGCCGAGGCCCGGCGCCACCTCGAACGCATTGAAGGCGAGTCCCGCGCCCCAGGTGTTGTCGAGCGCGGTGAGCACGCCGCGGGCACGGCAGGCGCTCAACAGGCCGATGAGATCGGGGAACTCCAGCGTGATCGACCCGGCGGCCTCCAGCCACACCAGCTTCGTGCGGGGCGACAGCATCGCCTCGAACGCCGGGACGTCCAGCGGATCGTAGAAGCGATGCGTGATGCCGAGCCGCGTCAGCAAGCCGGTGGTGATGTGCCGGTTCTGGCCATAGACGTTGTCCGGCACCAGCACCTCCTCGCCGGGCTGGAGGAAGGCCAGGCTGGTCAGCGTGATCGCGGCCAGGCCGCTGGGCGTCAGCACGCAATGCTGCGCGTGCTCCAGCGTCGCGATGCGCGCGGCCAGCGTGTAGGTGGTGGGCGTGCCCGGCAGGCCGTAGCGGTAGCTGATGCCGTCCTGCGCGCGCGGCCGATGCAGTTCGGCGGTGTCCTTGAAGAGCACCGTCGAGGCCTTGGCCACGGGCACCGCGACGGCGTCCCAGCCGTCGGGCGCGCGGAACGGGTGGTGGATCTGCTCGGTGGACGGGCCGCGTTTGCTCACGAAGTCTCCTGGCGCTGGGAATGGGACGGCCATTCTGCGGCAGCCGCGACGGCCGTGCGCCAGCAATGACAACGCCAGCACGAGCCAGCAATGAAAACGCCGACACGAGGCCGGCGTGGCGGGTGAGCGGCGGAGGCGCCCGCGATGCGCGGGCCCGGCAGGCGCGTCGCCGATCAGATCGGCAGCGCGATCAGGTCGTGCCCCTCGGCGCCGACGATGCGGGCGCGGGTGAACTCGCCCACGCGGAGCTGCTTGCTGGCCTTCTCCGGCGGCAGCAGGCGGACGGTGCCGTCGATCTCGGGCGCATCGGCATACGAGCGGCCGACGCCGCCCTTGCGACCCAGCGCCGGCGCCGAATCGACCAGCACCTGCATCGTCGCGCCGATGCGGCGCTGCAGCTTGGCGATGGATACCTCCTCGGCCACCGCCATGAAGCGCGCGCGGCGCTCCTCGCGGACTTCGTCGGGCAGCGCGCCTTCCAGCGCGTTGGCCGGCGCGCCCTCGATCGGCGAGTAGGCGAAGCAGCCGGCGCGGTCGATCTGCGCTTCGCGCATGAAGTCCAGCAGGTACTGGAACTCGGCCTCGGTCTCGCCGGGGAAGCCGGCGATGAAGGTGGAACGGATCACCAGTTCGGGGCAGATCTCGCGCCAGCGCTGGATGCGCTCGAGGTTCTTCTCGCCGTTGGCCGGGCGCTTCATGCGCTTGAGCACATCCGGATGGGCGTGCTGGAACGGGACGTCGAGATACGGGAGGATGAGGCCCTCGGCCATCATCGGCAGCACCTCGTCGACGTGCGGGTACGGATAGACGTAGTGCAGGCGCACCCAGGCGCCGTAGGGCTTGGCGATCTCGCCGAGCTGGGCGACGAGGTCGAACATGCGGGTCTTGACCGGCTTGCCGTCCCAGAAGCCGGTGCGGTACTTGATGTCGACGCCGTAGGCGCTGGTGTCCTGGCTGATGACCAGCAGTTCCTTGACGCCGGATTCGAACAGCGCCTTGGCCTCGGCGAGCACGTCGCCGATGGGGCGCGAGACCAGGTCGCCGCGCATGCTCGGGATGATGCAGAAGCTGCAGCGGTGGTTGCAGCCCTCGGAGATCTTCAGGTAGGCGTAGTGCTTGGGCGTGAGCTTGATGCCGGCCACGCCGCGGGCCTCGGGGACGAGGTCGATGAAGGGGTCGTGCGGCTTGGGGACGTGGGTATGGACGGCGTCCATCACCTCCTGCGTCGCATGCGGGCCGGTGACGGCGAGGACGCTGGGATGCACCTCGCGGACCATGTTGTCGGAGCTCGCGCCGGCCTTGGCGCCGAGGCAGCCGGTGACGATGACCTTGCCGTTCTCGGCCAGCGCCTCGCCGATGGTGTCCAGCGACTCCTTCACGGCATCGTCGATGAAGCCGCAGGTGTTGACGATGACGAGGTCAGCGCCGGCGAAGGTCTTGGAGGTCTCGTAACCCTCGGCGCGCAGCTGCGTGAGGATCAGTTCGGAATCGGTGAGCGCCTTGGGGCAGCCCAGGGAGACGAAGCCGATCTTCGGAGCGGCAGCCTTCTTGTCGGCGGAGAGGTCGTAAGTCGTTGATTCCATTTGAATTCCGCCGGAGGGCCTGGCTGGGAGCTGGGGCGGCATTGTAAGCGAGCGGCCCTCTTGCCGGGCATGGCCGCCGCCGGCAGCCGTGATTTCCTCTGCGCGCACCGCGCCCTCGCCGGGGCATGCGACTTGCCGCGACTCCCGATTCCGCCCCGGAGATCCACCATGCACCTCGAAGGCTCCTGCCACTGCGGCCGCGTCCGCTTCTCGGTCGAATCGACCGAGCCCTGCCCCTACCTGCGCTGCTATTGCTCGATCTGCCGCAAGACCGCCGGCACCGGCGGCTACGCGATCAACATCGGCGCCGACCACCGGACCTTCAAGCTCCTCAAGGGCAAGCGCGACCTGCGGGTCTATCGCGCGGTGATCGACGGCAAGGAAAGCTCCGGCCAGCGCCACTTCTGCGGCCGCTGCGGCACCGCGCTCTGGATGTACGACGACAACTGGCCCGACCTGATCCACCCGCATGCCAGCGCCATCGACACGCCGCTGCCCACGCCGCCGGAGAACGTGCATGGCCTGCTCGGCTCGAAGGCCGCCTGGGTGGAGGTCGAGGGCCGGCCGGGCGACCAGCGCTTCGACCATTTCCCCGACGAATCGCTGGCCGACTGGCATCGGCGGCACGGGCTGTAGCGCCGCCGAAACCGCCGCGGCCGCCGCCGGTCGTGCCCTACTTCTTGGGGGGCTGCGGGGGGAAGCCCGGCATGCCGGGGAAGATGTTGCCGGCGCTCTGGAACTGCTCCTGCATCTGCAGGAACAGGTTCTTGGACTGTTCCAGGTAGTTGCCCATCAGGCCCTGCATCATCGGCGCCTGGCCGCTCATGAACTGCGACCACAGCTGCGGGTCGAAGCCCGCGCCCTTGCTCTGCTCAGCAAAGCGCGCCTGCATCTCGCCGAAGGCCTGCAGATTCTTCTCGAGGTAGGCGCCCATCAGCCCCTGCATCGCATGGCCGTAGAAGCGGATGATCTGCGCCAGCAGCGGCGTCGAGAACATCGGCATCCCGCCCATCTCCTCCTCCAGGATGATCTGCAGCAGGATGGAGCGCGTCAGCTCCTCGCCCGACTTGGCGTCGCGGACCTCGAACACCTCGCCCTCGAGCACCATCTTCTTGACGTCCGCCAAGGTGATGTAGCTGCTGGTCTGGGTGTCGTAGAGCCGCCGGTTGGGGTACTTCTTCAGCACCCGCGGCCCCTTGGGTTGCGTGGGGTCCTCGCCGCCGGTTGCCGTCTTGCCGCGTCGGGCCGTCGCCATGCTGTCTCCTCTGAGGGTCTGCGGCCCATTCTAGGAGGGGCCCGGCAAGCACCCCGCCGGGTGCTTTCCCTTGCTGTGCGGGGGACGCATCGGCCCGACGAGGGGGGCGCTTGACGATCAGTCGGGCTTGACGTTGCCGTCCTTGATCACCTTGGCCCAGCGGGCCTGCTCGGCCTTCTGGAACTCGGTGAACTGGGCCGGGCTGTTGGGCGCGTACTCCAGGCCAAGCGATTCCATCTTGGCCTTCACCTCGGGCTGGGCGACGATCTTCTGCACCTCGGCATTGAGCTTGGCGACGATCGCCGGCGGCGTGCCCGCCGGCAGGTACAACGCCTGCCAGCTCGACACGTCGAAGCCGGGCACGCCGGACTCGGCCAGCGTCGGCACGTCGGGCAGCTGCGCGCTGCGCTTGGCCGAGGTCACCGCCACCGCCTTGACCTTGCCCGCCTTGATCTGCGGCAGCGCCACGGTCACGGTCTCGAAGCTCATCGGCACCTGGCCGCCCATGACGTCCTGGATCGCCGGCGCACTCCCCTTGTAGGGGACATGCGTCAGGTCGGCGCCCGTCATCAGGCGGAACACCTCGCCCGACAAGTGCTGCGAGGTGCCCTGCCCCGCCGAGGCGAAGGTGATGTCGCCCGGCTTGGCCTTGGCCGCGGCCACGATGTCCTTGACCGTGCGGGCCTGCGCGCCCGGTCCGATCAGCAGCACGTTGGAGATCTTGCCCAGCAGGATCACCGGCGCGAAGTCGCGATCGGCCTTGTAGGGCATCTTGGGCATCAGCGCCGGGTTGATCGCATGCGTGGCGATGGTGCCCAGCAGCACGGTGTAGCCGTCCGGCGCCGCCTTGGCCACGCTGTCCGCGCCCAGCACGCCGCCCGCGCCGGCCTTGTTGTCCACGACGACGGTCTGCTTGAGCGCCACCTGCAGCCGCGCGGCGATCTCCCGCGCCAGCACGTCGGAGGTGCCGCCGGGTGCGAACGGCACGATCAGCTTGACCGGTTGCGTCGGCCAGTTCGTGGCATCGGCGGCGAGCGCCGGGGTCATCGTGATCGTCGCGCCGAGCGCCATCGCCGCCGCGGCGCCCAGCAGCCGCACGCGGCTGCGCTTCACCAGAGTCATCTCGCTTGTCTCCATCCATGACGGCACGGGCCTCGCCGACCTCGGATTGGTACCGATACCATCTTCTTGATGGCGATGATGGTATCGGTACCGTCATGAACGTCAAGGTCGCGTTCATGAGGGATTTCACCGGGTCGGACGCCCGCGGGAGCGCCGGCGGATCAGGCGCTGGCGCGCTGGACCAGCTCGAAGCCGATGTCGATCGCGCGGCGCTCGACCGGGCCATCGGCGCGATCGAGGATGAAGCGCGCCGCCTGCCGCCCGATCGCGAAACCATCGATGCGCACCGTCGTCAGCGCGGGCTCGAGGTCCCGGGCCAGCGCGAGGTCGCCGAAGCCGACGATGGCCAGGTCCTGCGGCACGCGCAGCCCGCGGGCCTGCGCCTCGATGAGCACGCCCAGCGCCAGCGAATCGGAGCTGCAGAACACCGCGTCGATGCCGTCGGGATGCGCCAGCAGTTCCGCCAGGCCACGGCGACCGCTGCCCAGCGTGGTCGGCGTGGCGACGGTGGCGACCGGCACGTCGGCCACGCCCAGCGCCCTCGCCTGCTCCTGGAAGGCGCGGAAACGGCGCATCGCGCGTTCGTCGCTGCCCGCCACGCCGGCCAGCCGGCGGTAGCCGCGCTCGTGCAGGTAGGCGGCCACCTTGCGGCCGACCTCCACATGGGAGAAGCCCACCAGCATGTCGATCGGATCGTCGCTCTGGTCCCAGGTCTCCACCACCGGCACGCCGGCGGCGCGCAGCCGGGTGCGCGCCTGCTCCGAATGACTGGTGCCGGTGAGCACCAGGCCATCGGGCCGGCGGCCGATCATCGCGTCCAGCCAGGCGTCCTCGCGGGCGTTGTCGTAGCCGGTCTGGCCGAGCAGCACCTGGTAGCCGGCCTCGAACAGCGCCTCGGTCAGGCTCTGCACGGTGTCGAGGAAAACCGGGCCGGCGATCGTGGGGACCGCAACGCCCACCATGCGGCTCTTCATCGACGACAGCGCGCCCGCGAGCAGGTTGGGCACGTAGCCGGTCTGGCGGACCGCCTCAGTGACGCGTCCCAGCACCTCGGGCGAGACCTGGGACGGCGTGTTGAGCGCGCGGGACGCGGTGATCGGGGCCACGCCCGCCAGTTGCGCGACGTCGCGCAGCGTGACGGCACCACTGCCCTTGCGACGACGGGGACGGGGGAAGCGCTCGGTCTCTGCCATATGGGCGCCGATCATAGGGGCGCGCCGGCGCCTCAGAAGTACTTCACCCAGGCCCGGCGGCTGCGCCGCTTGTAGGCTGCGAAGGCCTTCACCGGCGGGTACAGCAGCGGGATCAGCGCCAGCCAGATCAGCCAGATCAGCGCGAACCAGCCGTCGTCGACGCCCAGCCGCGTGCCCTGGTTGGGACCGAGCAGCGCCAGCGCGACCCGGTACCCGATCAGCAGCAGGTACAGGTGGAGCAGGTAATAGAACATCGGCGCGCCGCCGAAGACCGCGCACACCCGCGTGAAGGCGCCGCGCGCGCGCTCGAGCACAGCCAGCAGCGCCAGTCCGATGCCCAGGGTCAGCAGCAGGAAGTCCAGCGACGGCGGGTACTTCGTGAAGTTGAGCCACGACATCGCGGTCTCCAGCGCCGACGCGCCGCGGACCCACGGGGCGTTCTCGCCGTAGAGGTTGAAACCGCGCAGCACGGCCAGCAGCGACAGGCAGGCCGCCGAGATCGCCAGCAGCGCGCGACGTCGTCGGTCCGCGTCCACCGCCCGCGCGAACAGCGGCCCCATCGCGTAGCCGAGCAGGATCACGCCCACCCAAGGCAGCGCCGGATAGCTCACCCTCACCCGCACGAGACCTTCCGGGACCAGCCAGTCGCGATGCAGCATCAGCGTCCATGGCGCGTGCCAGGGACTGTCGGGCGGCACCACGACGCCGGCCAGCGCGTTGTGGCCGCCGACGATGGCCAGGCCGATCGCCACCAGCAGCCAGCGCGGCAGCGACGACAGCAGGGCCAGCGCCAGCATGCTGAAGCCGATCGCCCAGATCACCTGGAGATAGATCACCCGGAAGTGCCCGCTCCAGGCGAAGGTCACCAGCGTGAGTTCCAGGCCGATCAGCAGCAGGCCGCGCTTGAGCAGGAAGGCGCGCACGTCGCGGCGCGGTGCGCCATCGGGGTTCGCGTAGAGCCAGGCCGACAGCCCGGTCAGGAACACGAACACCGGCGCGCACAGGTGCGCCGCCAGGCGCGAGAAGAAGAGCTCCGGCGGCGTGCCCGGCACCGCCATGGGGTCGCTCACCTGCAGGTGCAGGTAGAAGGTCTCGCGGACGTGATCCAGCAGCATCACGATCATCACCAGGCCGCGCAGCGCATCGATCGAGGCGATGCGCGCCGGGCGCGGCGCGGATGCGGGAGTCGTCGAGATGATCGGGATCACCGTGGTCATGGGGGCCAACGTGGTCATCAACGCCCGCCTCAGAAGCCGTAGCGGACCGTGGCGACCACCCGCCGCCCCTGCCCCGGCGCGACCCAGACCTGGCTGTACGAACTGGCGTACCAGGTCCGGTCGAACAGGTTGTCAACGTCCACGGACAGCAGCCAGTGCCGGTCGATGCGGTAGCTGCCCAGCAGCTTCACCGTCGCGTAGCCCGGCAGGGCGAAGTCGTCGGCGGCGGCCAGCGGCGCGACCGCGCCCTCGCGCCGGCCGGCGACGTTCAGGCCGATGCCGGCCGTCGCGCGCTGCCCGCCGATCGCGAAGCCTTGCACCAGCAGCAGGCTCGCGCTGTGACGGGGCACGTTCGCGAGCTGGCGGCCGACGAGGAAGGCATTGTTGTCCTCGGTCACCCGGGCGTCGGTGAACGCATAGGCGAAGGACAGACGCAAGTCGCGCGCCAGCTCGCCGCCGATGTCGAGTTCAACGCCCTGGCTGCGCACCTCGCCCGCGGCGACCGAGAACTCGTTGGGCGCGAGCGGATCCGGCGTCAGCACGTTGTTCTTCTCGATGCGGTACAGCGCCAGCGTGGCGGACACGCCGCCGGCGGCGTCGTACTTCGCGCCGATCTCCCGCGAGCGGCCCTGCTCCGCCGGGAAGGACGTGTAGTCGCGGCTCACGCCGCTGTTGGGGCGGAAGCTCCGCGACGCGGTCGCATACAGCGAGACCGTCCCGCTGGGCTGGTAGACCACGCCGGCGCGCGGCGAGGTCGCGCCCAGCGACTGGTCGGTCGCGATGCCGCTGCGGCGGTTGAGCACCGTCTGGTCGTAGCGATCATGGCGCAGGCCGAGCAGCAGCTTCCAGCGCTCGCCGAGGTCGATCTGGTCCTGCGCGTAGACGGCATGCGCTTTCTGCGCCTCGCGGGTCCAGGCGCTGAGCGCCATCGGCGGCGGCGTGGCGCCGTACACCGGCTCGAAGAGGTCGATCGGCGTGGAGGTGGCCACGCGCTGCTGCTGCCGGCGGTCGACGAAGCGGTAGGCGTCGACGCCGGCCAGCAGGTGATGCCGCAGCCCGGCGGCCCGCACCGTGCCGAGCACCTCGAAGCGGCCCGACAGGTCGTTCGCCGAGAAGTCCCGCGCGCGGCGCTGGCGCACCAGCGTGCGCTGGTCCGGCTGGACGAAGCGGGCTTCGGTCGCGATGCCGGCCAGCGAGCTCTCGCGATAGCTCAGGCCGGTCTGCAGCGACCAGTCGTCGTTGAACTGGTGCTGGACGAAGAGCTGGTGGCCGACGCTCTCGGTCGCGATCGGGCCGTCGTCCGGCTCGCCGTAGAACGCATGGCGCGGGACCCGGCCCAACTGGCCGCCGATCGCGACGACGCCGCGATCGAAGGTCGCCTTCTGCCGCGCGACCTCGAGCTCGTAGCTGACCGTCGTGTCGTTGCCGACCATCCACAGGAAGGACGGCGAGATCGCCGTCCGACGCGCCTCGACGTGGTCGCGGTCGCTGGCGCTGCCCTCCCGCGCGACGCCGAGCCGGTAGGCCACGCGCTCGCCGAGCGGGCCGGCCGCTTCGGCGCTGGCGCGCCACAGGTCGTGGCTGCCGGCGGAGAACTGCAGCGCATAGGCGGGCGTGAACGAGGGTTTCTTCGTCGTGATGTTGACCGTGCCGCCCGGCTCGCCCCGGCCGTACAGCGCCGAGGCCGGCCCCTTGAGGACCTCCACCGACGCGGTGTTCACCGTGTCGCGCAGGCCGTTGTAGCCGCGGCTGGAGGTGAAGCCATTGACCATGTAGTCCGAGCCGAAATTCGGATCGCCGGTGAAGCCGCGCATCGCGTAGCTGTCCCACAGGCCGCCGAGGTTGCTCTGGCGCGCGATGCCGCTCGCCAGGTCCAGCGCCTGGTCCAGGCGGGTGACCCCGGCGTCGGCCAGTAGGGCGCCGGACAGCACGCGCACGCTCTGCGGCAGGTCGCGCGCCGGCGTGTCGGTCTTCATCGCGCCGGTGACGACGAGCGTGCGATACGGCTGGCGGGCGCCGTCCACGGTGACCGCGTCGAGGGCGGCATCGGCCGTCGGCATGGTGGGCGGCGTGGGGAGTGCGGGCGTTGTGGGCGCGTCCTGCGCCCGGAGGCTGGACGCGGCCAGTGCCAGTTCCAGGATGAGGAGGGATTGCAGCGGGACGGACGAAGACAGGCGCGCGCCGTCGGCGCGCAGGACGGAAGACAAGGGCATGACAAAGCGAGGAATGGCCGCCGGGCGGGCGTGACGACGCGTCGACGCCGCCCGTGCGTGGTGAACCGGATGAGCGAAAGCGCGCCTGGCGCGCGGGCGGTTCAGGCGGCCGGCGGGCCTCTCGGCTTCGCGACGGTCCAGTCGCGGGAGCAGACCCGTCCGCAAGGCAAGGCGGCCGGCGGTGGGCTCGCCTCGGCGTGGGTCAGCAGTGCCTGTGGCGTGCCGCCGGGCGCGGCGGCTTGCGCGTGGAACAGGCACCACGCGCAGCTGTCCGATTTCGCGCCCGGGGAGTCCTCCTGACCGGGCACCGGGTCGTCCGATGTCGCGGCAGCAGCGGCCGTCGCAGCTGCGGCACCGTCGACGACGGGCGACGCATCGATGCGCCCGGCCGCTGCAATGCCGGCGGTCTCGCCGAACGGATGCGCGACGTGCCAGGCCTCGTGCAGCGGCCGACCCAGCAGGCTGCATGCCAGCACGAGCAGCAGCAGCCAGGGGGAACGGAAACGGCGCAACGGGAACTTCATCGTCGGACAGGCAGCGCCGGGACGGCGGCGGTCGAGCAGAGCGCGCATTCTGCACGAGCGCCGGCGCGCGACCGTGGAAGGCCTGCGACGAATGTCGCTGCGCATTGGTCGCGCGGTACCAAAACAAAAACCCCGGAGAGTCTTCCGACTCACCGGGGTGTGCTTTGGTAGGCGCGATTGGATTCGAACCAACGACCCCCACCATGTCAAGGTGGTGCTCTAACCAACTGAGCTACGCGCCTGAAATACTCGGCCAGCGGTGGTCAATCCACTGGTCCGGAAAACAAATCGCCCGCTTTCCATTTTTTTGAGCGGGCGATCTTCTGAGGTGTCCCGAAGGACTTGCCTACCAATTCTGGTAGGCGCGATTGGATTCGAACCAACGACCCCCACCATGTCAAGGTGGTGCTCTAACCAACTGAGCTACGCGCCTGAAGAGCCTCGCAGTATATGCCGGATTTTTGCGTCCGTCCAGGAAGCCGCAAGAAAAATGGAACAGCGACCGCCTGGACCCACGCAGCGCTCGCCGGTCGCGACACCCACCGATCGCCCACAACCCCGATGAACACGGGCTGAACGGCCGCCTCCCCTCGCCGGACCGCGACCACTCGAGGCTTCAGCGCCGCCGCGCGCTGCGCACGCCGCTCACCTGCGACAGCGCGACCAAGGTCTGCTGCAGCCGTTGCGCGTCGCTGACCTCGACGGTGAAGTTCATCCGCGACAGGTCGCTGCGTGCCGGCTTGCCCTTGCCGCTCTGCTGGTTCACCGAGATCACGTTCAGCTTGTCCTTGGCGAACAGCTCCAGCACGTCCCGCAGCAGCCCCGGCCGGTCCGCCGCCTCGACGACCAGGTCCACCGGATAGAGCGCGCCCTTGCCCGCACGGTCCGGCGCGGGCTCGCCCCAGGCCACCGCGATGACGCGCTCCGGCGCGGACTGCGCCATCTGCCGCAGGTTCGCGCAGTCGGCGCGGTGGATCGCCACACCCTTGCCGCGCGTCACATACCCGGTGATCGGATCCGGCGGCGCCGGCCGGCAGCAGCGCGCCAGGCTGGTCAGCAGCGAGTCCACTCCCACCACCAGCACCCCGCCCTTGGGCGTGCGCCCTTCGCCGACGGCGCCCTTGGTGTGCTTCTGGACGAGCAGTTCCTCCTCGTCCGCCTCCGGCACCGGCGGACGTAGCAGGGTCTCGATGTTGCGAAGCGAGTACTCGTCCTTGCCAACGACCTCGAACAGCGCATCCGCGCTCTTGAAGCCCAGCCGCCCGGCCAGGTCGTCCAGCTTGATCGCCGTCTTGCCCTCGCGCTGCAGCAGTTTCTCGACCAGCTCGCGGCCCTTGGCGATCGTCTGCGACTGCACCTGCGCGTTGAACCAGGCACGGACCTTGGCCTTGCTGCGCTGGCTCTGCAGATAACCCAGCTCCGCATTGAGCCAGTCCAGCGACGGACCGCCCTCCTTCAGCGCGACGATCTCCACCGTCTGCCCGCTCTGCAGCGGCGTGTTCAACGGCACCATCTGGCCGTCGACCTTGGCGCCGCGGCAGCGGTGGCCGAGGTCGGTGTGCACCGCGTAGGCGAAGTCCACCGCGGTCGCGCCCGCGCACAGCTCGACCACGTTGGCCTGCGGCGTGAACACATAGATGCGGTCATCGAAGCTGGGGCCGCTCTCCGCGACGTAATCGCGCTCCCAGGCCAGCAGCTGCCGCAGCACGGCCTTGCGCGCCTGCGCGACCTGTTCCTCGAATTCGCCGGCGGCGCTGACGCCGGCATAGCCCTTGGTGCCGGCTTCCTTGTAGGCCCAGTGCGCGGCGACGCCATGTTCGGCATGCTCATGCATCGCCCGCGTGCGGATCTGCACTTCCATCGGCCGGCCGTCCGCCGCGATCACCACCGTGTGCAGCGACTGGTAGCCATTGGGCTTGGGCCGGGCGATGTAGTCGTCGAACTCGCCATCGACCGGTTTGTAGCGTTCGTGCAGCCTGGCCAGCACCGCGTAGCAATCCGCCACCTCCGGCACCACCACGCGCAGCGCGCGCAGGTCGAAGACGCGCTCGAGCGTCAGGCCCTTGCCGCGCATCTTCTTCCAGATGCTGTACAGATGCTTGGGCCGTCCCTGCACCTGCGCCTCGATGCCATGGGCCTGCAGTTCGCGCTCCAGCGCGGCGCGCACCGACTCCACCGACTGCTCGCGCTCGACCCGCTTCTCGTGCAGGCCCTTGGCGAGCTGGTGGTAGTGCTCGGGCTCCAGGAAGCGGAAGGCCAGGTCCTCCAGTTCCCACTTGATCTGCCAGATGCCCAGCCGGTTGGCCAGCGGCGCGAACACCTGCAGCGATTCGGCCGCCAGTTCGCGCGGACACGGCGTCTTCGTCGCCGCGTACCAGCGCAGCGACTGCAGCCGCGACGCCAGCCGCAGCAGCACCACGCGCAGGTCACGCGAGAACGCCAGCAGCATCTTGCGCACCAGCTCGGTCTGCTCCTGGCGACGCTGCTCCTCGACGCGCGCCTCGCGCGCCGCGCGCTGGATCTGCACCAGGCGACGCGTGTGCGCCACCAGGCTGGCGTCGCTCTCGCCGAAGGCCTTGGCGACGATCTCCTCGGGCTTGTTCAGGTAGTCGCCGGCGTAGACCAGGTAGGAGGCGGCCTGCATCGAGGGCGCCGCGCCGACGCCGGCCAGGATCGCCGCCACGCCGTCGGCATGGTCGAGCGCCGGTTCACCGGTGCCCAGGCGATGGTCCGCCAGCAGCGGCTCCGCGAACGCACGGGCCCGGCGCACCGGGTCCGCGGTTTCCTCGGCGCGCGGCGGCGCGGCCGGCAAGCGATGAGGCAGGTCCCCGTCCAGCAGGGCCACGATGGGCGCCGCCTGGTCCTGCCGCAGCCCCAATTCCGTCTTCATTCGTCGTTCATCCGTGTCCGCGCGGCGCGATCCGCCGCCGGGACGTCATCCGCGGTCGAGGAATCGCTCCACCACCTGGATCTGTTGTTCTTGCACCAGCGTCGGCGCATGGCCGACGCCCGGGAACTCGTGCAGCTCGGCGCGCGGGCCGCGCTGCGTCATCAGCTCGGCCGTCGCCCGCGTGAGCAGGTCGGACTCGGCCCCGCGCAGCAGCAGCGTCGGACAGCGGACCGCGTCGTAGGCGGCCCAGAGCTGGGCCTCGCCGGCCTTGGCCAGCTCCGGCGTCAGGCCGGCCAGGCCCTGGCCGATGCGCGGGTCGTAATGCAGCCGGCAGCGGTCGCCGTCCGGCTTGAACATCGCGCGCGACAGCGCCAGCCATTGCTCGTCGGTATGCGGGCCGAAGCCCTCCGAAATGCCGCGCAGGTAGTCGGCGCCCTGCTGGCAGTTCTCGAACTGCGGCGCCCGGCCCAGGTAGCTGGCGATGCGCTGCAGCGCGACGAACTCGATGGTCGGGCCCACGTCGTTGAGGATCAGGCGCTTGATCGGGCTGGACGGCATCGCCGCCAGCGCCAGGCCGATCAGCCCGCCCATCGAGGTTCCCAGCCAGTCCACCTGCGGCGCGCCGATACGGGCCATCAGCGTCACCATGTCGGACACGTATTGCGGCAGCTGATAGTTGCGCGGATCGCCCAGCCATTCCGACTCCCCGCGGCCCACCACGTCCGGGCAAATCACGCGGAAGCGATTGCTCAGGCGTCTGGCGATCACGTCGAAGTCGCGCCCCTGGCGCGACAGCCCGTGCACGCAGACCAGCACCCGCGGGTTGTCGGCCTGCCCCCACTCCCAATACGCGACCTGGTGCAGGCCGCAAGGGCTCAGCGCCTGGACTTTTTTCAACAAGGGTTCAGACATCGCTCGTATCCTTTGCACCCATCCTAACAACCCTGAAGAGGACGCGGCATGCTGAAAGGAAAGACGGCCCTGGTCACCGGCTCGACGAGCGGCATCGGATTGGGGATTGCCCTGACCCTGGCCCGCCAGGGCGCGGACATCGTGCTCAACGGCTTCGGCGACCACGCGGGCCCGAAGGCCGAGGTCGAGGCGCTGGGCGTGAAGGTCGGTTATCACGGCGCCGACATGAGCAAGCCGGCCGAGATCGAAGCCATGATGGCCTATATCGATGAGCAGTTCGGCGTCTGCGACATCCTCGTGAACAACGCCGGCATCCAGCACGTGGCCAACGTGGACGAGTTCCCGCCCGAGAAGTGGGATGCGATCCTGGCAATCAATCTCAGCTCCGCCTTCCACACGATGCGGCTGGCCCTGCCCGGTATGAAGAAGAAGCAATGGGGCCGCGTCATCAACATCGCTTCGACGCATGGGCTGGTGGCCTCGGCCGGCAAGTCCGCCTACGTGGCGGCCAAGCACGGCCTGGTCGGACTGACGAAGGCCGCGGCGCTGGAGACCGCGACGCTGCCCATCACCGTCAACGCGATCTGCCCGGGTTGGGTGCTGACGCCGCTGGTGCAGAAGCAGATCGACGCGCGCAGCGAGAAGGACAAGCTCGACCCCGCCGAGGCCAAGCGCCAGTTGCTGGCCGAGAAGCAGCCCTCGCTGCAGTTCACGACGCCGGAAGAGCTCGGCGCGCTGGCGGTGTTCCTGTGCTCGGACGCCGCGGTCAATGTGCGCGGCCAGGCCTGGGCGATGGACGGCGGCTGGACCGCCCAGTAAGCCGGGCAGCCCCGCTGCAAGGAAGAACGCCCGGTCGAGCCGGGCGTTTTTCGTTCAGGGGGAGCGCCCCCAGCAGGTCATCAGCGGGTCACCACCGCGCCATCACCGCGTCATCACGACATTGCCGCTGACGTTGACCGTGACGGTGGCCTTGCCGGACTCGACCGGCAGCGCCTCGTCGGCGGCCGCGGCCATCGCCTTGAAGCGAGGCGCCGCGGCCATCATCACCGGCATCGGCTGGTCGGCGTTCACGCTGACCTCGCCGATCCGGTAGCCGGCGTAGCCGAACTGCTGCGCGTACACCGTAGCCTTGGCCTTGTAGCTGGCGATCGCCTGGGACACCACCTCGTTCTCGGCCTTCTCGCGCGCCTCGCGCGACAACCCGTAGCTCACGTTGGCGATGGCCAGCGACTGGATGCGACCGCTCAGCTTGGAGATGGCTTCCATGTCACGCCCCTGCACCAGCAGTTCCACGCTGCCCTGCCAGCCGGTGATCTGCGGCGAGCCGCTCGTGCCCGGCTTGACCTGGCCGTAGCGCGGATAGACGGACAGGTTGCCGGCCTGCAGGTCGACCTGGCCCGGCTTGGCGATCTTGCGGGCCTCGGCCAGCGCGGCGTCCAGCGCCTGCTTGAGCTCGTTCTGGACCGCCGCGGCCTCCTTGCCCTCGCGCGTCGTGGAGAAGCGCAGCTGGAGCAGGTCGCGGGCCACCTCGGTGGTGGCGGAGGCGCTCAGCGCCAGGACGTCGGTCTTCGCAGGTTCGGCGTTCGAAACTGCTGGCACCAGGGCGATCGCGCCGGCGGCGATCAGGGCACTGGTCAGCGTCTTGGAGGTTCGGATCATTCGGGTTCCTACGGAGAGTCCTCGGGGAGGCCAGCATAACGGGTGAGGAAACCGTCACGGTTGACCGGCGCTACACCTCTCTTTTGGCCCTCTTTTGGGCCATTCGACCCACCTCTTGTGAGGTCTCCACGGCGCTGTTACAAAAGATGTAACCATCCAGTAAGGACTGCTGCATCCCGCAAACAGGCGGGAAAACTGCCCTTACAGTGCCGCTGTTACAAATTCCGGAGTGGCCGCCATGCAAAGCACAACCCGCCCTAACCGCATCCTGGTCGTGGACGACGATGCCCGCATCCGCGACCTGCTGCGCCGTTATCTCGCCCAGGAAGGCTTCGAGGTCCTGCTGGCCGAGGACAGCAAGGCGCTGAACAAGCAGCTCACCCGCGAGACAGTGGACCTGATCGTCCTGGACCTGATGCTCCCGGGCGAGGACGGCCTGTCGATCTGCCGCCGGCTGCGCGCCGCGGGCGACAACACGCCGATCATCATGCTGACCGCCAAGGTCGAGGAAGTGGACCGCATCGTCGGTCTGGAAGTCGGTGCCGACGACTACCTGGCCAAGCCCTTCAACCCCCGCGAACTGCTGGCCCGCATCAACGCAGTGCTGCGCCGTCGCCCGCCGCCGGAAGCCCCGGGCGCGCCGTCCAAGGAACCGATGACGGTCCAGTTCGGCCCGTTCGAGTTCGACCTGGCGCTGCGCCGCCTGGCCAAGAACGGCGAGCCGGTGCCGCTGACCACCGGCGAGTTCTCGATGCTGAAGGCGCTGGTGCGGCATCCGCGCCAACCGCTGTCGCGCGACAAGCTGGCGATGCTGGCCCGCGGCCGGGAGTTCGAGCCCTTCGACCGCAGCCTGGACGTGCAGGTCTCGCGCCTGCGCAAGCTGCTGGAAGAGGACCCGGCGCAACCGCGCTTCATCCAGACCGTCTGGGGCGTGGGCTACGTCTTCGTGCCCGACGAGGCGGCCTGATCGGCCGCCCGCCCGCCGCGCCGCGTGCGCAAGTCCGGAGGCCGGCGACGGCCGACGGCCGAGCCCTTGAATGCCGTCGATTCCCGTGACCCCTCCCCGTCTGGCGCTCAACCTGTTCTGGCGCACCTTCGCGCTGCTGGCGCTGCTGCTGGCCGCGGGCGTGCTGGCCTGGCAGCAGACCTTCAAGGCCCTGGAGGCCGAACCGAAGGCGCTCGAGGCCGCGCAGCAGCTGGCCGGCCTGGTGAACCTGTCGCGGGTGGCGCTCTCCAGCACCGACGCGATCAACCGGGTCGCGGTGGTCAAGTCGATCGCGCGCAGCGAGGCGGTATCGGTCGAGGTGGCCGAGGCCACCGACCGCTGGCTCCCTTATGAGAACTCCCCCTTCGCGCAGCGCCTGCGCAAGGAACTGGTCTCGCGGCTGGGGCCGCAGACCGTGCTGGCCAGCGGCCTGAACGGCGTGCCGGGGCTGTGGGTGCGATTCGACGTCGGGCCCGACCAGTTCTGGCTGCAGACCAATCCCGCGCCGCTGCAGGCCAACATCTCCAGCAACTGGTGGTGGATCGCGATCGCGCTGGGCGCGTCGCTGCTGGGCGCGGCCGCGATCGCGCGGCTGATCAACCAGCCGCTGCGCGAGCTGTCCATCGCCGCCAGCCGCATCCGCGAGGGCGAGTACGACTCGCGCCTGGACGAGAGCACGCTGACCAGCGAGATCCGCGAGGTCAACATGGGCTTCAACCGAATGGCGCGCGAGCTGGCCAAGATGGAAGAGGACCGCAGCGTGATGCTGGCGGGCATCTCGCATGACCTGCGCACGCCGCTGGCGCGCCTGCGGCTCGAGGCCGAGATGAGCGTCAACGACGAGCAGGCGCGGACCTACATCGCGCAGGACATCGACCAGCTCGACGCGATCATCAACAAGTTCATGGACTACGCGCGGCCCAGCGAGCTGCAGCTGCAGGCGCTCAACCTGCGCGAGCTGGTCGAGCGCGAGGCGCAGGGCTTCCGCGACCCGCAGCAGATCGTGATCAGCGTGCGGTTGTCCGCGGCGCTGCGCATCTGGACCGACCCGACCGAGCTGGGCCGCATCCTGCTCAACCTCTTCGAGAACGCGCGCCGCTACGGCCATCACGGCGACGAGCCCGCGCGCGTGGACGTCACCGCCGAAGCCGACAGCGCCTGGGTGCTGCTGACGGTGCGCGATCATGGTCCGGGCGTGCCGCCGGACAAGCTGTCCAAGCTGACGACCCCGTTCTATCGCGGCGACACCGCCCGCACCGCCGCGACCGGCGCGGGGCTGGGGCTGGCGATCGTCGAGAAGTCGGTGCAGCGCCTGGGCGCGCACCTGCGCCTGTCCAACGCCGACGACAGCGGCTTCGTCGCGCAGCTGCGGCTCAAGCGCGCCAGCGTCTGAGACAAGCGGCGGCGGTCCCCGCCGTCTCAGCGGCGCGAGAGCGCCATGCCGATCGAGACAGGTGCTGTCGGCTTGAAGCCGAATTTCGCGTAGAGGTGCTGGGCATCGCCGTCCGCGATCAGGCTCACGTAGCCGCCTTGGGGCACATGGGCATCAAGCCAGCGGCGGATCTCGGTCATGATCCGCTTGCCCAGCCCGCGCCCCTGATGCGCGGGCAGGACCGCGATGTCGCAGACCTGATAGAAGCAACCGCCGTCGCCGATGACGCGGCCCATCGCGACCGGTTGTCCGCCCGCGTCGAGCAACTGGACCGCGAAAAGCGTGTTGGGCAGGCCCTGCGCGACCGCTTCAGCGGACTTGTCGCTGAGGCCGCTGGCCACGCGCAGATGGCGATAAGTCGCGGCGTCGGGCGTCGCCAGGAGGACGGTGATGGCGGTGTCGTTCATGACCCGATTCTGGGCCAGCCGCTGTCGAACCATGTCAGGACGCCGTGACATGCCGCCCCACCGCCGGCTCCTTCGCGCGCTGGCTGGAAAGAACGGGGGTGAAGGTCTTCAGGCGTCGCGCACCAGCAGGCAGACCGCGCGCGCCTCGATGGCCTTGAGCTCGCCGACGGGGCCCATCTTCTCGGCCGTCTTGGCCTTCACGTTGATCTGGCCGGCATCGATGCCCAGCACCTGCGCCAGCCGCTCGCGCATCGCCGGGATGTGCGGCGCCATCTTGGGCTGCTGCGCCACGATGGTCGTGTCGACGTTGCCGATGACCCAGCCCAGCGCCTTCACGCGGCGGTAGGCCTCCGCGAGCAGCACCATCGAATCCGCTCCCTTGAACTCGGCGGCGGTGTCAGGGAAGAGCTTGCCGATGTCGCCCAGCGCGGCGGCGCCGAGCAATGCGTCGGTGATCGCGTGCGCGAGCGCGTCCGCGTCCGAATGGCCCAGCAGGCCGTGCGTGTGCGGGATGGTGATGCCGCCGAGGATCAGCGGGCGGCCGGCGACGAGCTGGTGGGTGTCCCAGCCCTCACCGATGCGGAGGTTCAAAGCCATGGCGTGGATGCGAAGCTGCGGAGTCAGCGGGGTTTGCGGTTCTGCGGGAGGCGCGCGGCGCCCGGATCAGTGCGGCAGCGCGTTCGTGACGACCAGCGGCCCGTTGCGGGTCACGATCATCGTGTGCTCGAACTGCGCGGAGAGGTTGCCCTTGACGCCGGACAGCGTCCAGCCGTCGGCCTCCTCGTCGACCCAGCGGCTCTTGGTCGAGAGGAAGGGCTCGATGGTGATGACCATGCCTTCCTCCAGGATGCGCGTGTCGTTCGGGTCGTAGTAGCCGGGGATGGTCTTGGGCTCCTCGTGCAGCGAGCGGCCGACGCCGTGGCTGCACAGGTTCTCGATGATCTTGAACTTGTGCGCCTTGGCCACCCGCTCGATCGCATGGCCGATGCGGTTGAGCCGCGCGCCCGGCTTCACTTCCTTCATCGCCTGCTCCAGCGCGTACTGCGCCGCGAAGACCAGTTGCGTCTTGGTCGGCGTCGTCGGCGGGACGATGCGCGTGCCGCCGGTGTCGCCGAAGTAGCCGTTCATCTCGGCCGACACGTCCACGTTGACGACGTCGCCCTTCTGGATGACGCGATCACCGGGAATGCCGTGCGCGGCCTGCTCGTTGATGCTGATGCAGGTGGCGCCGGGGAAGTCGTACATGACGCGCGGCGCGGACCGGGCACCGAAGTCCTCCAGCCAGCGGGCGCCCATGTCGTCGAGCTCGCGGGTGGTCATGCCGGGGCGGATCGCGTCCAGCATGCGGCGCAGCACGGTGGCGACGGCTTCGCCGACGGCCTTCAGGCCCTGGATGTCGTCATCGGATTCGACCGTCATGCGCGGCTCCTCAGCAGGCGTTCGGCCAACGCGAAGTCGGCGGGATAGGTGACCTTGAAGTTCTCCATCGAGGCCTCGACCAGGCGCGGCGCGTGGCCCAGCGCCTCGACCGCGCTGGCCTCGTCGGTGACGCCGTCCAGCGGCCCGGCCAGCGCCGGCGCGAGCAGGCCCAGCCGGAACATCTGCGGCGTCTGCGCGGACCACTTGCCGCGGCGATCGACGGTGGCGGCGACGCGGGCCGCACCGTCCGCGGCGGCGGCGTCCTTGAGCGTGTCGGCGACGGGCAGCGCGAGCAGGCCGCCGACCTCGTCGTCGGCGCAGGCATCGATCAGCGCGTCGACCCATTCGGGCCGCAGCAGGCAGCGGGCGGCGTCATGCACCAGCACCCAGTCGTGCGGCTGCACGCCGCGCTCGCGCAGCGCCGACAGGCCGGCGGCGACGGTCTCGGCGCGCGTGGCGCCGCCGGTGCGGGCGACCCAGCCGCGCTCGCCCGCGAAGCCGGGCACGGCGGCCTCGAACTGGTCGTCCTCGGGCGACAGCACGACCAGGGTGGCGTCGATCCGGGCCACCGCGCCCAGCGCCTGCAGCGTGTGGGCGATCAGCGCCTGGCCGGCGAGCGGGACGTACTGCTTGGGACGGTCGGCGCCGGAGCGGCTGCCGACGCCCGCGGCGGGCACCAGCGCGAAGCAGCGCGGCTGCATCCCCGCGGGGCCGATCGGGAAGGAACTCATGGGGCGCGATTGTAGGGAGCGGCGCCCGCCTGGACCGATCGGCGAAAATCCGGCCCTTCGCCCTTCCCGGATCCGATTTCCGTGCTCGCCATCGCCGACCTCCGACGCCGCCTCACCGCGCTGGGCGCCAATGACGCCCATGTGGGCCGCGTGCTGCGCCACTGGGTCCAGGCCCGGCCGCTGACCGAGGGTCGGCGCAAGCTGGAGCACTACCTGCCGCAAGCGGTGCGCGAGGCGCTGCCGGCGCTGATGGACGAGCTCCACGGCCTGGCGACGCTGCTCGAGCGCCATCCCGGCGAGGACGGCTCCGCGCGCCTGCTGGTCGGACTGCGCGACGGCCAGACCGTCGAGAGCGTGCTGCTGCCGCGCGACGGCCTGTGCGTCTCCAGCCAGGTCGGCTGCGCGGTGGGCTGCCGCTTCTGCATGACCGGCAAGGACGGGTTGCTGCGCCAGGTCACCAGCGCCGAGATCGTCGCCCAGGTGGCGCTGGCGCGGCGCGAGCGCGTGGTGAAGAAGGTCGTCTTCATGGGCATGGGCGAGCCGTCGCACAACCTGGACGCGGTGCTCGAGGCGATCGAGCTGCTCGGCACGGAAGGGAACATCGGCCACAAGCAGCTGGTGTTCTCGACGGTCGGCGATCCACGCGCGTTCGAGCGCTTGGGCGCCGGGCCGGTGAAGCCGGCGCTGGCGCTGTCTCTGCACACGACCAAGGCGGCGCTGCGGCAGGAACTGCTGCCGCGCGCGCCGCGGCTGACGCCGCGCGAGCTCGTCGAGGCCGGCGAGCGTTACGCCCGGGCGACCGGCTACCCGATCCAGTACCAGTGGACGCTGCTCGAAGGCGTCAACGACGGCGAGGACGAGCTCGACGGCATCGTCGAGCTGCTGCGGGGTCGCTACGGCGTGCTCAACATGATTCCCTACAACAGCGTGCCCGAGCTGCCCTTCCAGCGCCCGGACTGGGACAAGGCGCGCGACATCGCCCGTCGCCTGCACCAGCGCGGCGTACTGACCAAGCTGCGCGATTCCGCCGGGCAGGACGTCGACGGCGGCTGCGGCCAGCTGCGCGCGCGCAGCCTGGACACGCCAGCGACGATGCGCGCCATGCGCCGGGCGATCCCGATCACGCCGGCCGGCTGAGCGTTTGCCAGCATGGTCGCCGACGGGGTCGCGGCGCTGGCGCCGGTCTTCGCCCCGATGCCGGGCATGCCGACTGCTCGGCATCCAGCGACGCCGGCGGACCACCTCGCGCTCCTGACATCGCGTGTCGCCGCGCCCTCCCTACAATTCCGGCGAGCCCCTTCCGGGGCTGTCCTCATTTGTGCGCCATGCAGCTGTCCACGATCTCCCCCGGCAAACGCTTCACCCTGCCCCGCCCCACCGGCTCCGCCGACGCGCTGCTGCTCGCCCGCTTCGCGCGGCAGCAGCTGGCCGCCGGGCGCCTGACGGTGATCGTCACCGCCGAGCCCGGCGACACGCAGCGCCTGGAGGACGAGCTCAAGTTCTTCGCGCCCGAGCTGCGCGTGGCCGTGTTCCCGGACTGGGAAACCCTGCCCTATGACAGCTTCAGCCCGCACCAGGACCTGATCTCCGAGCGCCTGGCCACGCTGTGGCGGCTGCTGCAGGCCGGCGGCAAGCCGGTGGCCGAGCGCGACCTGGACGTCGTGCTGCTGCCCGCGACCACCGCCCTCACCCGGCTCGCGCCGCCGTCCTTCCTGGCGGCGACGACCTTCAACTTCCGCCAGAAGCAGCGCCTGGACGAGGCTGGCCTGAAGCAGCAGCTGACGCTGGGTGGCTACCAGCATGTCAGCCAGGTGGTTTCGCCCGGCGAGTACGCCGTGCGCGGCGGCCTGATCGACCTCTACCCGATGGGCTCGCCGGTGCCCTACCGCGTCGACCTGTTCGGCGACGAGGTCGACTCGATCCGCGTGTTCGATCCGGACTCGCAGCGCTCGCTCTATCCGGTGCCGGAGGTGCGCCTGCTGCCCGGGCGCGAGTTCCCGATGGACGAGAGTTCGCGCAAGGCCTTCCGCGCGCGCTGGCGCGAGAAGATGGACGGCGATCCGACCAAGTCGCGCATCTACAAGGACATCGACACCGGGCTGGCCACCGCCGGCATCGAGTACTACCTGCCGCTGTTCTTCGACGAGGTCGCCAGCGTCTTCGACTACCTGCCCGCCGAGGCCGGCCTGGCGCTGCACGGCGAGGTCGACGAGGCGCTGCAGCGCTTCTGGACCGACACCCGCGAGCGCCACCGCTTCCTGCAGCACGACCCGGACCGGCCCATCCTGCCGCCCGAGGAAATCTTCCTGCGCCCCGAGGACTTCTTCATCGCCACGCACCGGCATGCGGTGCTGTCGGTGCGCGGCCAGGACGCGGTCGACTACGCGCGGCCCCTGCCCGACGTCAGCGTCGAGCGCGGCGCGCAGGAGCCGCTGGCGCGCCTGGCGGCCCATCTGAAGGACACGAAGTTCCGCGTGCTGCTGCTGGCCGAGAGCGAGGGCCGCCGCGAGAGCCTGCTCGAGTTGCTGCGCGACAACCGGATCGATCCGCCGTCGGTGAAGGACCTCGCCGAATTCGAAGCCAACGTCGACGAGCGCTTCGCGATCACCGCGGCCCCGCTGGCCGCGGGCTTCTTCTGGAACGAGCCCGACGCGGGCTGCCAGATCCAGCTCTTCACCGAGACCGAGCTGTTCGCAACGACGCCCACCACGCGCCGGCGCCGCAAGCAGGAGCAGGTCAGCGACGTCAACGCGCTGATCAAGGACCTGTCGGAGCTGAAGGTCGGCGACCCGGTGGTGCACACCAACCACGGCATCGGCCGCTATCTGGGCCTGATCAACATCGATCTTGGCGATGGCCCCAGCGAGTTCCTGCACCTGGAGTACGCCGACAAGGCCACGCTCTACGTGCCGGTCGCGCAACTGCACCTGATCAGCCGCTACACCGGCGTCAGCGCGGAAGAGGCGCCGCTGCACAAGCTGGGCTCCGGCCAGTGGGACAAGGCCAAGCGCAAGGCCGCGGAGCAGGTGCGCGACACCGCCGCCGAGCTGCTCAACCTCTACGCCCGCCGCGCCGCGCGCGAGGGCCATGCGTTCCGCTACTCGCCGCACGACTACGAGGCCTTCGCCGCGAGCTTCGGCTTCGAGGAGACGCCCGACCAGCGCGCCGCGATCCACGCCGTCATCCAGGACATGATCAGCCCCAAGCCGATGGACCGGCTGGTGTGCGGCGACGTCGGCTTCGGCAAGACCGAGGTCGCGCTGCGCGCGGCCTTCGTCGCGGTGATGGGCGGCAAGCAGGTGGCGCTGCTCGCGCCGACCACGCTGCTGGCCGAGCAGCATTACCAGAACATCGCCGACCGTTTCGGCAAGTGGCCGGTCAAGGTCGCCGAGATGAGCCGCTTCCGCTCCGCCAAGGAGATCAAGGCGGCGATGGAGGGCCTGGCCGACGGCTCGATCGACATCGTCATCGGCACGCACAAGCTGCTCTCGGCCGACGTGAAGTTCAAGCGCCTGGGCCTGCTCGTCATCGACGAGGAGCACCGCTTCGGCGTGCGCCACAAGGAGGCGATGAAGGCCATGCGCGCCGAGGTCGACGTGCTGACGCTGACCGCCACGCCGATCCCGCGCACGCTGGGCATGGCGCTGGAGGGCCTGCGCGACCTGAGCGTCATCGCCACCGCGCCGCAGCGGCGCCTGGCGATCAAGACCTTCGTGCGCAGCGAGACCAGCGGCACCATCCGCGAGGCGGTGCTGCGCGAGCTCAAGCGCGGCGGCCAGGTCTACTTCCTGCACAACGAGGTCGAGACCATCGAGAACCGCCGCATGAAGCTGCAGGAGCTGCTGCCCGAGGCGCGCATCGTCGTCGCCCACGGCCAGATGCCCGAGCGCGAGCTGGAACGCGTGATGCGCGAGTTCGTCGGCGGCAAGCACAACCTGCTGCTGTGCTCGACCATCATCGAGACCGGCATCGACGTGCCCTCGGCCAACACCATCGTCATCAGCCGCGCCGACAAGTTCGGCCTGGCGCAACTGCACCAGCTGCGCGGCCGCGTCGGGCGCTCGCACCACCAGGCCTATGCCTACCTGATGGTCCCCGACATCGAGGGCCTGACCAAGCAGGCGGCGCAGCGGCTCGAAGCGATCCAGGCGATGGAGGAACTGGGCTCGGGCTTCTACCTGGCGATGCACGACCTGGAGATCCGCGGCGCCGGCGAGGTGCTGGGCGAGCACCAGAGCGGCAACATGATGGAGGTCGGCTTCCAGCTCTACAACGAGATGCTGTCCGAGGCGGTGCGATCGCTCAAGGCCGGGCGCGAGCCGGACCTGCTCAGCCCGCTGTCGGCGACGACCGAGATCAACCTGCACGCGCCCGCGCTGCTGCCCGACGCCTATTGCGGCGACGTGCATCAGCGGCTGTCGCTGTACAAGCGGCTGGCCACGGCGGACCGCGCCGAGCAGATCGACGCGATGCTGGAGGAGATCACCGACCGCTTCGGCAAGCTGCCGGCGCAGGGGCAGACGCTGTTCGACACGCACCGGCTGCGGGTGCTGGCCAAGCCCTACGGCGTGATGAAGATCGACGCGGCGCCCAGCGTCATCAACATCAACTTCCGGCCCAATCCGCCGATCGATCCGATGCGCGTGATCGAGCTGGTGCAGAAGAACCGCAACATCAAGCTGGTGGGCAACGAGAAGCTGCGCATCGACAAGGCGCTGACCGATCCCAAGGACCGCGCGCAGGCGGTGCGCGAGGTGCTGCGACTGTTGGGCGCGCCGGTCGCGCAGGCGTGATCGGGACCTGCTCGAACTGCTGGCAGGCGTCGGGCAGGTCCACGAGTCCGGGTCAGTGACCCCGGTGGAACCGCTTCCTAGACTGACGGCTTCTCAACTGCGGGAGATGCCGATGGAAGCAATGACTGTGACGATCGACGAGGACGAAGAGGACATTGACGCCGTTTACGCGGCCAGGGACGCGGAGATCGCGGCCAAATACCGCGGCCTGGCCAACGCATCCCGATGCCTGGCGTGCACGCATCTGCCCCCCGACTATCTGGACGTCGGTCCGGACTGGTTCTGCCAGCAAGTGCGCGAGGATCATCGACGCGATCGAGTGGCCCTGCACGCGCAGGAGGACTGCAACACCTGCCCCTATCTCCCGGAAAACTATGGCAAACCGGTGAGGTGGCGTGTCCTGGGCGTCGACGATTGGGGCGACCACGCGCAGGCCGACCGGATCCGCCAAGCCCGGTTTCGGGAATGGGAGGCCAATCATGCGAAGTGCTGAATCGCTCTACATGCTGGACTCCAACATCGTCAGCGCCTTGATCGATCGTCCCGGCACGGCGCGGCGCGACCTCTGCGAGCAGCGCCTGAGGGAACTCGACGGCCATCTCGCCATCAGCGTCATCGTCGACGCGGAGACGCGGGCGGGCTTTGCCAAGTCGCCGTCCATCCACAAGGAGGCTCGATTCCTTGAACTGAAGCGGCGCGTGCGCGTCGAATACATCGACAAGGAGCTCTGCTTCGCGGAGGTCTACGCCCTCGAGCGTGCCGCCCTGCTGCGCTGCGGCGCGCCGCTGTCGCGGCTCGATACGCTCATCGCCTGCCATGCCATCGCCCTGGGGGCCACCTTGGTCAGCAACGACCGGGCATTGGCGCGTGTCGAGCGGCTCAAGCTCGAGAACTGGCTGTGGCCCGAGCCCATGGTGGATGGCGACCTTCCCGGCGTCGCGGAGCGGGCAACCGCGTACGCCACGCAGCGCGGCGGCTGGCAGCGGTCCGACAGGCTGCCGACATCGTTCCGGGCGACCGCCGCTCGCGCGGCGAGCTACGCCACGGCCCATGCGCATTGAGGCCCGCCCCGGCGAGTGCGCTAAGCTCCCGCCCGTCCCCGCTGGCTGGTCGTCCTGATCGCCGACGGGGACCTTCCGCAGCGCCGCCTGCCCCATTCGTCCCCTCGCCCCGCTCGCCCCACTCGCCGCCCTGCCCGCATGACCTCCTCGTCGACCTCCACCGCCCCGCTGTCCCCGCTCGTCCTGCAGGGCTTCACCGCGCCGCTGGCGCTGCGCGACTTCAAGCTCGCCGCCTTCGACATGGACTCCACGCTGATCACGATCGAATGCATCGACGAGATCGCCGCGGCCGCGGGCCGCAAGGCCGAAGTCGCCGCGATCACCGAAGCCGCGATGCGGGGCGAGATCACCGACTTCAAGGACAGCCTGCGCCGCCGGCTGGCGCTGCTCAAGGGCGTCGGCGAGGACGCCCTGGCCCAGGTGCTGCGCGACCGGCTGAGATTCAATCCCGGTGCGCGCGAACTCTGCGCCGCGCTGAAGGCGGCGGGCCTGAAGCTGGTGCTGGTGTCGGGCGGCTTCACCTACTTCACCCGCTTCGTCGCGGGCGAGCTCGGCATGGACTTCGTCCGCAGCAACGAGCTGGAGATCGTCGACGGCGCGCTGACCGGCGGCCTGGTGATGCAGGACTGGGGCGACATCTGCGACGGCGAGGAGAAGCGCCGCATGATGCTGGCCTGCGCCGAGCGCATCGGCGCCACGCCCGCGCAGTGCATCGCCGTGGGCGACGGCGCCAACGACCTGCCGATGATGGGCGCCGCCGGCCTGTCGGTCGCGTACCACGCCAAACCCAAGGTGCGCGAGCAGGCGATGGTCGCCATCAACGACGGCGGCCTGGACCGGCTGCTCGACGTGCTGCGCTGACCCGGCCACGGCGGGCCGCCCGCGCATTCATCCACGACCGTCCCCCCGGGCCGCCGCCACCCCGCCCGCCGGCGCTCTTGAAGCGACGCCGCTTCCCTGCCATGCTCGCCGGGGCTACAGGGAGCAGCGATGCGGGAACAGCACGCGACAAGAACCGATGAGCAGGCCTCCATCGACCACCTCCAGCGCGACGTGCTGGAAGCGGTGGCCCTGGGCCGTCCGCTGGCCGCGGTGATGGACCTGCTGTGCCGCGGCGTCGAGACCTTGGCGCCGGAGGTGATCTGCTCGGTGCTCTCGGTCGACGAGGACGGCCGGGTCCATCCGCTGGCGGCGCCCAGCCTGCCCACCTCCTTCAGCGGCGCCCTGGAGGGCTTCTCGATCGGCCCGCGGGCGGGCTCCTGCGGCACCGCCGCCTGGCGCCGACAGCCGGTCGAGGTCACCGACATCGCCAGCGACCCGCTCTGGGCCGATTTCCGCGAACTGGCATTGCCGCACGGCCTGGCCGCCTGCTGGTCGACGCCCATCCTGCTGGGGACGGACCAGGTCGTCGCCACCTTCGCCCTGTACTACCGCGAACCGCGCGCCGCCGCGCCCTTCCATCGCCGCATGGTGCAGGCCTGCGCCCAGCTGTGCCAGATCGCCTTCATGCATGACCGGCACCAGCGCGAGATCGAACGCCTGGCCTACTTCGACGGCGTCACCGGCCTGCCCAACCGCACGCTGCTGGCCGACCGGGCGCGCCAGGCACTGCTGCTGGCGCTGCGCAGCGAGTCGCCCGCCGCGCTGCTGCTGCTGGACATCGACCGCTTCAAGACGGTCAACGACTCGCTCGGGCACGCGGTCGGCGACCAGGTGCTCAAGCACATCTCCAAGCGCCTGTCGGGGGCGCTGCGCGACAGCGACACGCTGGCGCGGCTGGGCGGCGACGAGTTCGTCGCGCTGCTGCCGGGCTGCACCGTCGAGGACGCGATGCATGTCGCCGACAAGCTGCGCGCGGTGCTGGAGGCGCCGATCCCGCTCGACGGCAGCCATGCCCGGGTGCAGATGACGGCCAGCATCGGCGTCTGCGGCTTTCCCAAGGACGGCCAGGACCTCGACCAGCTGCTCAAGAACGCCGACATCGCGATGTACGAGGCCAAGCGCGCCGGCCGCGATTGCGCGCGCTTCTTCCTGCGGGCGATGAACCAGGCGCTGGACGAGCGGCTGGACATCGAGGCGGCGCTACGCCACGCGTTGTCCCAGGGGCTGCTGCAGCTGCACTTCCAGCCCAAGATCCGGCTGAGCGATCGCCGGCTGGTCGGGGTCGAGGCCCTGCTGCGCTGGCACGATGCCGAGCGCGGCTGGGTGCCGCCGGACCGCTTCATCCCGGTCGCCGAGGAGAGCGGCCTGATCAACGCGCTGGACGCCTGGGTGCTGGAGCAGTCCTGCGCCCAGCTGGCGCGCTGGCGGGCCCAGGGCGTCGACGTCCCCGGCCTGTCGGTCAACGTGTCGCCGCAGCGCTTCCACCAGGATGACGTCGCGGCGCATGCGCGGGCGCTGCTGGCGCGGCACGGCCTGGCGGCGAGCGACCTGACGCTGGAGGTCACCGAGCGGCTGATGCTCGACGACACCAGCCGCCCGCGCGCGCAGCTGCAGCAGCTCCATGAGATGGGCGTGGGCGTGTCGGTGGACGACTTCGGCACCGGTTACTCCAGCCTGAGCTACCTCAAGCGCTTGCCGGTGACGGAGCTCAAGCTGGACAAGAGCTTCGTGCGCGACCTGGAGCAGGATGCCGACGACCGCGCGCTGTCCAGCGCCGTGATCGGCATCGGTCGTTCGCTCGGGCTGACGGTGGTCGCGGAAGGCGTGGAGACCGCCGGCCAGCGCGACCTGCTGCTGACGATGGGCTGCGACGCGGCGCAGGGCTGGCTGTTCGGCCGGCCGATGGCGCCCGAGGCCCTGCCGGGTTGGATGGCGGTGCACGACGCCGCCGCGTGAGCCGGCGGCAGGTGCACCAGTCGCCGGGGTTGCCCCGATCACAGCAGCCGTAACGGCCGTAGCAGTCGTTGCAGTCGCTGAAGACGCCGCGGTCGCGGGTCGCTCAGCCGGCGGGATGCACCGCGCTGGGCGTGATGACGACGCCGTCCTCGTCGGCGTAGAGCCAGTCGCCTGGACGGATCCACACGCCCTCGATCTGCACCGGCAGGTCGGCGAGCCCCGGCTCGCGGCGCTCGGTGGGCATCGGAACATGGCCGAGCGCAAAGATGCCCACGGCCGCTGCGCGCAGTTCCTCGAGGTCACGTACCGCGCCATGCACCAGCACGCCGGCCCAGCCGTTCTTCGCGGCGCTGGCGGCCAGGTTCCCGCCCACCAGCGCGCGCCGCAGCGACGCGCCGCCATCGACCACCAGCACGCGGCCGGCCCCGAAGCTCTCGACGGCCGCCTTCACCGGCGTGTTGTCGTCCAGGCAGCGCACCGTCGCCACCGGCCCGGCGAAGCGCGCCTGTCCGCCGTAGCTGCGGTACAGGCTGCCGGGCAGCCAACGGGTGGCGCCACTGCTGTCCGACTTCAGCGAGTCGCAGAGGTCGCAGGTGGAGAAACGGATTGCGGCACGGCTGGAAGCGCTGGGGCTGGTCATCGGGTCACTCCTGGAAGGGTTCGATCATCGATGCGGTCATTGGGGCGATCATCGGCGCGGTCTTCAACGCCGGCTCGTCGCGGTCGTCATCAGGCGGGCGCGCAGTCTCGCTCCGGCTCAGGCTCAGGCGGGCGGCAACACCTCGACGCGCTGGCCGTTGAACTCGACCACCTGGCCGGCACGGATCTTGGCGGTCTTGCGCAGCTCGACCTGGCCGTCGACGCGGACCTGGCCCTCGGCGATGAAGTGCCGGGCCTCGCCGCCGCTGCCGGTCAGCGCGGTGGCCTTGAGCAGCTTGTCGAGTTCGATGAAGTCGCCGCGCAGGGCGAAGGGGATGGCGGATGCGGACATCCGTGCATTCTCCGTCAGTGGCCCAGGCGCTTGATCGCCGCCTCCCGGATGCTGCTGAGCGTGGCGCGGCTGGTGGAGATCTCCACCGGCAGCTTCAGGTGGAGCAGCGTCGGCACCTGCGCGGCGATGGCCGCTCTCAGCGCGGGTTCCACCTCCTCGGTGCGCGAGGCGCTGTGGGCCTGCCAGCCGTAGGCGCGGGCCAGGGCGGCGAAGTCGGGGTTGTGCAGGTCGCTGCCGCTGACGCGGCCGGGGTATTCGCGCTCCTGGTGCATGCGGATCGTGCCGTAGCTGCCGTTGTCGACGACGACGCAGATCAGCCGGCGCGCCCCGTGGGCCATGGCGGTCGACATCTCCTGGCCGGTCATCAGGAAATCGCCGTCGCCGGCGATGTTGACGACCCAGCGCTCGCGCTGCAGCAGCGCCGCGGCGACCGCCGCCGGGAAGCCGTAACCCATCGCGCCACTGGTCGGCGCGAGCTGCGTGCGGCCCCCTTGATGCAGCGCGGTGTAGCGATGGAAGCGATGCAGCCAGCCGCTGTAGTTGCCGGCGCCGTTGGTGAAGATGGTCTCGGCGGGCAGCAGGCGATCCAGCAGGTGCATCACCTCCGCCAGGTCCATCGGCCCGACCGGCAGCGCCTGCTGGTTGCGCTGGTAGTCGGCGCGCGCCTCGCGGGTCCACTCCAGCCACGGCAGCTCCGCATGGCCGCCCGGCGGCCGCAGCTGCTGCAGGGCCAGCGCGGCGCCGCTCATGCTGGCCTGGATCATCTGGTCGGCCGCGTAGACACGGCCCAGTTCCTCGGGCCCCGCATGGATGTGGACCAGTTGCTGCGCCGGGCGCGGCGCCTTCAGCAGCGTGTAGCCGCCGGTCGTCATCTCGCCCAGCCGCGGGCCGATCGCGAGGATCAGGTCGGACTCGGCGATGCGCCGGGCCAGCGCCGGATTGATGCCGATGCCGACATCGCCCGCATACAGCGGGTCGCGGTTGTCGTAGAGGTCCTGGAAGCGGAAGGCGCAGCCCACGGGCAGCTGCCAGGCCTGGGCGAAGTCCTGCAGCGCGGCGCAGGCCTGCGGCGTCCAGCCGCCGCCGCCGGCGATGACGAAGGGCCGCTGCGCCGCCTCCAGCCGCGCCTGCAGCTCGACCAGGTCGGCCGGCGCGGGCCAGGCCACGGCCGGCCTGGCGCGCGGCAGCACCGGTGCATCGGTGGGCTGCGTGAGCATGTCCTCGGGCAGCACCAGCACGACCGGTCCGGGGCGGCCCTGCATCGCGGTGTGGAAGGCGCGGGCGACGTATTCGGGCAGGCGAGCCGGGTCCTGCACCTCGCCGACCCATTTCGCCATGCCCAGCGTGCCGGGGCCCAACATCTGGCGGTAATCGACTTCCTGGAAGGCCTCGCGATCGCGCTGGTCGGAGGCGACTTGGCCGATGAACAGGATCATCGGCGTCGAGTCCTGGAAGGCCGTGTGCAGGCCGATGCTGGCATTGGTCGCGCCGGGGCCGCGCGTCACGAAGCAGATGCCGGGCCGGCCGGTCAGCTTGCCCTGCGCCTCGGCCATGAAGGCGGCGCCGCCCTCCTGCCGGCAGGCCACGAAGCGGATGCGCTCGCGATGCTCATGGAAGCCGTCGAGGACCGCGAGATAACTCTCGCCAGGAACGCCGAAGACATCGGTGATGCCTTGCTCGATCAGGGCCTCGACGAGGACGTGACCGGCGGGACGGGTGACGGTGCGGTGCTGATCCATGGCGGACCACTGTAGCGAGCAGCCCCGCCATTGCAAGCCGGCGTTCGTCCCCTGTTGCGGCGCGGCCCCGGTCAAGCCCTCGGGAGCGGCAACTATGGGTAGAACACCGCCGGGCAAGCCCCTGTTCGGGGCCAGGTCTTGCCCAGCCCTGATCAACTCAGTGGGCGATCAACCGCGGCCCTTGCGGACCAGGCTGGCCGCGCCGATGCCCAGCAGCAGCGCCAGCGAGGCGCCGAAGAAGACCGCGTTGTTCCAGTGGCGGTCCATCAGCGCGCCGAAGATCGGCGCGGCCACCGCGAAGCCGGTATCCAGCCCCGAATAGACGGTGCCGTACACGCGTCCCGTCGCGCCCGGGGGCGCGGCGCGCTTGATCAGCATGTCGCGCGACGGACCCGCCAGGCCGGTGCCGAAGCCGGCCGTCGCCGCCGCGATCAGCGCCGCCGTCGCGGGCAGCCAGCCGGTGGCGGTCAGCGCCAGCAGCGCGGCGGCGGCGAACATCGCGCCGGCGATGTTGCGCTCCAGGTTCTGCGACTTCGCCACCAGGAAGCCGCCGACGATCATCCCCGCCGCGCCCGCCAGCATGTAGCCGGTCACCACGAAGGCGGTGCTGGCCAGGCTCACGCCGTACATCGCCGACAGCGCCGGCGAGGCGAAGCTCTGGATCGCGCTCAGCGCCGAGGTCGTGAAGAAGAAGAACGAGAAGCACAGCCACACCGACGGCAGCTTCAGGAAGGCCATCGGATGCTCGTCGACCGGCGCCTTGGCCGCGCCGGCCTTCTCATGGCCCCAGGCGCCCTGGCTGTCGTCGATCGCGTCGCGCTTGAACGCCAGCAGGGCGATCACGAACAGCGCCCAGGCCGCCGTCGCGGCGTAGCCGAGCCGCCATTGGCCGGTCGCCTCGTGCATCGAGATCAGCAGCACCGGCGCCACCGCCCAGCCGAGGTTGCCGGTGATGCCGTGCACCGAGAACGCATGGCCCAGCCGCTGCTGCGACACCCGCTTGTTGAGGATGGTGAAGTCCACCGGGTGGAAGGGCGAATTGCCCAGGCCGGCGAGCGCGGCGGCCAGCGCCAGCCCGGCGAAGCCCTGCGCCGTCCCCGCCGCCAGCGAGGCCAGCACGAAGCAGCCCAGCGCGACGAACAGCACCGGCCGCGCGCCGGTCTTGTCCACCAGGAAGCCCGACAGCGCCTGCCCCACGCCGGAGATCACGAAGAAGATCGTCACCAGCAGGCCCAGCTCGGAGTAGCTCAGGCCGAATTCCCGCATGAACACCGGGAACAGCGGCGGCAGCAGCATGTGGAAGAAGTGGGAGGTGCCGTGCGCCAGGCCGATCAGGCTAATGGTCTGGATGTCTCGCTTGGCGCTCTGCGCGGGGCTCAGCGACGGGAGCGCGGCCGCGGTGGCGGTGGTGGTGGCGGAATTCATGGGCGAAATGGTGACAGGGCCTTCACGACGGAATTACGATAGCCGGCCAAGTTCTGTCGAGTTTCCGCCATGAACCCCTCCCGCCCCGCCATCGCCCCCCCTGCCCCCTCGGCGCGATCCCGTCCGTCCCCTGGGGGCAGCCCTTCGGGCGTCGTCGGAGCGGCCCGCGCGCCCCACGCGTCCCGGGCCTCCCGGGCGCCGCTGCCCGAGTCCCCCGGCCGGACCAGCCTGCCGCCGCTCGATCCCCGTCGCTACGCGCCCAGCGCCGAGCGCCCGGTGCGCGCCAAGTCGCGCAGCCTGGACGGGCACATGGACATCCAGGCGCACTTCCACACCTGGGGCCAGTTCGTCTTCTCGGTGACCGGTGTCGTGCGCGTCAGCACCGACCGCGCCACCTTCCTGGTGCCCCCCTCGCGCGGGGTCTGGATCCCGGCCGGCGTGGTCCATGCGGTGACGGCGGTCGAGCGCTGCGAGCTGCGCACGCTCTACCTGCTGAACCCGCCGGCGGACGCCACGGCCTGGGCCGCGAACCGCGTGCTGGAGGTCTCGCCGCTGCTGCGGGAACTGGCCGTGCAACTGGCCCGGGACGAGGTCGAGCCGGGCGACGCCGTCGCCGACCGCGAGGCCTGGATCGGCCAGTTGATCCTGGACGAACTGCGCCGCGCGCCGACGCTGCAGCTGGGGGTCGCGCTGCCGACCGACAAGCGCCTGCGCCGCCTGTGCGAGGCGGTGCTGGCCGAGCCCATGCGCCACGCCAGCCTGGACGACTGGGCGGCCGAGGTCGGCGCGAGCGCGCGCACCGTGTCGCGGCTGTTCCGGCAGGAGCTGGGCAGCAGCTACGCCCAGTGGCGGCAGCAGGCGCTGCTGGCCGAGGCCTTGCGCCTGGCCGCGCGTCGCAAGCCGATGCAGGTGATCGCCGCGGAGCTGGGTTATGCCAGCGCCAGCGCCTTCACCGCGATGGTCACCCGCACGGTCGGCATGCCGCCGAGCCGGTTTTTCGGTCACACCTAGAATTCCGGCCCTATGGAACAGGTTCTTTACGACTTCGCCCGCCAGGACGCGCAAGGCGCCACCTGCACCGCCCATGCCTGGGCCAAGGTGCCGGCGCCGCTGACGCCCAGCCAGCGCCAGCAACTGAAGGCCCGCGCCGCCGAACTGCTCAAGGCCAAGGGCGCCGTGCTGGTGGCGCACTACTACGTGGACGGCGACCTGCAGGACCTCGCCAGGGAGACCGGCGGCATCGTGTCCGATTCGCTGGAAATGGCCCGCTTCGGGCGCGATCATGCGGCGCGGACGCTGGTCGTGGCCGGCGTGAAGTTCATGGGCGAGAGCGCCAAGATCCTCGGCCCCGAGAAGCGCGTGCTGATGCCCGACCTGGACGCCACCTGCTCGCTGGACCTGGGCTGCCCGGCCGAGGACTTCGCGGCGTTCTGCGATGCCCACCCCGACCGCACCGTGGTCGTCTACGCCAACACCAGCGCCGCGGTGAAGGCGCGCGCGGACTGGATGGTCACCAGCTCCTGCGCGCTGGAGATCGTCAGCGAGCTTAAGGCTCGCGGGGAGAAGATCCTGTGGGCGCCGGATCGCCACCTGGGCCGCTACATCCAGGAGCAGACCGGCGCCGACATGCTGATGTGGAACGGCGCGTGCATCGTGCATGACGAGTTCAAGGGCCTGGAGCTGGAGCTGCTGCGCGAGCAGCATCCGGACGCGATGATCCTGGTCCATCCGGAGTCGCCGGCCTCGGTGGTGGCGCAGGCGGACGTGGTGGGCTCGACCTCGGCGCTGATCAAGGCGGTGGTCGAGGGCAGCGCGCGCGAGTATGTCGTCGCGACCGACAACGGCATCCTGCATGCGATGCGCCAGCTGGCGCCCGGCAAGGTGCTGATCGAGGCGCCGACGGCCGGCAACAGCGCGACCTGCAAGAGCTGCGCGCACTGCCCGTGGATGGCGATGAATGGGCTGCAGGGGCTGGTCGATTGCCTGGAGCACGGCAGCGGGGAGATCTTCGTCGACGAGCCGATCCGCTCGCAGGCGCTGGGGTGCATCGACCGCATGCTGGACTTCACCGCCCAGCTCAAGGCCCGCCAGGCGGCCGGTGCGCTGGTGCCGGGCATCGGCGCCGCCTGAGGGCGGCGGAAGACCCCTCACCCCCACCCTCTCCCCGCACGCGGGGCGAGGGAGTCATACCGCCCGCGATCATCCCCTCCCCCGCGCGCGGGGCGAGAGAGTCATACCGCCCCGGTCATCCCTTCTTTCCGCACGCGGGGTGAGAGCGTCAACCGCCCCGGTCATCCCCTCGCCCCCGAAGGGGGAGAGGGCGAGGGTGAGGGGGTCGCCGCAGGACCGCGATGCCAGCCTCACGCCCCACACGAACGAGGGGTCGCCGGGGGGCTTTTCATTTGCGCCGGAGCGCGCGATGCTGCGCTCCATCCCCGGTCATCCCGGCCAACCCGGCCACTCCGCAGGACGCGCCCATGGACTTCACCTCGCTCTACAACCACCACGAACGCGAAGTGTTCGCCGCGGTGATGGAATCCGCGCCGCAGTATCCCGAGATCCACCGCGAGCCCGAGCTGCTGGCCGATGTCGCCTGCGTCGCGCTCAACCGCCTGCCGCCGCGCTACATCCGCCATGCCGTGGACTACTCGTTCTACCTGACCGAGCAGGAACGCCACGACGTCGACGCCGCGATCAAGGAAGCGGTCGCCCATGCCTTCGAATTCGTGCAGTCGCGCAGCGCGCTGCGGGCGAGACAGCGCTAGGCCAGGCGCCCGCTCCGCTCAGCGCGTATTGCCGTTGCGCACCAGCACGGTGGGCAGGCTGGCGGGCAGCGTGCGCGGATAGTCGCGGCTGTAGTGCAGCCCGCGGCTTTCATGCCGCAGCAGGGCCGAGCGCACGATCAGCTCCGCGCAATCGACCAGGTTGCGCAGCTCCAGCAGGTCGCGGCTGACGCGGAAGTTGGCGTAGTAGTCGTCGATCTCCGCGCGCAGCAGGTCGATGCGGTGCAGCGCCCGCTGCAGCCGCTTGGTCGTGCGCACGATGCCGACGTAGTTCCACATCAGCAGCCGCAGCTCGTCCCAGTTGTGGGCGATGACCACCTGCTCGTCCGCATCCTCGACCTGACTCTCGTCCCAGGCGGGCAGCGGCGCGGGGTCGAGCTCGGGCTGCGACAGGATGTCGGAGGCGCAACCGCGGCCGAGCACGACGCACTCCAGCAGCGAGTTGCTCGCCAGCCGGTTGGCGCCGTGCAGGCCGGTGTGGGCGGTCTCGCCGACGGCATACAGGCCGGGCAGGTCGGCGCGCCCCTGCAGGTCGGACACGACGCCGCCGCAGGTGAAGTGCACCGCCGGCACAACCGGGATGGGCTGGTGGGCGATGTCGATGCCCAGCGCCAGGCAGCGTGCGTGGATGGTCGGGAAATGTTCCTTGAGGAAGGCCTCGCCCAGGTGGGTGGCGTCCAGCCAGACGTGGTCCAGGCCGTGCTTCTTCATCTCGAAGTCGATCGCGCGGGCGACGACGTCGCGCGGCGCGAGCTCCAGGCGCTCGTCATGCGCCGCCATGAAGCGGGTGCCGTCCGGCAGCTTGAGATGACCACCCTCGCCGCGCAACGCTTCGGTGATCAGGAAGCTGCGTTCCTGCGGGTGGTAGAGGCAGGTCGGGTGGAACTGGATGAACTCCATGTTGGCGATGCGGCAGCCCGCGCGCCAGGCCATGGCGATGCCGTCGCCGGTGGAGGTATCCGGATTGGTCGTGTAGCGATAGACCTTGCCGGCGCCGCCGGTGGCCATCACCACGGCGCGGGCGGCGATCGCGTCCACGCGTTGCGCGTCCATGTCGAGCGCGTAGATACCGTAGCAGCGCGACGGCTCCTCGCGCTGCACATGGCGCGAGGTGATCAGGTCCAGCGCCATCCAGCGCTGGCGCAGCTCGATGTTGGGATGGGCCGCGGCCTTGGCCAGCAGCGCGTCGTGGATGGCCTTGCCGGTCGCGTCGGCGGCATGGGCGATGCGGCGCACGGCGTGGCCGCCCTCGCGGGTCAGGTGCAGGCCCAGCGGGCCCTGCTCGTCGGGGGTGAACGGGACCCCTTGCTCGACCAGCCAGCCGACGGCGTCGGCGCTGCGTTCGGCGATGAAGCGGGCGGTCGCCTCGTCGACCAGGCCGGCGCCCGCGTCCTGCGTGTCGCGGACGTGGCTCTCGATGCTGTCGTCGGACCCGAGCACGCCGACGATGCCGCCCTGGGCCCAGGCCGTGGCGGCCTCGTTGAGCTCCCGCTTCGCCAGGACGATCACCGGCACCCGATCGGCCAAGTGCAGCGCCACGGTCAGTCCGGCCAGGCCGGCACCCACGATCACCACCGGCGTCTGCGCGGCACCGGTCGGAACAGCTGCTGTCATCGTCATCGCCCCGTCACCAGGGCGTCATCGCTTGGGAGTCGGCGATTCTACGAGCGGTCAAATCCGCTCGCGTTCCGGTCGGCTCGAGCCAGCCCCTACCGCAAACAGCGCCGGTTGGCCATGGCCTCTCCAAGTCTGGCGTCGTGTCGGCTCGAAACCTAGAGTCGACGGCTTCAACAGCGCCTTCCTCCCATGAACCACGACGCAATCATCTTCATCTGCCTGCTCGTGCTCGCCATCGTGGCCCAAAGCGTGACGCATCCGACGCCGATCTATCTGGCGGGCGTTACCGCCATCTACCTGCTTCGCAAGCTGCTGGAGCGTTGGGGCGGCTAGCGGCGGGGCAACCGGAGCCGCGCCCCCGGCGCTCAAGCCAGCAGCGACTGTTGCGCGAAGATGCCCGCCATCGCGCCCTGCGACGAAGCCTGGGTGACCGAGGGCAGGAAGGGCGTGGCCAGGTCGCCGGCGGCGTAGATGCCGGGCACGCTGGTCTGGCGGCGGTCGTCGACCTGGAGAACGATGCCGGTGGGCGTGTCGATCGTGGCGAGGCCCAGCGATTCATGCAGGCTGGCGGACGGCTTGTTGCGCGGGTGGGCAAACAGCACGTCCACCGCGACGCGGCGGTCGGCATCGAGATGAACGGCGGCGATGCGGCCCTCTTGATGGGCGATCTCGACGATCCGGCCCTCGGCGACAGGGATGCCGCGGTTGGCAAGATCGGTCCGGACCTCGGGCGGCATGTCGTGCCCGTTGGCGAAGACGGTCAACTGGTCGGTCCAGTGCTGGAAGAGCCGCGCCGACTGGTGGGACTGCGGGCTGGACCAGAGCAGGCCCCAATGCTGGCCGGCGACCTCAAAACCATCGCAGTAGGGACAGGGCACGATCGACGTGCCCCAGCAGTCCGCGAAGCCCGGAACGCTCGGCATCTGATCGGCCACGCCATAACTCAGGATCACGCGGCGTGCCCGACGGCGTTCGCCATCCCCGGTGAGGACCGAGAAATCGTCGATGGCGCCGGTGACGCTGTCCGCCCGCGCATTGACCAGCTTGACCGTCGGGTAGCGCGACAGCTGCAGCCGCGCCTCGGCCAGGATGTCCAGCGGTGACTTGTGATCGTGGCCGAGCAGGCCATGCGAATGGCCGGCGAAGCGATTGCGCGGCAGGCCGGTGTCCAGGACAGTGACCTGGCGGCGGGCGCGGCCAAGCTGCAGGGCGGCGGCGAGACCGGCAAAGCTGCCGCCGATGATGATGACGTCATCCATGGTGAGGGCTCCGTGTTGCAAGGGGAGTACGCAAGCTTGCGTAAATTATTGGACTTTCAAGTCCATTAATGTGCGGCCGCTATAGTGAACTGTCAAGTCCACTAATTGCGTCCATGCCTTCGACCCCGACTCCCGCTCCCAAGCCCCAACGCGGGCGGCCACGCGATCCGGAGCGCAGCCGACGCATCCTGGAAGCGGCGCAGAAGCACTTCAACGAGCACGGCCTGGAGCGTGCCAGCGTGGACGCGATCGCCGCGGACGCAGGCGTCTCCAAGATGACCGTCTACAACAACTTCGGCTCGAAGGAAGGGCTGTTCCAGGCGGTCGTGCGCGACCGGTCGGCGCCAGTGGTGGCGGGCGTCCCCGGCGCCGGGGCGCTGGATCCGGAGCAGCCCGAGAAGGCGTTGCTCGCGATCGGCACCCGCTTTCTCGCACTGGCCCGCGGGGACGACGCCCTGGGGGCGTTGCGCGCCATCTACGGCGTCGCGGGGGTGCAGCCGGAAGCCTGCCAGGCGTTCTACCGGGAAGGCCCGGAGCGCGTGATGGGCGAGCTGGCCACCTACCTGCGCCGAGCCCACGCGGCCGGCACGCTGAAGGTGCGGCACCCGCCTCAGGCCGCGGACCTGTTCCTGTCGATGTTCTTCGGCTCCGCGCACATGCGCGGGCTGCTGAAGCTGGAGACGCCGGAGCCCCGCGAAAACCGCGCGCTTTTGCGCGAGGCCGTGCGGGTCTTCATGGCGGCCTACGGCGCATGAGCGCCTTCATCGGCGAGGACGCCAGGACGGGGTCTGAAGACGTTCCTAGAACACCGGCTTCTCGCCGGCCAGCACCCGCAGGTCGTCGAGCAGTTGGAGCTGGTCGTGGGCCTTGTCGTAGAAGCCGTCGGCGCCATGCTTCTCGCACAGCGAGCGGTAGAAGTCCGGGTCGCGGCTGCTGAGCACCCACAGCTTGCCGGTGTAGCCACCGCGGCGCGCGCGGCTCAGCACATGCATGCCGGAGCCCACCTGCAGGTTGAGGTCGACCAGCACCACGTCCGGCTTGAGCGCCGGGATCGCCTGGACCGCGTCCTCTTCGCTATCCGCATAACCCACCACCTCGACGAAGGCCAAGCCTTCGAAGAGCCGCAGGAACTGCGTGCGAATGAACTCGGAATCCTCGACGAGCAGAACACGCATGCCCTTTTCCCTTCCCCGGTCTGAATGCTGCGACGCATTCTGGCGCGAGGCCGAATCACGCAGCGGCGTCAGGGGCGTCGAGTTCGCAACGGGTCGTATCCGGCGCGCGAGCAGCGCACCGGTTCAGACCACGACGGCGATCGCCGTGCACACGCCGCCGAAGCCGGCCGCGGAAGCGAGGAAGGTGACGTCGCGCCGCTCGCTGCCGCCCCGCCAGGCCATCAGGGCGACAAGGGCCAGGGTCCCGGTGAAGAGCAGTCCGGCGATGACAGGCGTGGTGAGGAGGTCCAAGGTCGTGAGCGGCGAGGTGGAAGGAAGGCCGCAGTGTGGGCGGCCCGTCCGTGCCACTCAAGGCCGGACTTCCTGGGCGCCGCTGCGGCTTTGCCGAAGCGACGCCCCTCCCCGCCTGGGATCAGCCGATCGTGATGGTCCTGGGTTCGAGGAAGGCTTCCAAGCCCATCACTCCGAACTCCCGTCCCTGCCCCGACAGCTTCACCCCGCCGAACGGCGCGAGCAGGTCGGGCGCCACGCGGTTGACCAGCACCGTGCCGGTCTCGATCCGCCCGGCCACGCGGCGGGCCCGCGCTTCATCGGCCGAGAACACATAGCCCTGGAGACCGTAGGGCGAGTCGTTGGCGATCGCGATCGCCTGCTCCTCCGAGTCCACCGGCAGGATGGACAGCACCGGCCCGAAGATCTCCTCGCGCGCGATGTCCATGTCGTTGCGCACGTCGGTGAAGACGGTAGGTCGCACGAACCAGCCGCGCGCCAGTCCCTCGGGGCGACCTTCGCCACCGACCACCAGGGTGGCGCCCTGTTCCTGGCCGCGCCGGATGTAGCGCTGGATGCGCTCGAACTGGGTACGGCTGACCATCGGGCCGATCGCCGTCGCCGGATCGCGCGGATCGCCGACGCGCATCGTCGCGACCGCGGTCCGCACCTGCTCGACGACCTCGGCCAGCCGCGCGCGCGGCACCAGCAGCCGCGTGCCGGCGACGCAGGCCTGCCCGCTGTTCATGAAGGCCGCGCCCAGGGCCAGCGGCACGGCGACGCGCAGGTCGGCATCGTCGAGCAGCAGCGAGGCCGACTTGCCGGTGAGCGCCAGGCTCACCCGCTTCATCGACTCCACCGCGGCGCGCGCGATCAACTGGCCGGTCGGCGTCGAGCCGGTGAAGGACAGCTTGGCCACGCCGGGATGGGTGCCGATCTCGGCGCCCACGTCCGCGCCGCGGCCGGTCACGACGTTGACGACGCCCGGCGGCAGCGCCGCGTCATGGATCGCGCGGGTGATCACCAGCGCCTGCCAGGGGCTCAGCTCGCTGGGCTTGATCACCGTCGCGCAGCCCGCGGCGATGGCCGCGGCGAGCTTGCTGGCGATCGTCCCCGCGGCGGCATTCCACGGCGCGAAGAGCCCCGACACGCCGACCGGCCGCATCTGCAGGATCGACACGCCGTCCACGCCCACGGGCCGCTCGAAGACATAACTCGACAGCGTGCGGGCGGCGTCGCCGAAGCACTGCGACGCGTAGCTGGCCACCCATTGGGACCGCGCCACCGGGCCGCCGTACTCGAGGATGGAGGACTCGCGCAGCGCATCGGCATTCGCGAGCATCGCGACCTGCAGCCGCTCCAGCATGGCCACGCGGTCCGCCACCGCGGTGCGGCCGAAGTCGGGCTGCGCGCGGACGGCGGCCTCGATCGCGCGGCGCGCGTCCTCGCGACTGGCCATGCGCGCGCGGCCGATCACCGTCTCGTCCGCGGGGTTGACGATGTCGACCTCTTCCTCGCCGGTGGCGGGGAGGAAACGGCCGTCGATGTAGGTCTGGTCGACGTGGATCATGGCGAACGGCCTGGCGGCCTCAAGCTGCGATGCGCTCAATGTAGGAAGCGATCGGCCGCTTGATAAGCCATACGAAGGTTGCGACCGCGCCGCCGGATCCGGCGGCCGGGTTCAGGCCTTCTTGGCGACCAGCGTCAGGATGTCGTAGCTCGCGACGAGCTCGCCGCGCTGGTTGGTCACCTGCACGTCCCACGCCACCACGCCTTGCGGCGGCTGGTCCGGGCGATTGCCGCGGTCGATGCGGCGCTTGCAGGTCAGTCGCGCCTGGATGGTGTCGCCGATCGCCACCGGATTCACGAAGCGCAGCGTGTCCAGCCCGTAATTCGCCAGCACCGGCCCCGGCGCCGGCGACACGAACAGCCCCGCCGCCGCCGACAGCACGAAGTAGCCGTGCGCGATGCGCTGGCCGAATTGCGTGTCCTTGGCGGCGACCTCGTCGAAGTGCATGTAGAAGTAGTCGCCGCTGATGCCGCCGAAGTTGACGATGTCCGCCTCCGACACCGTGCGCCGGTGCGTCAGCAGCGAGTCGCCGACCTGGATCTCCTCGAAGTGCTTGCGGAACGGATGGATCGCGTCCTCCGTCACCTTGCCGCCGCGCACGTACTCGCCGGTGATCGCCGTCAGCATCGTCGGCGAGGCCTGCACCGCGCAGCGCTGCAGGTAGTGCTTCACCGCCCGGATGCCGCCGAGCTCCTCGCCGCCGCCCGCGCGGCCCGGGCCGCCGTGCTTGAGCATCGGCAGCGGCGAGCCATGGCCCGTCGACTCACCGGCCGCGTCGCGGTCCAGCACCAGCAGCCGGCCGTGGAACGCAGCCGCGTGGTACACGGCCTGCGCCGCCAGCGCCGGCGTCTTCGTGATCACCGAGCCCACCAGGCTGCCACGCCCCTTGGCCGCGAGCGCCAGCGCCTCGTCGAAGTCGCCGTAGGTCATCAGCGTCGACACCGGCCCGAAGGCCTCGACGCTGTGCACCGCCTCGTTGCGCATCGCGTTGCGGCACAGCAGCAGCGTCGGCGCGAAGAAGGCGCCATCGCCAACGCCCTCGCCCACCGGCGCGAAGCCGTCGCGTTCGCCGAAGACGATCTCGTTGCCCTGCGCCAACTGCGCCAGGCGCTCAGCCACGTCGGCCTGCTGCGCCTTCGACGCCAGCGCGCCCATGCGCACGCCCTCGATGGACGGATCGCCGATCTTGATCTTCGCCAGCCGCTCGCGCAGCGCCGCGGCCACCGCATCGGCCTGCGCCGCCGGCACGATCGCGCGCCGGATCGCCGTGCACTTCTGGCCGGCCTTGGCGCTCATCTCCCGCATCACTTCCTTGACGAAGAGATCGAATTCGGGATCGCCCGGCTGCACATCCGGCGCCAGGATCGCGCAGTTCAGGCTGTCCGCCTCGGCGTTGAACGGCACCGAGCGGCGGATCAGGTTCGCATTGACGCGCAGCTGCGCCGCCGTGTCCGCCGAGCCGGTGAAGGTCACCACATCGGTCTCTTCCAGCCGGTCCAGCAGATCGCCGGACCCCCCGATAACCAGCTGCAACGCGCCGGCCGGCAGCAGGCCGGACTCCTCGATCATGCGCACGCAGGCCTCGGCAACGTAGCTCGTGGCGGTGGCCGGCTTGACGATGCAGGGCATGCCGGCGAGGAAGCTCGGCGCGAACTTCTCCAGCATTCCCCACATCGGGAAGTTGAACGCGTTGATGTGGACGGCGATCCCGCGCTTGGGCACCAGCACGTGCGTGCCCATGAACTGGCCGACCTTGCCGAGCTGCTGAGCCGGGCCTTCATGAACGATGTTGCTGGACGGCAGCTCGCGCCGGCCCATCGACGCGTACGCGAAGAGCGTGCCGAAGCCGCCCTCGATGTCGATCCACGAATCCGGCCGGGTGGCGCCGGTGTGGGCGGAGATCGCGTAGAGCGCTTCCTTGCGGTCCTGGAGATAGGTGGCCAACGCTTTGAGGATTGCCGCGCGCTGCTGGAAGTCCAGCGCGAGCAGCGCGGGCAGCGCCTGCCGTCGCGCGAAGTCGAGGCTCTCGCCGAAGTCGATCTCGTCGGCATGGGTCTGCGCCACCAGCCGTCCGTTGACGGCGCTGTGCAGGCCGCGCGCGGCGGTCGAGCCGATCCAGCGACCGGCGATCAGGCTTTGGAGGACGGGGGTGGCGCTGAGACTCATGGCTGATACTTCCAAGTTCCGTTTTCGATCTTGACCATCACGCGGGCGCGTTGATCCAGGCCCAGGTGGTCGTTGGCGGACATGGTGAACACGCCATGCGCGCCGGGCAGTTCCTTCACGCCTTCGAGCGCGTCGCGCAGCGCCGCGCGGAACTGCGGCGTGCCGGGCTGGGCCTTCTTGATCGCGTTCGGGATCGCCGCCTGCAGCAGCAGGCCCGCATCCCAGGCATGGCCGCCGAAGGTCGACACGCTGCCCTTGCCGTAGGCCTTCTCGTACTCGGTCACATAGGCCTTGGCGCTCTTCTTGGCCGGATGGTCGGCCGGCAGCTGGTCCACCACCAGCACCGGGCCGGCCGGCAGGAAGGTGCCCTCGACATCCTTGCCGCCCACGCGCAGGAAGTCGTTGTTGGCCACGCCGTGGGTCTGGTAGTACTTGCCCTGGTAGCCGCGCTCCTTGAGCGTCTTCTGCGGCAGTGCCGCCGGCGTGCCGCTGCCGCCCACCAGCACCGCGTCCGGCTTGGCCGCCATGATCTTCAGCACCTGGCCGGTCACCGAGGTGTCGGTGCGGTTGTAGCGCTCGTTGGCGACGATGCTCAGGCCCTTGCTGGCGGCGACCTTGTTGAACTCGCCGTACCAGCCCTCGCCATACGCATCGGCGAAGCCGATGTAGGCCACCGTCTTCACGCCCTGCGCCTGCATGTGGGTGGCGATGGCCAGCGCCATCATGATGTCGTTCTGCGGCGTCTTGAAGACCCACTTCTTCTTCGCGTCCATCGGCTCGACGATGCGCGCCGACGCCGCCATCGAAATCATCGGCACCTGCGCCTCCGACACCGCGTCGATCATCGCCAGCGAGTTCGGCGTCACCGTCGAGCCCACCACCACGTCGACCTTGTGCTCGGTGATCAGCTTGCGGGTGTTGGCCACCGCGGTCGTCGTGTCCGACGCGTCGTCCAGCACGATGTAGTTGACCTTCTGCCCCGCGATGGTCTTGGGCATCAGCGCGAAGGTGTTCTTCTCCGGGATGCCCAGCGAGGCCGCTGGCCCCGTCGCCGAGACCGTCACGCCGACGTTGATGTCGGCGCGGGCGGCGCCGCCCAGCGCCATCAGCGCGGTGCCGGCCACGGCCACCAGGGTCTTCTCGATGCGTGTCATGTCGTCTCCTTGGAATGTCGTTGTTCAGGAACGCAAGGGAATGGGAGGTACTGCTACTGCGACTGCAAGGGGGCGATGCTCGTCCGCGAAACCTTCATGAGACTTGCGGCGCGGGATCGCGCGGGGCCGGGTCGGCGGCTTCGGTCCGGACCGCCCCCAGGCCGCCGAAGAAGAGGTCGGCCACCATCGGCGCGACCGCCTCGTAGGTCAGCGCGCCATCGGGGCGCAGCCAGGTGAAGGTCCAGTTGATCATGCCGAACAGCAGCATGGTCAGCGGCTTGTGCAGGTGGGCGCCGCGCAGCTCCGGCCGCACCGCGGCCACCGCGTCGGCGAAGCGGCCCACCACCTGGCGCTCGACCTCGACCATGCGCTCGCGGTGCTCGTCGTCCAGGAACTTCAGGTCCTCGGTCAGCACGCGGTGCTCGTTCTGCGCCTCGCCGTAGGCCTGCACGAAGCGATGGATCAGGCCACGCAGGTGATCCTGCGGCGGCAGGCCCTGCGCGCTCACCTCGTCGACCAGGTCGACCAGGTGCTGCAGGTGGTTCTGGCAGATCTGCGCGAGCAGCTCATGCTTGTCGCGCACGTAGTGATACAGCGTGGGCTTGCTGACCTCGCAGGCCTCGGCGACCTGGTTCATCGAGGTGGCCGGGTAGCCCTGGTTGGCGAAAAGTCGGGCGGCCTGCGCGAGGATCTCCTCGCGGGTGGCATCGAATCCGGGGGCGCGACCTCGGGCCATGGGTGTTGTTTTCCTTGTGAATCAGCGTTCGTCGAACGAGATCACGACGCGCGGCGTCAGGGCGTGGGCCTGACAGCTGAGGATGAATCCGGCCGCCACCTCGTGCTTCTCGAGGGCGAAATTCTTATCCATCCGGACCTCGCCCTCGATCAGCTTGCAGCGGCAGGTCGAGCACACGCCCGATTTGCAGGAAAACGGCACGTCCATCCCGGCCCGCGCCGCGGCGTCGAGCAGGCTGGGATCGCTCTTGCGGAACTCGATCTCGCGCGAGACGCCGTCGCGGATCACGAGCACCTTGGCGGCCTCGGCGTCCTCCGCATGGATCTCGTGCGGCGCCGGACGGCCGGTCTGCATCTCGGGCGTTCCGAAGCGCTCGATGTGGATGCGGTCCTCGGGCACGCCGGCGGCGCGCAGCGCGGCCTCGGCCTGCTCGTTCATCTCGAAGGGCCCGCAGACGAAGACCTGGTCGATGCCGGCCGCCGGCACCGGCCCGGCCAGGAACTCGCCCAGCTTGGCCTGGTCCAGCCGGCCCGCCATCAGCGGCGCGTCGACATGCTCGCGCGAGAACACGTGATGCAGCGTCAGCCGCGTCATGTAGCGGTTCTTCAGGTCCTCGAGCTCTTCCTTGAACATCGCCGAGGCCGGCCGGCGGTTGCCGTAGATCAGCGTGAAGCGGCTCATCGGCTCGCGCGCCAGCACGGTCTTCATGATCGACAGGATGGGCGTGATGCCCGAGCCCGCCGCGATGCCGACGTAATGCCGCGCCGACGCCGGATCGATGGGCACGTGGAAGCGGCCCTGCGGCGGGAAGACCTGGACCTCGTCGCCGGCCTTCAGGTGCCGATGCACCCAGGTGGAGAAGGCGCCGCCATCGACCTGGCGCACGCCCACGCGCAGCTCGCCGTCGTCGACGCCGGCACAGATCGAGTACGAACGGCGCAGGTCCTGGCCGCCGACGTCGCCGCGCAGCGTCAGGTACTGGCCCTGCGTGAAGCGGAAGGTCTCGCGCAGCGCCTCGGGGACGTCGAAGCACAGCACGACGGCGTCGTCGGTGTCCTGATGCTTGGCGCGCAGGCGCAGCGGGTGGAAGTGCAGGCTCATGGCGATGGCTCGGAAATCGTGAAAGGACGCGCGACCGGCGGCGGCTCAGATCGGCTTGAAGTGTTCGAAGGGCTCGCGGCAGGCGAGGCAGCGGTACAGCGACTTGCAGGCGGTCGATCCGAATGCGGACAGCTGCTCGGTGTGCGCGCTGCCGCAGCGCGGGCAGGCGATGGCCTCGCGGCGGCGGACGATGCGCACCGGCACCCCCAGCCCCGCGTCCACCGGCCCCGGCGGCGCGATGCCGTAGCGGCGCAGCTTCTCGCGGCCCTCGCCGGTAATCCAGTCGGTGGTCCAGGCGGGCGCCCGGCGCATCGTGACGGTGATCTCGCCGAAGCGGGCCAGCGCCTCGCGCACGCTCTGCTCGATCGCCTCGGTCGCGGGACAGCCGGAGTAGGTCGGCGTCAGCACGACCTCCAGGCCATCGGCGGTCTCGAGCAGGTCGCGCACGATGCCGAGCTCGACCAGCGACACCGCCGGCACCTCGGGATCGAGGACCTGCGACAGCACTTCCCAGGCGGCGGACAGGCGCCCGCAGCCGCGGTCGGTGGGACCGGGACCCGTGTCGGACGGGGCCGGACGCGGACCGGCCGGCGTCAGCGACGACAGCCAGCCCAGGTGCGAGGGCGTCGGGGCAGCGTTCATGGTGGTCCTCGAAGCGTTGGGCGTGGCCGCGCTCACCACACCCCGCCGGGGTAGGCGCGCTGCAACGACTGCATCGTCGCCAGCATGTGGCCCATGTGCTCGCTGTGGACGCCGCGCACGCCGGCGTAGACGTGCGGCGTGTCCTTCGGGCGGGCCAGGCGCGCCTCTGCCAGCACCTCGTCCATCGCGGCGTCCCAGTCCGGCTTGAGCGAGGACCAGGCCGGGCCCAGTCCGCTCGCCTCGGCAGCCGCATCGACCGCATCCGACGCGAACAGCTCGTTCACGTAGGGCCAGAGCGCCGCCAGCGCGGCCGTCATGCGACGGGTCGACTCCTCGCTGCCGTCGCCCAGACGCACGACCCACTCGGCGGCATGCTGCTGGTGATAGCGGACCTCCTTCACCGCCTTGGCGGCGATGGCGGCGACCTCCGCGTCGCTGGAGGCCTGCAGCCGCGTCCACAGCGGCAGCAGCCAGCAGGCGGAGACCAGGTTGCGCGCCTGAGTGAACGCGAAGTCGCCGCGCGGCAGCTCCATCAGCACGGGGTTCAGGTAGTGGCGCTCCTCGCGCAGGTAGGCGAGCTGGTCCTCGTCCAGCGGCTGCTCGTTGAGCTGGCCGGCGCGGGTCAGCAGCGCACGCGCCTGGCCCAGCAGGTCCAGCGCGATGTTGCCCAGCGCCAGGTCCTCTTCCAGCACCGGCGAGTGGCCGATCCATTCCGAGATCCGGTGCGACAGCACCAGGCAGGCATCGCCGATGCGCAGCAGGTACTGGACGTCCGCGCGCTGGCCGGGTTGAACGGAAGTGCTCATCGTCCGGTCCTCACATGTGGTCCAGCGAGGCGGGCAGGTCATAGAAGGTGGGGTGGCGATACACCTTGTCCTCCATCGGGTCGAACATCATCGACTTCTCGCCCGGATCCGACGCGACGATCGCCGACGAGGGAACGACCCAGATGCTGACGCCTTCCTGGCGGCGGGTGTAGACGTCGCGGGCCATCTGCAGGGCCATCTTCGCGTCGGGCGCATGCAGGCTGCCGCAATGCTTGTGGTCCAGGCCCGCCTTGTTGCGGACGAAGACTTCCCACAGGGGCCATTCATTGGCGCCGGTCGTTTGGTTGATGCTCATGATGCGTGTGCTTGGAAGGTCGTGTCGGAGGGCCTGGTCGCGCGATCAGGCCGCCTGGGCGGCGGTGGCGCGCTTGTTCGCGTGGGCCAGCGCGGCGTCGCGCACCCAGGCGCCCTCCTCCCAGGCCTTGACGCGGGTGGCCAGCCGCTCGGTGTTGCAGGGCCCGTTGCCGCCGACGACGCGCCAGAACTCGTCCCAGTCGATCGCGCCGAAGTCGTGCTGCTCGCGCTGGGCATTCCACTTCAGGTCGGGGTCGGGCAGCGTCACGCCGAGCAGCTCGGCCTGCGGCACGGTCGCGTCGACGAACTTCTGACGCAGCTCGTCGTTGGTCAGGCGCTTGATGCCCCAGCGCATCGACTGCTCGGAGTTCGGCGAGTCCTTGTCCGCCGGGCCGAACATCATCAGCGACGGCCACCACCAGCGGTTCACCGCGTCCTGGACCATGGCCTTCTGCGCCGCGGTGCCCTCGCGCATCATGACCAGCAGGCTCTCGTAGCCCTGGCGCTGATGGAAGGACTCCTCGCGGCAGATGCGGATCATCGCGCGCGCATACGGCCCGTAGGAGCAGCGGCACAGCGGCACCTGGTTCATGATCGCCGCGCCGTCGACCAGCCAGCCGATCACGCCGATGTCGGCCCAGGTCAGCGTCGGGTAGTTGAAGATCGAGCTGTACTTGGCCTTGCCGTTGTGCAGCGCGTCCAGCATCTGGTCGCGGCTGGTGCCCAGCGTCTCCGCGGCCGAGTACAGGTAGAGCCCGTGCCCGCCCTCGTCCTGCACCTTGGCCAGCAGGATGGCCTTGCGCTTGAGCGTCGGGGCGCGCGTGATCCAGTTGCCCTCGGGCAGCATGCCGACGATCTCGGAATGCGCATGCTGGCTGATCTGCCGCACCAGCGTCTTGCGGTAGTGCTCGGGCATCCAGTCCTTGGCCTCGATGAAGTCGCCCGCGTCGATGCGGGCCTCGAAGGCCTCGTTGCGCTGCTGCTCCTCGGCGGTCTGCAGCTTGGCCGCCTGGTCCTGCGGACCGACGCTCATGGCTTGCGTGTACATGGGGACTCCTTACGAATGCTTCGGACGCTGGTCGACGACGCGGCGCGCCTTGCCCACCAGCGTGCGTTCGATCGAATCGGGGGCGCCGACCGTCACGCGGGTCGACACGCCGATCAGCGTCTTGATGCGGTGCTGCAGCGAGCGGCTCGCCGCCTGCGCGTCGCCGCCCGCGGCCGACAGCTCGCAGCGCACCTCGACCTCGTCGAGGTGGCCGTCGCGGCTGACGACGATCTGGTACTGGCCGGACAGGCCGGGCTCGGCGAGCACCAGTTCCTCGATCTGCGTCGGGAACAGGTTGACGCCGCGGATGATCAGCATGTCGTCGCTGCGGCCGACGATCTTGCCCATGCGGCGCATGCTGCGCGCCGTCGGCGGCAGCAGCCGCGTGAGGTCGCGCGTGCGGTAGCGGATCACCGGCAGCGCCTCCTTGCTCAGCGAGGTGAAGACGAGCTCGCCCTCCGAGCCCTCGGGCAGCACCTCGCCGGTCTCGGGGTCGATGATCTCGGGATAGAAGTGGTCCTCCCAGATCACTGGGCCGTCCTTGGTCTCGATGCACTCGGACGCGACGCCGGGGCCCATCACCTCGGACAGGCCGTAGATGTCGACCGCGTCGATGCCGGCCTTGTGCTCGATCTCGCGGCGCATCGCCTCGGTCCAGGGCTCGGCGCCGAACACGCCGGTCTTGAGCGAGCTCGCGCGCGGGTCCAGGCCCTGGCGCACGAATTCCTCGACGATCACCTGCATGTAGCTCGGCGTGACCATGATCACGTCGGGCTTGAAGTCCTGGATCAGCTGGACCTGCTTCTCGGTCTGGCCGCCCGACATCGGAATCACGGTGCAGCCCAGCCGCTCGGCGCCGTAATGCGCGCCCAGGCCGCCGGTGAACAGGCCGTAGCCGTAGGCGACATGGACGATGTCGCCCGAGCGCGTGCCGGCGGCGCGCAGCGAGCGCGCGACCAGATCGGCCCAGGTGTCGATGTCGCGCCGCGTGTAGCCCACCACCGTCGGCTTGCCGGTGGTGCCCGAGGACGCGTGCACCCGCACGACCTGCTCGCGCGGCACCGCGAAGAGGCCGAACGGGTAGTTGTCGCGCAGGTCCTTCTTGGTCGTGAACGGGAACAGGCGCAGGTCGGCCAGGTCCTTCAGGTCGTCGGGATGCACGCCCTTGGCGTCGAAGGCGGCCCGGTAGTGCGGGACGTTCTCGTAGGCATGCTTGAGTGTCCACTTCAGGCGCTGCAGCTGCAGCGCGCGCAGCTCGTCCTGGCTGGCGCGCTCGATGGGCTCGAGGTCCTCGGGCCGGAAGGTCTTCACCGTCATGGGTCTCGTCTCCTTGTCGCCGCGGGCTCGGGCCGGCTCAGCCGGGCAGCGGCAGGTCCGCCACCACGGGCCGGCCCTTCATGCGGTAGGACCGCCCGCGGAAGACCGCGATCAGCTCGTCGCGTTGATTGGTGATGCGGATGTCGTAGACGCCGGTGCGGCCGGCCAGCGAGGTCTCGCTGGCGCGCGCCGTCAGGACGTCCCCCAGCCGGGAGGGCGCGACGAGGTCGATCGCGAAGCCCGACGCCACCGTCATCTCGTTGTGCGAGTTGCAGGCGAAGGCGAAACAGGAATCGGCCAGCGTCGTCACGAAGCCGCCGTGGCAGATGTCGAAGCCGTTGAGCATGTCCTCGCGCACCGTCATCGACAGCGTCGCGGTGCCGGGACCGATCGCGTCGATGCGCAGGCCCAGGCCCTGCGACGCGCGGTCATTGGCGAACATCGTGTCGCGCACAGCCTCGGCGATGCGCTGCGGATCGAGGGCCTCGCGCATCAGCGGTCCTTGAACACCGGCGCGCGCTTGGACAGGAAGGCGGCCGCGCCTTCCAGGTAGTCGTGCGCGTAGCCGAGCTGGCTCTGCAGCTTGGCCTCGAGCTTGAGCGCGTCCTCGAACTCCAGGTCCATCGAGGCATCGAGCGCCTGGCGCGTCTGCACCAGCGCGCGGGTCGGCATCTTCGCCAGCTTCTGCGCGGTGGCCATGGCTTCGCTCTGCAGCTCGGCATCGGCGACGCAGCGGCCGATCAGGCCCCAGGCCTGCGCGTCGGCCGCGGGCAGCTTGTCGCCCAGCAGCGCCAGCTGCATCGCGCGGGCCCGGCCCACCAGCCGCGTCAGCAGCCAGGTGCCGCCGCAGTCCGGCACCAGGCCTATCTTGGAGAAGGCCTGGATGAACGAGGCCGACTGGCCCGCCAGCACCAGGTCGCAGCCCAGCGCGAAGTTGGCGCCGGCGCCCGCGGCGACGCCGTTGACCGCGCAGACGGTCGGCACCGGCATGCTGCGCAGGCGCAGGGCCAGCGGGATGTAGTAATGGTCCAGCAGGTTGCCGATGTCCTTGGCCTTGGGCTTGCGCTGCGGATCGGCGTCGCCCGCGTGGTCGTCGAACTCGGGCTTGATGTGTGGGTCGGACAGGTCCTGGCCGGCGCAGAACGCGCGGCCGGCGCCGGTGATGAGCACCGCCCTCACCGCCTCGTCGTGCGCCGCTTCGTCCAGGGCGATGCGCAACTGGCCCAGCAGGCCGGTCGTGAACGCGTTCAGCGCCTGCGGCCGGTTCAGCGTCAGGACGCGCACGGCGCCTTCGGTGCTGATCAGCAGCGGGCTGTCTTCGGCGGTGGACGGGGGGGTGGGGGTGGTGCTCATTCGGCTTGTCTCCTCGGCCTGAGGGGGATTCAGCTTTTGCAGCTTTTTTTGATCGGCTTCTATTTACCGACCGGTCGGTAGATACTACGAGCCATCGAATCCCAACACAAGGCCAGTGACCTAGGGTTATCACCAAGATCGCGGTCATTTACAGGGAAAGTTCCCCTGGTGCTGGGGCCGAGGACGCCAGAACCACGATAGGAGACGAATCCATGCCCTGCTATGCCATCGACGGCCTGTCGCCGGTCGTCCATCCCAGCGCCCACGTGCACCCGACGGCGGTGCTGATCGGGGACGTGATCGTCGGGCCGGACTGCTACGTCGGCCCCTGCGCCTCGCTGCGGGGCGATTTCGGGCGGATCCGGCTGATGGCGGGCGCCAACGTCCAGGACACCTGCGTGATCCACGGCTTCCCGGCGTCGGACACCGTCGTCGAGGCCAACGGCCACATCGGTCACGGCGCGGTGCTGCACGGCTGCGTGGTGCGCCACGACGCTCTGGTCGGCATGAACGCGGTGGTGATGGACGAGGCGGAGGTCGGCGCCTACAGCATCGTCGCGGCCTGCGCGTTCGTGCGGGCGGGGCTGAAGCTGCCGGAGAAATCGCTGATCGCCGGGCTGCCGGCCAAGGTGATGCGGCCCCTGACCGAGGACGAGATCCGCTGGAAGCGCGAGGGTACCGAGACCTACCAGGACCTGGCGCGGCGCTGCCACGCCAGCCTGGTCGAGGTCAGCCCACTGGCCGAGGAAGAGGCCGACCGACCGCGCCTGCAGGTCGGCGGTCTGAAGTCGCTGGTGGCGACAAGACGCGAGGACGACGGCGACGCCTGAGCGTGCTAGCGCTGCGTTGAACGCGCCGCCGCCGCCGGGGCGCCTTCAGACCATCTCGGCCCGCTGCACCTGCACCCGGTCGATCAGCGCGGTCACCAGGCCGGACGTCAGCCCGTGCACGCCCGCGCCCGAGCACGCCGCGGCGCCGGCCGCGACGGCCCAGCGCAGGTGTTCCTCGGGCTCCTGGGCCGCGCCGTTCATCAGGCTGTAGAGCAGCCCGGCCATGGCGGCATCGCCGGCACCGATCGTGTCCACGACCGCGTCCAGCGGCGGCGGCGCGGCGCTGAGGTCCGCCTTCGGATGGAACAGCTGGGCGCCGCGCTCCCCCAGCGTCAGCATCACGATGGCGCGCGGGTTCCAGGCGGCGATCTGCGCCAGGCCGACATGGTGGTCGCGGCTGCGGAACAGGCCGCGCAGGTCCTCGTCCGACACCTTGATCACGTCCGCCAGCCGGCACATGCGCTCGAGCGTGCGGTCATAGCGCGAGTCCATCGAGATCCGGTAATTCGGGTCGTAACTGATGCGGGCGCCCTCGTCCTTGAGGGACTCGGCCAGCGCGATCAGCCGCGCGGCCAGCGGCTCGCGCGTCAGGCTGATCGAGCCGAAATGGGCCCAGCGCAGCGCCCGGCGCCAGCCGGCGGGTAGCGCGTGGGGGCGGAAATGCAGGTCGGCGCTGTCGTCGCCGACGAAGGCGTACTCCGGCGGCGACACCTGATGGACGAAGGCCATCAGCGGCGACTTGGCGAACTGCTGGATGAAGCGCAGGTCCAGGTGGGCGTCCGCGCTGGCCTGCCAGAGCTCCTGGCCGAAGGGATCCTTGCTCAGGCCGCCGGCGAAGGCGCTGAGCTGGCCGAGCCGCGACATCGCGATGGCCACGTTCCACGGCGAGCCCCCGCTGCGGCTGCACCAGGTACCGGGACCGGTGCGGATCATGTCGGTGAGGGCCTCGCCGAAGGAGACGAAGCTGGCCAGGTCCGCATGGACCACGGTCGTGGGGGTCAAGCTCATTCCGGGATTCGAACGCGCCTGACCTTCCGGTGCAAGTGACAAGTCCTACAGGGTGACGACCCCCGGGTCCGATTCAGCGCAGTTCCAACAGGACCTCCGGATGGGCCATCGCGACCCGGAGCAAGGCCCGGGCAGCGCCAGTCGGCTCGCGCCGGCCTTGCTCCCATTCCTGCAGCGTGCGCTTGGACACGCCCAGCAGTCCAGCGAAGTCGGCCTGCGACAGACCGGTGCGGGCCCGTGCTTCCGCGGCGCCAGGCACTTCGACGCGAGTGACTCGCGCGGCCTTGCCCGCTTTCATCTGCCGGATCGAGTCCAACAGATCCTGCTGAAACTTCTCCTGATCGTCAGGCATCTTCGACTCCTTGCTTCAGCTGTTCCAGAAAAGCGGTTGGCAGGTTGTCGAACGCTGCCTTCGCATACACGATCAACAGCCAGATCAAGTACTCCTCCACATTGAAGTAGATCACCCGAACCCCGCCTCGCTTGCCGCTGCCGGCCTTGGACCAGCGCACCTTGCGGCATCCCCCAGTGCCCGGAATCACGTCCCCGGCATCCGGGTTCAATGCGATCCAGTTGATGAATTCCACGCGTTCCGCTTCGGTCCAAAGGTCCCGGGCGTACTTCTGAAAGATGGGGGTTTCGGCAACGGTTCGCATGTTGCCACGCTACGTCGCTGACGTACAAGCGGTCGATGACTCATCTCAGCCGTCCGCGCCGCTCGGCCGACTTGCTCCCGTGAGATCCCTGCCCTCGACGAGTGGGCTGGCCAGGAACGGCTCGCCGTGTCCGATTCACGAGACACCGCGCCGCCCTTGACCATCCTCGGACGAGGCGATGCGGCCGGCGGCACAATCGCTCCCCATGACCGATGGTGTGATTCCGCTGCTCGATCTGCGCCAGATCGGGCGGACGCCTCCCGTGCCGCATCCCCTCCCCCCGCCCCGCCCGGGGCCGTGGCTGGACGCGCGCGGCCGGCCGCTGCGCGACCTGCGCATCTCGGTCACCGATCGCTGCAACTTCCGCTGCAGCTACTGCATGCCGAAGGAAGTGTTCGACAAGCACTACACCTTCCTCCCCCACCGCGACCTGCTGTCCTTCGAGGAAATCACCCGTCTGGCGGGGGTCTTCGCCGGCCTGGGGGTCCAGAAGCTGCGCCTGACCGGCGGCGAACCGCTGCTGCGCCGCAACCTCGAGGCGCTGATCGCCCAGTTAGCCGAGCTGCGCACGCCCGAGGGCCAGCCGCTCGACCTGACGCTGACCACCAACGGCTCGCTGCTGGCGCGCAAGGCGCGGGCGCTGCGGGACGCGGGCCTGCGCCGGGTCACCGTCAGCCTGGACGCGCTCGACGACGCCATCTTCCGCCGCATGAACGATGTCGACTTCCCGGTCGCCGAGGTGCTGCGCGGCATCGAGGCCGCCCAGGCCGCCGGCCTGGCGCCGATCAAGGTCAACATGGTGGTCAAGCGCGGCACCAACGACGACCAGATCGTCCCCATGGCGCGCCACTTCCGCGGCACCGGCGTGGTGCTGCGCTTCATCGAGTACATGGACGTCGGCATGAGCAACGGCTGGCGCATGGACGAGGTGCTGCCGTCCGCGCAGGTCCTGGCGCGCCTGCGCGAGGACGCCGAGCTGGTCCCGCTCGCCGCCACCGTCGAGGGCGAAACCGCCACCCGCTGGGGCTACGCCGACGGCAGCGGCGAGATCGGCCTCATCTCCAGCGTCACCCAGGCCTTCTGCGGCGACTGCAACCGCGCGCGGCTCTCCACCGAGGGCCGGCTCTACACCTGCCTGTTCGCCGGCGATGGCCACGACCTGCGCGCGCTGCTGCGCGGCGACGGCGAGCACCCGCCGCGGTCCGACGCCGAGATCGCCGCCGCGCTGGGCGCGCTCTGGACCCGGCGCGGCGACCGCTACTCGGAGCTGCGCGCCAGCCTGCCGGCGGCGGACTCCGGCCCGGCGCGCCGCGTCGAGATGCACTACATCGGCGGCTGATGCGCGCCACCGCGCTGATCCTCTGCGGCGGCCGCGCCACCCGCATGGGCGGCGTCGACAAGCCGCTCCAGCCCTTCCAGGGCCGGGCGCTGGTCCACCACGTCATCGAGCGCATCGCCCCCCAGACCGGCGGCCGGATCCTCATCAGCGCCAATCGACACCTCGACGACTACCGCCGCCTCGGCCACCCAGTCCTGCCCGACCCGCTGCCGGACTTCCCCGGACCGCTGGCCGGCATCCTCGCCGGGCTGACGGCGCTTGCGGATGCCCGGACTGCCCCCAGCGCCACAGGCACCACCGCCGCCGACACGGACGGCGCCCGGGCCGGTGATCGAGGTTCCGACGACCGCCATCCCGGCGACCACAGCGCGGGGGATCGCGGTCCCGGCGACGGCAATGACCGCGTCGGCGCCGAGTGGCTGCTCGTCGTCGGCGGCGACTGCCCCTGGCTGCCGACCGACCTGCTCGACCGCCTGGCCGCCGGCCTCGCACCGGACCACAGCGCCGCGATGGCGCTGGGCCGTGAGGCGCCGGGCGAGCCGCTGCGGCCCCAGCCCCTGGCCAGCCTGATCCATGTCCGGCACCGCGCCGGGCTGGCGGCGGCGCTGGACGCGGGCGAACGGCGCGTCGAGGGCTGGCTGCGTTCGCTGCCGCTGGCGCGGGTCGCCTTCGACCGGCCGGCGGACGAGCGCGCCTTCGCCAACATCAACGACAGGAGCGAGCTTGAGCGACTCGAACGACTGGACCGCGGCTGAGGGCCGACCGGCCGAGGGCGTGATCACGCTGCGCCTGCTGACCGAAGCGGACCTGCCGGCCTACAAGGCCTTGCGCGACGCGATGCTCGCGCGGCACGAGCAGGCCTTCACCTCCGACGCCGAGACCGAGCGCGCGCGCGAGGCCTCGAGCTACCGCGTGCGGCTGCATCCGCAGGCGGGCGGCAAGTCGCTGTTCACGCTGGGCGCGTGGTCGGGCGAGCGGCTGGTGGGCGCCCTGACCTGCGAGCACGAGAACCGCAAGAAGGTGATGCACGTCGCGCACCTGATCGGGATGATGGTCGACGACGAGGTCCGTGGGCGCGGCATCGGCAAGCGCCTGCTGCGACAGGCCCTGGCGCTGCTGCGTCGCGAGCCGCGGCTGGAGACGGTCACGCTCAGCGTCACGGCGGGCAACCAGGCGGCGATCGCGCTCTACCGGCGGGCCGGCTTCACCCGCTACGGCCACCTGCCCCGCGCCATCCGCCTGTCCGATGGCCGCTACTACGCCAAGGACCTGATGAGCCTCGACCTGAGGCCTTGATCGCAGCAGACGCCCAGGCCCGCCGCCAGCGAGCGTCGCTGGGGCCGGAACACCGCTTGGGGGTCCAGGAGGGATCCCCCATGCGGTGTGGAGAGCCCCCGCCTGGCGTCCCGCAGTCCTTCCGGCGCAAGGCGCTCAATCACACGCCGCCGCGGGAACAGCCGCGACGTCGACGTCCACCGTCAACTCGTCCTGGATCGCGAGCAGCCCGCCAAGGATGGAGAACGGCGTGATGCCGAAGTCGCTCTGACGGAGGACGAGCGCCCCCTGCGCCCTCAGGACCGAGCCCCCCGCATCCCCCGCAGGACGGACCACCCGCACTGGCACGTCGAGCAGGCGGGTCTGGCCGTGCCAGGTAACCGCGAGCTTGAGCGCCAGCACCGGGAAGGCGCCGGCGACGGTGGTGCTGCGCATCGCGATGACCGGGAAGCGCTCGCCGTCGACGGCCCGGAGCAGGTTGGCGCGGGTGCCGGCCATGTCGGACGCGGAGGGTGTGCTGGCGAACTCGGGCCCCAGCGGCGCGCGCCACTCGGGTTTATCGATGACCAGGTCGTCGAGCCGGAAGGCCAGTTCGACGCCGGCGCCGGCGATGCCGTCGGTGGGAACGAAGACCTGGCCGGTGAGCCGCTCGACGCCGATCACGTGGTTGTGGCCGACCTTGGCGAGGCGTCCAGCGCGAAAGACGTGGATGCGGACCTGCGAGGTGGCGGCGTCGACGCGATAGAGCCGGCCTTCGCCGCGTTGCTGCGCGGCCAGCCAGGCCGTGCAGGACGACGGGCCTGGCGACGATGGGGCCTCGCTGGCGCCGGGCGTCGTGGCTGTCGGCGTTGTCGCTGTCGGCGTCGTGGCTGGAGGCGCGGTGCCGCACCCGGCCAGCGCGCCTCCGAGCAGCAGCGCGGCGATCGCCGACGCGGCTGACCTTCCGCCGCCACGCCGATGCGCGCCTGGAGCCACCTCATTTGCCGGCGTCAACACTTGCATAGGGGTAAACCAAGAGTGGTCAGAACTACATTCTGAACGGCATAAACAAGCTGGTCGCACTAGCATTGCGACATCATGACGACACCTCGCACGGAGACTGCCATGGCACGCCAAGCCACCGACCTGATGGCGCAGTACGCCGCCTACCACCGCGATCGCCGCAACATCGCCACCCATTTTGTCGGCATCCCGCTGATCGTCTTCGCGATCGGCGTGCTGCTGGCGCGGGCGCAATTCCATGTCGGTGACTGGACAGTCTCCGCCGCCTGGCTGGTCTGGGGCGGCGCGACAGTCTGGTATCTGACGCGAGGCAACTTCGTGCTGGGCCTGTCCACGGCGCTGGTCAACGCGGTGCTGATGGCGCTGGCGCATCCGCTGGCGGACGGCTCCTTCGGCAGCTGGCTGGCCTGGGGCCTGGGCAGCTTCATCGTCGGCTGGATCATCCAGTTCGTCGGTCACTATTACGAGGGCCGCAAGCCCGCCTTCGTCGACGACCTGGTGGGATTGCTGGTCGGCCCGATGTTCGTCGTCGGCGAGGCCCTGTTCGCGATGGGCTGGGGCCGCGACCTGCTCGCCGAGATCGAGCGCCGCGCCGGCCCGACCCATCTGCGCGACCTGACCCACCCGGCCTGATCGGGGACGGCTGGCGCGGGCCGAGCGGGCCGATCCCGCCCGCGCGACCGCACGTCACCCCTTGTGGGGGTCGGGTCTTGCAGGGGCTTGCAGCCCCGGTCCAAGGCGCTTATCTTGGACGTCCGAGTTCCGTCAGATGTCGCCAGGAGGCCCCATGAAACCGGTGTCCGAACTGCTGAAGAATCGCGGCCCGAGCGTCTGGCGCGTCGCGCCGGAAGCCACGGTGTTCGATGCGCTGCACCTGCTCGCGCAGCACGATGTCGGCGCCTTGCTGGTGATGGAGGGCGATCGGCTGCTCGGCATCTTCTCGGAGCGAGACTACACGCGGAAGATCGCCCTGCAGGGGCGTGATTCGCGGCACACGCCGGTCAAGGATGTGATGACGCCCAACGTGTTCGTGGTGAAGCCCGACACCGACTGCCGCGAATGCATGAGCCTGATGAGCCAGCGCAAGATCCGCCACCTGCCCGTCGTCCAGGGCAACCAGGTCGTGGGCATGCTCTCGATCCGCGACTTGATGGACAACATCATTGCCGACGACGAAATGACCATTGCCCAACTCCAAAACTACATCTACGGCTAATGGGCGAGGCCCTGATTGGGGCGCCCCGCGTCGTTGCAAATCCTCGCCATAGCGCCGCTATGGCTGCGGTTTGCGCCTAGCGCTGCACCCCAATCAGGACCTCGCCGAACGCAGGACTGCGGCGAAGGCGGGCGCGGTCAGCCTGGCCAGAATTGAAGCGCCCTGTCGGCGCCGGACTTCGGCGGGCGAGCCTTCGAGGGCTTGTCGGAAGACGACGGGGTGCCCATCGCGATCCAACCGAGCAAGGTCTCGCCCGGCTCGCAGAACGCGGCGATGAGGCCGGGATCGCGCGCCTTCGCACCGCTGAGCATCTTTCCGCCGAAACCCAGCGCCTGCGCGGCATTCAGGAAATTGGTCAGCGCGCCACCGACGCACGCCCACTGCTCATGCGCCGGCACCTGCGGATGACCCAGGTCCAGGCGCGCGACCACCGCCACCGTCACCGGCGGGCGCAGCGCGCGCTCCTCGTCCATCGCGATGCCCGACTCGTCCTTACCCGCCCGGCGCGCAGCCGCCGCGAACAGCGCGGCCATCGACCGGCGCGCCTCCCCGCGCACGACCTTGAATCGGAACGGCACCAGCGCCGCATGGTCGGGCGCGTGCAGCGCCGCCTCCGTCATCGCGGCCAGCGCCGCGTCGTCCGGGCCCGGCTCGATCAAGTACTTCGGACCCACCGATGCGCGCGTGAGCAGCAGCTTCAGGGCTTGGTCGTTCATGGCGCCCCTCCTTCATCCAACGGCTTGCGGCATCGTGCCGCCGAAGCGGCGACCCACGATCCGCCAATCAATGATTCAAGCGCCGCCGCGCCGCGTAGGAGCAGGCATCGACGGCCATCACCAGCACCAGCATCGCCAGCAGCACGGTGCAAGTCTCCCGCATCTGGAACAGGCTCAGGTGCAGGCTGAGCATCTGCCCCAGGCCTCCCGCACCCACGACGCCCAGCACCGTCGCGGCCCGGATGTTGTTCTCCCATCGGTACAGCGTGTAGCTGAGCAGCTGCGGTGCCGCCTGCGGCAGCGTCGCGAAGGCGAAGACTTGCCAGCGCGACGCGCCCGCCCAGCGCAGCGCCTGGGCGGTCTGCGGCGGCGCGTTCTCGAGCGCCTCGGCCATCAGCCGGCCCAGCACGCCCGTCGTGTGCAGCGCCAGCGCCAAGGTGCCCGGCATCGGCCCCAGTCCCGCCGCCACCAGCAGCAGCGACGCCCAGACCAGCTCCGGCACGCTGCGCAGCGCATTGAGCAGCAGCCGCGACGCCCAGCGCAGCGGCCCCGGCGGCCGACTCGCCAGCAGCGCGACCGCGAGTCCGGCGATCGCCGCCAGCCCGCTGCCCAGCGCCGACATCGCCAGCGTCTCCAGCGCGCCCTGCCCGACCCGACCGAGGAAGTCCGGCGCGAGTTGAGGCGGGAAGAACTCGGCCAGGAAGCGGCCCATCTCCGCCAGGGCGCCGGCGCCGAGCAGTTCGCCCCAGCGCAGCGGCAGCGTGACGACGCTCATCACCAGCAGCGCCAGCAGCGCCGCCAGCAATGTCCGCAGTCCCCAGCGCGCGGGCGGTCGGGCGGACAGCGGATGCCGTGACTCGCCGCCCTGCCCCGCGATGCGCGCCGGCCGCAGCCAGGCGCTGATGCGGTCCGCCATCGCCACCAGGGCGATGAAGATCAGCAGGATGGTCGCCACCTCGGAGCCGGCGAACATCTTGGTCGCGTTGTCCAGTTGCTGGCCCAGCCCGCCGGCGCCGACGAAGCCCAGCACCACCGAGGAGCGGATCGCGCATTCCCAGCGGTAGACCGTGTAGCTGACCAGTTCCTCCGAGCAGCTGGGCAGCGCGCCGAAGAGCAGCGCCTGCAGCCGCCCCGCGCCGCCGCGCAGCAGCGCCTGCGTCGGCGCGGCGTCGGCGCTCTCCAGGATCTCGGCGTAGACCTTGCCGAGCATCCCGCCGTAGGACAGCGCGATCGCCAGCACGCCCGCGCCCGGTCCGAGGCCGATCACGCGCACCAGCATCAGCGCCCATACGAGTTCCGGCACCGAGCGCAGCACGATCAGCACCGCCCGCACCGCCCAGCGCAGCGCCGCCGGCCCCGCCGCCATGCGGCCGCTCAGCGCCGACACGGACAGCCGCGCCGTTGCCAGCAGCGCCAGCGGCACGGCGATCACCCAGGCGAGCGCCAGCCCGACCGTCGCCATCGCCACGGTGCGCCAGGTGTCGGCGGCGAGCATGGTCAGGAACTCGAGGTCCACGCGCGGCGTCAGGAACTGCCCGGCAAAGCGCATCGTCGCGCGCAGGCTGCGCTCGTCCAGCAGCTCCCAGGGTCGGAACTCGCACCAGACCAGCAGCGGCCACAGCACGACCAGCACGGCGACCACAAGCCCGACCCGCCGAGCGGCCGCCGGGTCGCGCCGCCACGGCGCCGTGGCCGTCGATGACGACGCGCGGTCGGTGCCACCTCCGCCGCCACGACCACTTCCTGGGCCGTCGTGCCGTTCGGCGCTGCCGGCGTTCATCGGCACATCGCCTGCGGCGGTGCGGCGGTCATTGGCGCGTCGTCGGGCGTCGAGGGGGTTTCATTCAGCAGGTCGGCGTAGATCTCGTCCAGCTGGCGGGCGCCGAGGTCCCGCGGCGGGCCGTCGTAGACGAGTCGGCCCTGGCGCAGCGCGATCACGCGCGGGAAGAGGCGGCAGGCCAGATCGACCTGGTGCAGGCTGCATACGAGGGTGCGGTCCTGGGCGCGGGCGGCGTCCTGCAGGACGGCGAGCACCCGCTGCGCGCGCTGCGGATCGAGGGCCGAGAGCGGCTCGTCGGCGAGCCAGAGCCGTGCCTGGGACACCAGCAGTCGCGCCACCGCCACGCGCTGGCGCTCGCCGCCGGAGAGCTGGTCCACGCGCGACCAGAGCCGGGCGCCGAGCTCCAGCCGGTCCAGCGCGTCGAAGGCCAGCCGGGCCTGGGCCTGGTCGGGGCTGAACAGCATGCGCAGGCTGCGGGCCACCGAGGCGCCGGGCAGCCGGCCGGCCAGCACGGCGGTCACGACGCGCTGGCGCGGCGGCAGCGGTGGGTGCTGCGGCGCCAGCATCAGCGTGCGGCGCAGTTGGTGGCGTTCACGCGAGGACAGCGCCCAGCCGTCCTGGCCGCCCAGGCGCAGCGTGCCAGCGGCGGGGCGCGAGGCCAGGGCCAGCGCATGCAGCAGCGAGGTCTTGCCGGCGCCCGAGGCGCCGATCAGTGCGACCTGCTCGCCGGGCTCGATCCGCAGCGACAGCGGCTCGATCAGCGTGCGCGCGCCGGCCTGCAGCCGCAGGCCCTCCAACACCAGCAGGGACATCGCGCTCGTCTCAGCTCACTTCAGCAGGCCGGCGTTCTCGGCGGCCGCCTTGATGCCGGCGTAGTTCTCCGGCTGGGTTGGCACGAACTTTGTTGCGCGCTGCAGCTCGAGGATCTCCTTGCCTTCCGGCGTCGAGGGGCTCAGCTTCAGGAAGGCGGCCTTGAGCTTTTCCTTCGTCGCGGCGGGCATGTCGGCGTGGACGCTCCAGTTGTAGTCGTAATACGGCGGGGTGGTGAAGAACACCTTCAGGGTGCCGGTGTCGACCTTCTTCTCGGCGACCAGTTTTTCCCAGACGGAGATGTTGAGCGCGCCGGCGTCGACCTTGCCGGACGCGACCGCGGCCACGGTGGCGTCATGCGCGCCGGAGAAGGAGATGCGTTTGAGGTCGGTATCGGGATTGATCTTCGCGGCGAGGAGGAAGGAGCGCGGCATCAGGTGGCCGGAGGTCGAGGAGGCCGAGCCGAAGCTGAGCGTCTTGCCTTTGAGGTCCTCGAGCTTGCGGATGCCAGACTGGGTATCGGTGATGAACACCGAGCGGAATTTTTCGTCTTCCTCGCGTTGCACGAGGGGGACGATCTTGCCGCCGGAGCGCACGTTCGCCTGCACGAAGGTGAAGCCACCGAACCAGGCCAGTTCGACCTTCTTGTTGGCGAGGGCCTCGACGGCGGCGGCGTAGTCGGTGACGGGGGTCCACTCGACCTTCACCCCGAGTTCCTTTTCGAGGTACTTGCCGAGCGGCGCGAACTTGCGCGCCAGTTCGGTTGGTGACTCGTCGGGAATGGCGGTCACGCGGAGGACCGGCGGCGAGGTCTGGGCCTGGGCGGAACCGATGCTGCTCGCGATGATCAGCGAGGCGGTGGCGATCCCCTGCAGCGCACGGCTGACATGGTGGAAGAGGCTGGACATCAGAGAGCTCCTGGGGGTGAGTTATCCGCAGTCAAAGAACTGGCTACCCGAGCGGCGGCCGCATCAGCCAGCGCCAAGAGGACTGCCAGCAGTCAAAGAACTTGCCGCCCTTGGGGCGGCCGCAGTAGCCAGCGACATCGGATGGCCGTTGCGAGCGGCCCGAGGTTGCGCCGAGGAGCGGAGCCGTACTGTCGTACGGCGAGCACCGCAGGCGCAAGATCGGGCCGCGCAGCCGGCCAGCCGATGTCGCTGGCGGAGGGGCGTGGGGGTCGAACCCACCCAACGGCGCATGGCGCCATTCACCGGATTTGAAGTCCGGCCGATCCACCGGGGTCGTTGCCTCTCCGTTGTTGGGGTGTGGGGTGTTCGATGAACAACTGGCAGTCGTTCCGCAGCCGATGGGCGTCGCCCACGCGCCGGAGCAGTCCGACCTTGTCGAAGAACTCCAGCACCTGGATGGCGCGCTTGCGGCCCAGGCCGCTGCGGTCGCGGAACGCCGCGGCCTTCACGTCGCCGTCGGCTGCGGACTCCCGCGCGATCCCTGCCAGTGCCTGGATCGCCGGGGGCGCATGGTACAGGTCCTTCACCACCTGGAACAGTTCCCCGCGCTGGGCCAGCCGTGCCAGCGTCGTGCGCACGAGCGCTTCGGGCTCGCCGGCCTCCTTCGCCAGGTCGCGAGCCCAGACGCCTTCGAAGCCGGCCGCCAGCAGCCGCGGCATGACCTTCTGAGCCAGCCGTTCATCCAATGCCGACAGCTGCACGCCATGCGCCGACAGATGCACGGTCGCCCCGCTGACGACGACGCGCCCTGCCGCGGCCAGCCGCTGCACGAGCGCGCGCCACAGCGGCTCGGCCATGCGCGGCGCGGCCAGCCGGCGCCAGCGCGCGAGGTCGGGCCCGAGTTCTTCCGGCTGCTCCTGGTGATAGCGCTGCAGGCGTTCCTGCGCGGTGTAGGCCCACTGGGCCGTCTGCGCGGCGCCGAGCGCCCACAGCGGCCCGTCGGCGCCCGGCACGACGGTGATGTCGCCCGCCGCCGCGGTGCCGGCGCTGCCCGCCGCCGCATAGCCCACCGCGTTCCCCGCCGCCACGCTCGCCGCACCGCCCCCGGTCGCCCCCGCTCCACCCGCAGCGCCGATCCCCGCCACCAGCGCCGCGCGGGTTCCCCCGGCAATGCCCTGCCCGGCCGCGAAGCGGACCAGGTCCACGCCCATCGGCGCCTGGCCCAGCAGACCCTCGAGCCGCTGCAGCGGCGTGTCCGCCGTCAGCGCGACCAGTTCCGCGAGCCGCTGCGGCGTGCGGCGATAACGCGCCGGCGCCTGCGGATCCAGCACGACGCCGCCGGCCAGCGCCCGCGTCGCGGAGGCATCGCGCAGCACGATCCGATCGCCGGCCCACGCGCCGATCGGTCGGTGCAGCACCACCTGAACGAACGCCTCGCCGCCGGGCTGCAGCGCCTCGACCGGCCTGCCGCCCAGGCCGCCGAGCACCGCCACCGAGCCCGTCACCTGCGCCGCGCCGACATGCACATGCACCGGCGTGCCGCTGCGCAGCGCCCGGGCCTCCTCGGGCCAGAGGCGCAGCCGCGCGTCCAGACGCTCGGTCCACTGGGCGACTTCCGGCGCGGCCAGCCACTGTCCGTGTCCGACCTCCTCCTTCTCGAGCCCGACCAACCCGATCGCGGCGCGCTGCCCGGCCGACGCCTTGACCGCCACCGCGTTCTGCGCATGCAGGCTGCGCACCCGCGCGCGCAGCGGCGCCTGGCCCGGCGCGGGCGGCAGCACCACGAGCTCGTCGCCGACGGCCAGCTCACCCGCATGCGCGGTCCCCGTGCAGACGGTCCCGACGCCCGGCAGGCTGAACACCCGATCGACCGCGAGCCGGAAGCCCAGCCCGGCCCCCGCGCGCGGCGGCAGCGCCGCGGCTTCGGCGATCAGGTGCTCGCGCAGCGGGCGCACGCCGGCGCCCGTTGTCGCGGCGACCTCGAAGATCGGCGCGCCCGCGAGCGCCGTGTCCGCCACGAGCGCGCGGATCTCGTCATGCCGACGCGCACGGGTCGCGGCGTCCACCCGATCGCATTTGGTCAGCGCGATGGTGGCCCGCTCCAGGCCCAGCAGCGACAGCAGCGCCAGGTGCTCGCGGGTCTGCGGCATGACGCCGTCATCGGCGGCCACCAGCAGCAGCGCATGGTCGATGCCGGTCGCGCCGGAGAGCATCGTGTGCACCAGGCGCTCATGCCCGGGCACGTCGACGAAACCGATGCGCCGGCCGGCACCGTCGCCCCCTCGGCCCCCCTCGCCGCCCACGCCCTGGCCTTCGCCCCGCCCCTGGCCGGGCACAAGGTCCAGATACGCATACCCCAGCGCGATGCTGATGCCACGCCGCTTCTCTTCGGGCAGGCGGTCGGTGTCGACGCCGGTGAGCGCCTTCACCAGCGTCGTCTTGCCATGGTCGATGTGGCCGGCGGTCCCGACGATCACGCGAGCGACTCCTTCAGCAGCGCGAGCTGCTCGATGAACGCTGCCTCCTCGCGCGCCTCGTCCAGGCAGCGCAGGTCCAGCCAGAGCTCGTCCGACTGCACCCGCGCGATCACCGGCAGCGGCAGCGCGCGCAGCGCGGTCTGCAGCTCGTCGAGCGCGCGTCCCACGCCGCGCTTGCCCGGCAGTTGCGGCGTCAGCACCAGCCCCGCCGACGGCAGCGTCTCCACCGGCAGCGACCCCGAGCCGATCTGTCCGCGCATCGTGCTCACCCGCACCGCGAAGCGCGGCGCGACCGCGGCCTGGACGCGCGCCAGCAGCCGGTCGGCCTGCGCCTCGATCTGATCGACCGGGCGCGTCAGCAGCCGCAGCGTCGGCAGGTCCTGCGTCAGCCGGTCCGGCCGCAGGTACAGCCGCAAGGTCGCCTCCAGCGCCGCCAGCGGCAGCTTGGACAGCCGCAGCGCGCGCTTCATCGGGAACTTGCGGATCTGCTGGACCAGGTCCTTGCGGCCGACGATCAAACCGGCCTGCGGCCCGCCGAGCAGCTTGTCGCCGCTGAAGGTCACCACGTCGCAGCCGTCCGCCAGCATCTGCTGCGGCAGCGGCTCGGCGGGCAGGCCCCACTGCGCCAGGTCCACCAGCGAGCCGCTGCCCAGGTCCGTCATCAGCGGCACGCCCGCCGCCCGGGCGATCGGTGCCAGCGCCGCTTCGCTGACCGAGGCGGTGAAGCCCTGGATCGCGTAGTTGCTGGTGTGGACCTTCAGCAGCAGCGCGGTGTGCGGGCCGATCGCGGCCTGGTAGTCCCGCGCGTGGGTGCGGTTGGTCGTGCCGACCTCGACCAGCTTCGCGCCCGCCGCCGCCATCACGTCGGGCATGCGGAAGGCGCCGCCGATCTCCACCAGCTCGCCGCGCGACACGATGGCCTCCTTGCCGCCCGCCAGCGCCGCGATGCCCAGCAGGACGGCCGCGGCGTTGTTGTTGACCACCGTCGCCGCCTCGGCGCCGGTGATCTCGCAGAGCAGCGACTCGACCAGGCTGTCGCGGTCCCCGCGCTCGCCGCGCGCGAGGTCGAACTCCAGGTTGTTCGGCGATCCCATGCAGGCCAGCACCTGCTGCAGCGCCTCGTCGGCCAGCAGCGCGCGGCCCAGGTTGGTGTGCAGCACCGTGCCGGTCAGGTTGATCACGCGCCGCATCCGGGGCGCCAGCCGCTGTTCGCAGCGCCGCTCGAGCTCGGCGGGCAGATGCCGCAATTCATGCGCCGCCAGCGTGCCCTCGACCGCGCGGCGACGCCAGGCCTCGAGCAGCCGGCGGGCCTCCCCGGCCACGAAGGCATGGCCGTGGCGCGCCATCAGGTGGGTGACGGCCTCGTCGCGCAGCAGGCGGTCGACGGAAGGCAGGTCCTTCGGCGCGGCGGTCGCGGCTGTGCTGCCAGGAGTGGAAGGGTCGGAAGCGGCTGCCGGGGAGCCTGCCGTCGGACCATGAACCATGGATGCCTCGGGCGTCATGCTCAGCGCCCTCCGGGATCGGGAGGCGGCGCGCCGGGTCGGCCCGGCGGATCGAGGCCCGCGCCCGGGCCGCCGTCCAGCGAGGCCTCGGCCTCGCCCAGGATCAGCATCGGATTGAAGCCCTGGCGCACCAGGCCGAGCTCGCCGACCAGCAGGTCCAGCGTCAGCGTGGCGAGGTCGTCGGCCAGCGGCTCGACCTGCAGGTCCTTCTCCATGTGGACCTGCTTGAGGTAATGCCCGCAGGTCTCGCAGCATTCGGCGGCGACCGCCTCGGCCTTTTTTCCCTCGTCGTCGACCAGCGTCTGGAAGCTGATGCCCTTGGTGCCCTGGCAATGCGTGCACTTGATGCGCACGTAATGCCATTGCGCGCCGCACAGCGAGCAGGCCAGGAAGCGCTGCCCGGACTGCTCGGCCGCGACACGGGTGATCGAGGCCACCGGCCGCGAGCCGCAGCACGGGCAGACCGTGGGGTCGTCGATCATGCCGAAGGGGGCGACGTTCTCGCCCTGGTCGCTGCGCTCATAGCGCTCCTGCAAGCCGGTGACCAGCCGCGTCCAGTACACCTGCAGCGCCGCGGCGATCAGCGGCGCCGCCGCCGGATCCAGGCCCGGTCCGCCGCCCGCCAGCAGCGCGGCGGCCTGCTGCTCCAGCCAGCCCCCGTCCGCCTGCGCCAGCCGGGCGACCAGCGCCTGCGCCGGTTCCGGGATCGCCGCGCCGCGCATCGCGGTCAACAGCGCCTGGAGCTCTTCACGCCAGACGGCGTCGCGCGGATGGCTCTGCGCCTCCACCGGCGGCAAGCCGCCCACCATCGCGCCATTGATCAGCACCTCGTCCGGCAACTTCAGCGCGCGGGGCTGCTTCAGCAGCTCATGCTGGCGCTGCGCCAGCTCGGCCACGAACAGCAGGTAGTCGCGCATCGCATGCCCGTCGGCCAACTGGCGCAGCCGCAAGGCGCGCTCGGCGAAGAGGCCGGGTTCCGGCACCTTCACCGGCGCCGCGCGGGCGCCGGCATTGACGGCGATCTCTTCCGGGCTCATCACCCGGATGGGGCTGCTGGGGGTCATGCGGGGGGACGCTCCTTCACTGCCTTGTGCCACAGCGGATGATGGTGCGCGGCCCAGGTGTCGGTGACTGTGCCACGGGTCATCGCCCGGAACGAGCCCTTGACCCAGATCGCGGCGTAGACATGGATGATGATCGTCAGGATCAGGATCGCCGCCGCCGCCGCATGCAGCACCACCGCGACACGGCGCATCAGGATGTTCCCGTCGGGGAACCAGGCGTGCCAGAACATGAAGCCGGTCACCAGCAGGATCAGCAGCGACACGACCATGATCCAGAACACGATCTTCTGGCCCGCGTTGTACTTGTGCGCCGGCTGCGTGCCGTGCTTGTGGCCGCCGAAAATCATGTCCCCGCTCTGGCGCATCCATTGGCGGTCCGCGTCGGTCCAGCGGTTGTCCCGCCACAGCTGCGCGGCCAGGAACGCGAACGCGACCACCATGCCCAGCCCCATGTAGGGGTGCAGGATGCGCGCCCACGGCCCGCCGCCGAAGAGATGGCTCAGGAAGAACAGGCTGGGATGGAAGAAGGCCAGGCCCGACAGCCCGGCGCACAGGAACAGCAGCACGATGAGCCAGTGGTTGATCCGCTGGCTGTCGCGATAGCGTTGCAGCAACATGTCGATCTCCCGGTGAAGGTCAGAGACCACCGCCCGCCGGCGGCACGGCGGGGTCGCGCGGCGCGTCGCCGTGCTTCGCGCGCTCGTAGGCGAGTTCCTCGTCCTCGTCCGGCTCGTCGTGTCCGGTCTTCTGCGGCCCGACCTTCATGTAATGGAAGAAGCCCGCCACCGCCGCGCCGATCATCGCGGCCACCGCCAGCGGCTTGGCCGCGCCCTTCCACAGCGACACCAGCGGACTGATGTGCGGATCCTTGGGCAGGCCGTGATAGAGCTCGGGCTGGTCGGCATGCTGCAGCACGTACATGACGTGCGTGCCGCCCACGCCCTGCGGGTCGTAGACGCCGGCGTTCTGGTAGCCGCGCTCCTTCAGGTCGACGATGCGCTCGGCGGCAAACTCGTGCATGTCCTCCTTCGAGCCGAAACGGATCGCGCCGGTCGGGCAGGCCTTCACGCAGGCGGGCTCCAGGCCCACGCCGACACGGTCGGAGCACAGGCTGCACTTGTAGGCCTTGTTATCGGCCTTGCTGATGCGCGGCACGTCGAAGGGGCAGCCCGTCACGCAGTTGCCGCAGCCGATGCAGTGCTCGGAGATGAAGTCGACGATGCCGTTCTGGTACTTCACGATCGCGCCGGGCGCGGGACAGCTCTTCAGGCAGCCGGGGTCCTCGCAGTGCATGCAGCCGTCCTTGCGGATCAGCCACTCCAGCTTGTTCTCGACGACCTCGACCTCCGAGAACCGCATCACCGTCCACGACTGCGGCGTCAGGTCACGCGGGTTGTCATAGGTGCCGTGGGTGTCGCCGACGTCGTCGCGCAGGTCGTTCCACTGCATGCACGCCACCTGGCAGGCCTTGCAGCCGATGCAGGACGACACGTCGATCAGCTTGGCGACCTCCGGCGTGGTGCGCCGCGCGTCGGGACTGGGCAGCGTCGTGGCGGAGCGCAGCGCGATGTCCAGGGATTGCAATGAAGACATGGCGGTTCCTCAAGCTTTTTCGATGTTCACGGTGAAGCTCTTGAACTCCGGCGTCTGGGTATTGGCATCGCCCACGAAGGGGGTCAGCGTGTTCACCAGATAACCGGGCTTGGCCACGCCGACGAAGCCCCAGTGGTTGGGCAGGCCCACCGTGTGGACCCGCTTGCCGCCGACATCCAGCGACGCCACCCGCTTGGTCACCACCGCCACGGCCTTGATGAAGCCGCGGTTGGAACTGACCTTCACCTGGTCGCCATTGGCGATCCCCTTCTCCTTCGCGAGTTCCTCGCCGATCTCCACGAACTGCTGCGGCTGGATCACCGCGCTGGTCCGCACGTTCTTGGTCCAGTAATGGAAGTGCTCGGTGAGCCGGTAGCTGGTCGCCACGTACGGGAACTTGTCCGGCTTGCCGAAGGCCTCGCGGTCGGCCTTGAACACCCGGCCCGCCGGGTTGTTCATCGCCTTGGCGTTGTTCGGGTGCATCGGGTTGACCGTCAGCGGCGACTCGAAGGGCTCGTAATGCTCCGGCAGCGGACCGTCCACCATGCCGCTGGGCGCGAACAGCCGCGCCACGCCCTCGGCGGTCATGATGAAGGGGCGCACCGCCTCCTCGTCGTTGGGATTGGCGTCGGGCCGGATGTCCGGCACGTCCGAGCCGCCCCACTTGTCGGTGAAGGACACCAGCCGCCGCTTCGGATTCCACGGCTTGCCGGTCGGGTCGCAGGAGGCGGCGTTGTAGAGCACGCGCCGGTTCGCCGGCCAGGCCCAGGCCCAGTTCAGCGTCTGGCCGATGCCCCACGGATCGCTGTTGTCGCGCCGCGCCATCTGGTTGCCGGCCTGCGTCCACGAGCCGGTGTAGATCCAGCAGCCGCTGGAGGTCGAGCCGTCGTCGCGCAGCAGGCCGAAGCCCGACAGCTGCTCGCCCGCCTTGGCCAGGACCTTGGTCGGGTCCTTCGGATCGGTCACGTCGGCCAACGCCTTGCCGTTGTATTCCATCGCCAGCTCCTCGGCCGAGGGGCTGTGCGGGATCTTGTAGGGCCAGCTCAGGTTGACGATCGGATCGGGGAAGGCGCCGCCGTCCTTCACGTACAGCGCGCGCAGGCGCAGGAAGATCTCCGCGATGATCTCGGCGTCGCCCTTGGCCTCGCCGGGGGGCTCGGCGCCCTTCCAGTGCCACTGCAGCCAGCGGCCCGAGTTGGTCAGCGAGCCCTCCTCTTCCGCGAAGCAGGTGCTCGGGAAGCGGAACACCACCGTCTGGATCTCCTCGCTCTTCACGTCGTTGTGCTCGCCGTAGTTCTTCCAGAACTCGGCGGTCTCCGTGTTGAGCGGGTCGATGATGGCGAGGAACTTCAGCTTGGACAGGCTCTCGACCACCTTCTTCTTGTTGGGGAAGGAACCCACCGGGTTGAAGCCCTGGCAGATGTAGCCGTTGACCTTGCCCTGGTGCATCAGCTCGAAGGCCTGCAGCACGTCGTAGCCCTTGTCCCACTTGGGCAGGTAGTGGAAGGCCCAGTCGTTCTCCTTGGTCGCGGCCTTGCCCCACCAGGCCTTCTGCTGGCTGACGAAGAACTTGGGGTAGTTCTGCCAGAAGCTCATCTGGTTGGGACGCAGCGGCTTGAGCGCGCGGGTCTTGTAGTAGGTCTCGAGGTCCTGCTCCGAGTCCTTGGCCAGCGACATGTAGCCCGTCAGCGAGGTCGACAGCAGCCCCAGGTCGGTCAGGCCCTGGATGTTGCTGTGGCCACGCAGCGCGTTCATGCCGCCGCCCGGCTGGCCGATGTTGCCCAGCAGCAGCTGCATCAGCGCGCCGGTACGGATGATCTGCGAGCCCTGGCTGTGCTGCGTCCAGCCCAGCGCATACATCACCGTCATCACCTTGCCGGGGACCGAGGTCTCGGCGATCTGCTTGCAGACCTCCAGGAACTTGTCCTTGGGCGTGCCGCAGATCTCGCTCACCTTCTCCGGCGTGTAGCGCGCGTAATGCTGCTTCATGACGTTGAGCACGCAGCGCGGGTGCTGCATCGTCATGTCGACCTTGGCGAAGCCCTTCTCGTCGAGTTCATAGGCCCAGGACGCGTTGTTGTAGGCGCGCTTGGCCTCGTCGTAGCCGGAGAAGAGGCCGTCCTCGAACTTGTAGCCCTCATTGATCAGGAAGGTCGCGTTCGTGTAATGGCGGACGTATTCCTTCTGGATCCTGTCGTTGCTCAGCAGGTAGTTGATGACCCCGCCGAGGAAGGCGATGTCGGACCCCGCGCGGATGGGCGCGTAGTAGTCGCTCATCGCCGCCGAGCGCGTGAAGCGCGGGTCGACCACGATCAAGCGGGCCTTGTTGTGGTGCTTGGCCTCGATCACCCACTTGAAGCCGCAGGGGTGGGCCTCGGCGGCATTGCCGCCCATGATCAGGACGAGATCGGCGTTCTTGATGTCCACCCAATGGTTGGTCATCGCACCGCGACCGAACGTCGGGGCCAGACTGGCCACCGTCGGTCCGTGTCAAACGCGGGCCTGGTTGTCGAACGCGAGCATCCCCGTCGAGCGCATCGCCTTGTGGGTGATGTAGCCCGACTCGTTCGAGGACGCGGAGGCGCAGATCATGCCGGTCGAGAGCCAGCGGTTCACCGTCCTGCCATCGGCATTCGCGGCGATGAAGTTGGCGTCGCGGTCCGCCTTGAGCAGCTTGACGAAGCGGTTCATCGCCTCGTCCCAGCTGACGCGCTTCCACTCCTTGGACCCGGCCTCGCGGATCTCCGGGTACTTCAGCCGGTTGGGGCTGTGCACGAAGTCCAGCAGGCCCGCGCCCTTGGGGCACAGGGTGCCGCGATTGACCGGGTGGTCCGGGTCGCCCTCGATGTGGATGATCTCCGGGGTGACGTTCTTCGCCTTGTCCCCGAGCGAGTACATGATGATCCCGCAGCCCACCGAGCAGTAGGGACAGGTGTTGCGGGTCTCGGTTGCCCGGGCGAGCTTGAACTGGCGCGTCTCGGCCAGTGCGGCGCTTGGAGAGAACCCCAAGGCCACGAGGCTGGAGCCCATCACGGCCGCCCCGCTCACCCGGAAGAAGTGCCTCCGGTTCATGTCCATCTCGTGTGCCTCCTGGGTTCGACGCCGTTGCCGACCTGGGTGAATTGCACGACCGTCACGCGGTCCGTCCAAGTATTTCGGCACAAAGCCCGGGCTTTGTCCAATACGGACTCACCCTTTGACGAGAGGACGAACCGCAGGACGCACGACCGATGGGAGAGGTTTTTCCTGAGCGCACCGTTGTGCGCTGCAGCAGCCGGCGACGAGGGTCAGGTGTTTTTCGAGATGGTGATCGTCGGGAATTTCGACGAGTAGTCCTTGGCCTGCCCCGCCAGCTTCACCGCGATCTTGCGAGCGATCTGGCGATAGGCCTGGGCATGCGGGCCGTCGGGCTCGGCCACGACGGTGGGCTTGCCGCTGTCGGCCTGCTCGCGGATGGACAGCGCCAGCGGCAGCGAGCCCAGCAGCTCCTGGCTGTACTGGTCCGCCATGCGCTGGCCGCCACCGCTGCCGAAGATGTGCTCGGCATGGCCACAGTGGCTGCAGATGTGGATGGCCATGTTCTCGACGATGCCCAGGATCGGCACGCCGACCTTCTCGAACATCTTCAGGCCCTTCTTGGCATCGATCAGCGCGATGTCCTGCGGCGTGGTGACGATCACCGCGCCGCTGACCGGCACGCGCTGCGACAGGGTGAGCTGGATGTCGCCGGTGCCCGGGGGCATGTCGATGACCAGGTAGTCCAGGTCGCGCCAGCGCGTCTGGCGCAGCAGCTGCTCCAGCGCCTGGGTCGCCATCGGGCCGCGCCAGACCATGGCCTGGTCGTCCTCGACCAGGAAGCCGATCGACATCAGCTGCAGCCCATGCGACTCCAGCGGCTCCATCGTCTGGCCGTCGGTGCTCTCCGGCCGGCCGTGGACGCCCAGCATCAGCGGCAGGCTGGGGCCGTAGATGTCGGCGTCCAGCAGGCCGACGGTGGCGCCCTCGGCCGACAGCGCCAGCGCCAGGTTGGCCGCCGTCGTGCTCTTGCCGACACCGCCCTTGCCGGAGGCGACGGCAATGATGTTCTTCACGCCCGGCAGCAGCTGCACGCCGCGCTGCACCGCGTGCGCGATCACCTTGCTGCTCAGCCCGACGCTGACGTTGCCCACGCCGGGCACCGAGCGGGCCGCTGCCACGAGCGCGGCGCGCAAGCCGTCGATTTGGCTGGCCGCGGGATAGCCGAGCTCGACGTCGAAGCTGACCGTGTCACCGGCGATCTTCATGTTGCGCAACTGCTTCGTCGAGACGAAGTCGCGACCGGTGTTGGGGTCGATGACCTGTTGCAAGGCCTGGAGCAGCTGGACTTCTGGGATCTGGGACATGGGCGTCGGAGCGGGTCGAGAGGACCCGGAGGTCGGAAAACGGATGAACGGGCGAACGGCGGGAGCGCCCGCTCGAGCGGGGCGCACGGTCGGCGGACGCTCGGGCCGAGCAGTCTAGCCCAGCCTGAAAAGGCCTCTGGTAGGCGGCGGAACCTCCACACCCGCAGGCCCACCTGCTCATTGAAGGAAATGCCGTTCATGCCAAGTCAGAGGGACGCCCAGGTCGACCGATCGAGGCCATGTCCCGCCGCCGCGCGCTCGCCCAGCATGCAGGCTCATGAAATTCAAGATCTGCGCCGCACTCCTGCAACTGATGCGCCCGGTCGCCGGCAGCCTCCACCGCCTGTGGGCACGAAGCCCAGGCCGGCGCAAGACCTGGTCCAGCCGAGCGCTCGTCGAGCCGCCCCGACGCCCGGTCCCCCGCCTCATCTGGAGCTACTGGCATGACGCCGCCCTTCCCCCGGTCGTCTCGGCCTGCGTGGCGAACTGGCGGCGCCGCGCGCCCGGCTACACGATCCGACTGCTGCACCGCGACACCGCGCTGGCGGCGCTCGACGGGCTGCCGCTGCCTCGCGCCTTCGATGCCTGGCCGGCCTATCGGCAAGCGGACTGGTTGCGTGTCGCGCTGGTCGGCCGGCATGGCGGGCTGTGGCTCGATGCCAGCGTGTTCCTGACGCGCTCGCCGGATTGGCTGCTCGCGCTCGCCACCCGCCGGCGGGGCTTCGCGGGCTTTCACCTGAACGGAGGGGACGCCGGCGCCGGCGGGCCGGCGGCCTGGCCCTACCTCGAGAACTGGTGCTTCGCGGCACCACCGGGCGACCGATTCGTGCTGGCCTGGGAGGCCGAGTTGCGGCAAGCGATGCGCTGCGGCGAGACCGCCTATCTCGCGCAGCTGGGCGACGCGCGGGATGCCCTGCTGGCAGGCATCGATGGGCCGCACTACCTGGTCATGCATGTGGCGGCTCGCGTCGTGCTGCGACGCGACGGGCCTTTCAACATGCATCTGCTGCCGGCGGAGGATTCGGCCTTCTTCTACCAGTCCCGCACCGGCTGGCGCCGTTGGCGGTTGATGCTGGCCCTGCTCGGATGGGGGCGCCGCCAGGACACGCCGCTGGTGAAGCTCCGCGGCACGGAGCGGCATCGACTCGGCGCGCAGTGCGCACACCGGGCTCCGTTGCGGCACAGCCTCGTCGCGACGGAATTGCCGGAACTCGTGGCGCGCGCCCACGCTTGAATCGCCGGGCGGCGCGAGCTTCCGGTCGAGCGGAAAAGAAAAAAGGCTGCAGCGGTTGCTGCAGCCTTTTGACGCTTTTTGACGCCTTGCTGGCGGCTCCGGGATCGATTCAGCGCGTGATTCGATGTCGGAGCGAATTTGGTGGGCCCTGAAGGATTCGAACCTTCGACCAACGGATTAAGAGTCCGCTGCTCTACCAACTGAGCTAAGAGCCCGAGAATCTTTTCGTTCCGCTGGATTCTCTTGAATCCGGCGAAGCGGCGATTATGTCAGATATTCAGTCCGCTTGGCACCGAATCCTCGCTGACTTCGTTTCGTCGTCCAGGAATCGCACGCGAGTTGCGATTTTCATGTCGACGATCCGACAAGGATCGGTTGGTGGGCCCTGAAGGATTCGAACCTTCGACCAACGGATTAAGAGTCCGCTGCTCTACCAACTGAGCTAAGAGCCCCCAAGAAAACCATCCGAAGTGGGTGGTGGGTCGTGCAGGATTCGAACCTGCGACCAACGGATTAAAAGTCCGCTGCTCTACCGACTGAGCTAACGACCCGAAGCCGCACTTCAAGCAGTGAAGGCCGGGTTGCCCCGACCTCCGCTACGTCGCTTCGAGGTGTTTGCCCCTCAGCAGAGCCTCAGATTATAGGACGGATTTTTGCGGCCGCGCAAGCGCCTTCAAATAACGCCGCACCAACTCCGCCGCCGCGACCATGCCGAAGCCGGCTGTGACCGCCACGCTCGAGCCATAGCCATGGCAATTCAGGTTGGCGTCCAGGTCGCAGGCCGCCACGCCCTCGGGCCGGGTGACCGGCTCGCGCGAGAACACGCAGGTCACGCCGATCTTCCCGGCGCGCGGCGCCGCATGGAACTTGCGCAGCCGCTGACGCAGATTGGCCAGCAGCGGATCGTGCGTGGTCTCGGCCAGGTCCAGGATCTCGACGTCCTGCGGCCGATGCTTGCCGCCGGCCGCGCCGATGCAGACCTGCGGCAGCTGCAGCGCCCTCGCCCAGGCCGCGATCCGCGCCTTGGCGCGCACCTGGTCGCAGGCGTCGACGATGCCGTCCACCTGCACGTCGCCCAGCAGCGCGGGCCAGTTCTGGTCGTCGACGAAATCCTCGATGGTGAGGACCTCGCAGCCCGGATGGATGTCGGCGATGCGCTGCTTCAGCGCCTCGGCCTTGGCCATGCCCAGCGTGCTGCCCAGGGCTTGCACTTGGCGGTTGATGTTGGATTCGGCGACATGGTCCAGGTCGACCAGCACCAGGCGGGCCACGCCCATGCGGGCCAGCGCCTCGACCACCCAGGAGCCCACGCCGCCCAGGCCGACGACGCAGAAGCGCGCGGCGCGCAGCCGTGCGTAGTCGCGCTCGCCATGCAGCCGGCGCAGGCCGCCGAAGCGGCGCTCGGCGTCCGCTTCCAGGTCGAGGGGGCCGTGCCCGGTGTCAAGGCTCACGATGGTCGCGCCCGGGAGCGCGGCTCAGCGCAGGCCGGCCGCGCGTTCCTTGGCGGCCCGGGCCGCCTCGCTGCCGGGATAGGCCTTCTGCAGGTCGTCCAGCGTCTTGCGGGCGCTCTTGGTGTCCTTGAGCTCGATCTGGCAGTTGGCGATCGCCAGCAGGCTTTCCGCGGCGCGCGGGTGATCCGGATTGGCGGCGACGAAGGCCTTGAAGGTCGCGATCGCGCCCTTGTAGTCGCGCTTGCCGTATTGGGCATTGCCCAGCCAGAAGCGCACCGAATCGGAATAGCCGCTCGCCGGGAACCGGGTCAGGAAGGTGGTGAAGGCGGACACCGCCTCATTGAAGTCGCCGCGGCGGATCAGGCCCATCGCGGCATCGAACTGGCGCTTCTCTTCCGGATCGGCCTGGAATTCCTTGCCGTCCAGCGACACCTTCTGCGGCTCCAGTGGGCGCAGCCGGTTGTCGAGCGTGGCCGACTGGTCGGCCACCTTGCGCTGGGTATCGGACAGGTCGCGCGCCAGCTGCTCGTTCTGGCCGCGCATGCGGGCCAGGTCCGACTTCAGCGCCTCGATCTGGCCGGACAGGTCCAGCAGGCCGCGCCGGGCGGTCTCGAGCTGGTTCTGCAGGTCCGAGATCCGGGCACGCTGCGACTCCTCGTTCTGCGCCATCTTGGTCCGCAGGTCGAGGATGGCCTTGCGGGCCTCGTCGTCCTCGAACAGCGCGGCCCGGGCGGGACCGGCGGCGCTCAGCGCCAGCAGCACGCCGAGCAGCGTGGCACGCGCCACGGCCGTCGGCGAAGAGGGGAAGGAACGGAGGGGTCGCAGCATGCTCATGTCACCGGATTACTTGTCGCGCAGCTCGACGCGGCGGTTCTTGGCCCAGGCTTCCTCGTTGTGGCCGGTGTCGGCCGGACGCTCCTTGCCGAAGCTCACCGGCTCGACCTGGTTGGCGGCCACGCCCAGCAGCGTCAGCGACTTGGCGACGGCTTCAGCGCGCTTCTGGCCCAGAGCCAGGTTGTACTCGCGGCCGCCGCGCTCGTCGGCATGGCCTTCCAGGCTCAGCGCCAGCGTCTTCTTGTTGTTCAGGCGCTTGGCGTGGTTCTCGATCAGCGAGCGGTATTCGTCCTTGACGACGAAGCTGTCGAAGTCGAAATACACGACGCGCTGGTTGGACACGGCGGCGTCCAGCTGGGCGCCCAGATCCACGGTCTGCACCGGACGCTGGCCGGCGTTGTCGGTGGTCGGCGGGGTCGGGGCGGTGGTCTGCGTCGGGGTCTTGTTCTCGACCGGGGCCGGCTCGTCCAGCTTGGTCGAGCTGCAGGCGGTCAGGGCTGCCGCGGCCACCAGGCCAAGCATCAGTTTTTCGATTTTCATGGGCATACGCTCCTATGGGTCAAAGCGGGCGGGGGTTACGGGCAGGACATGGCGGTAGGACTACGCCGCCGGTGAAGCCGCAGGAAACAGCAATTGTGAAGCATCGGCCGACAGGTCCGCGAGGCAGGCCCGCGCGGGCGGCCAGTCGTCCGACACGTCGCGCTCATGGCTCGCACGCGGCGGGCGAAGCGCGACGCCAACGTAGGCAATCCATGTGCCCGGCGTTGCGAAAGCCTCGGGATTCTCGACAGGACGCAAGGCCGGCACCTGCGCCGCTCAGTTCCCGAACGGGCCCCAGGCGGGCTCGCGGATGTCGGAAACCCCGGGCGTGGCGAGCTTGGCCTTGACCTTGCCATCGAGCGTGGTGGTCATCAGCACGTCGCGGCCGCCGGAGCGGGTCGCGTAGACGATCAGCTTGCCGTTGGGCGCGAAGCTCGGGCTCTCGTCGTCGCTGGTGTCGGTGATCTGCTGCACCTGGCCGCCGGCCAGGTCCATCACGCACAGCTTGAAGGTGCCGCCGCCGACGCGGGTCACGTAGGCCAGCGTGCGGCCGTCCGGGCTGATCGACGGGCTGATGTTGTAGTTGCCGCTGAAGGTCACTCGCTCCGCGCTGCCGCCGCCGGCGGGCATGCGGTAGATCTGCGGGGCGCCGCCGCGGTCGCTGACGAAATAGATCTGCGCGCCGTCCGGCGAGAAGGTCGCTTCCGTATCGATGGCCGAGGTCTGCGTCAGGCGCTTGGCGCCGGAGCCGTCCTTGTTGATCAGGTACAGCTGGGAGCCGCCCTCGCGGGAGAGCGTCACCACCAGCTGCTGGCCGTTGGGCGAGAACGCCGGCGCGCTGTTGGTGCCGCGGAAGTCGGCGACCTTGCGACGGCGGCCGCTGCGCAGGTCCTGGATCCAGACCACCGCCTTGCGCGACTCGAAGCTGACGTAGGCCACCTCGTTGCCGTCCGGCGACCAGGCCGGCGAGATGATCGCCTCCGGGCTGTTGAGCACGGTCTGCTCGCCCTCGCCGTCAGCGTCGGAGACCCGCAGCGAATAACGCGGGCCGGCCTTGTTCACGTAGACCAGGCGGGTCGCGAAGACGCCGCGCTCGCCGGTGAGCTTCTGATAGATGGTGTCGGCGATCTTGTGGGCCGCCAGGCGCAGGTCCGCGGCGACCACCGGCACGCTCTCGCTGCCCAGCTCGGTCCCCTTGACGACGTCCCACAGGCGGTAGCGCACGTCGAAGCGGCCGTCGGCCAGCCGCGTCGCGGAGCCCGCGGCCAGCGCGTCGGCGGCGCGTGCGCGCCAGTCGACGAACTGGGGCTGGGAGGTCTCGGTCATGCCGGCCTGGCCGGGCACGATGCTGAACTGGCCGCTGCGCTCGAGGTCGGCGCGGATGATCGCCGCCAGCGGCTGGCCAGTGGCCGACTCGTTGTTGAAGTCGCTGATCGCGATCGGCAGCCGGGTGGCGCCGACACCGGCGATCTCCACCCGGAACTGGGCCAGCGAAGGCAATGCCACTCCGGCGGCCAGGCCACCGAGCAGTCCGCGGCGCGTCAGCGCGCCCATGCCTTGAGGAAGAAGAGCGGAGGGGGAGGCAATCGTCTTGGTGCTCATCGGCTTGCGGAACGAATGGAGGCCCGATTGTGCCCGAGGCCTGTGCGGTTGTTACGAATCGGCGAGGTTACAAAGGGCAAAGCGGTCGGCAAGCGGCGCGCCAGCCCATGCAGGTGGGTGCCCTCCCTCGATGCGGGTTGCTCGAAGCCACTGGCCTCAACTTCGGCCATGGCTGGCCCGGGGCCAACTCCCCAGACTTCGCGGTTCGTCACCTTCCCAGCCCTTGCCGTCGACACGAACCGCCCGATGACCAGCACCGCCTACAAGCATTTCATCGCCGCCTCGGCCCACCTCCACCGTCTGGTCCGGGCGCAGCTCGTCGGGGACGACGGCCTGGCCCACGCGCCGACGCAGATCCTCGGCGCCGCGCGCCTGGCCGGGTTGCTGATGTTCCGCAGCTTCCGGGTCGACAGCAGCGCCCTGGCGCCCGGCATGCGGATGCTGTCCGATGAAGCCCGCCACGGCGGCCTGCGCCTGCGCGACGCGCTGTTCGCGACCTTGCGACAACTGGGCCACCCGCTCGGCCCCGACGACCTGGACCCGCACTGCATGACGCCAGCGCTGTCGCGGCTGGCTTTCGTCGAGGTCCACGAGCGCCTCACCCCGTCAACGCTGGCCTATCTGGAGCATTCCCCGATGGGCGTGCGCAACGCGGCGCTGGCGGCCGCCGCGGCCTGCGCCGGACTGGTCCACGACCACGCGGCCGCCCTGCCCGCGCACCAGGCGGCGGCCCTGGCCTGCTGCGGTTTCGACGAAGGCCTCACCACCGTGCCCTGGCCCCTGCGGCCGGCCCAGCTCCTGGCGACGCGCGGCTGGGCCGCGACGGCTCACATCAGGACGATGTCGTAATGCTCGGTCTGGTTGGTCGGCTCGGCCGTCAGTGAGATCGGCTTGCCGATGAAGTCCGACAGCCCGGCCAGGTGCTGGCTTTCCTCGTCGAGCAGCATCTCCACCACGTTGGCCGCCGCGACCACGCGGAACTCCCTGGGATTGAACTGCCGCGATTCGCGCAGGATCTCCCGCATGATCTCGTAGCAGATGCTGCGCGCGGTCTTGACCTGGCCGCGGGCCTCGCAGGTGGGGCACGGCTCGCAGAGCATGCGGGCCAGCGATTCGCGGGTGCGCTTGCGCGTCAGCTCGACCAGGCCCAGCTGCGTGAAGCCGCCCACCGTCACCTTGGTGCGGTCGCGGTTGAGCTGCTTGCGGAACTCCTGCAGCACCGCGGTCTTGTGTTCCTCGCGGGTCATGTCGATGAAGTCGACGATGATGATGCCGCCCAGGTTGCGCAGGCGCAGCTGCCGCGCGATCGCGCCGGCCGCCTCGAGGTTGGTCTTGAAGATCGTGTCGTCGAAGTTGCGCGCGCCGACGAAGCCGCCGGTGTTCACGTCGATCGTCGTCATCGCCTCAGTCTGGTCGATGATCAGGTAGCCGCCGGACTTCAGGTCCACCCGCCGCGCCAGCGCCCGGGCGATCTCCGCGTCGATGTTGTTCAGGTCGAAGATCGGCCGCTCGCCCCGGTACAGCTCCAGCTTCGCCGTGGCGGCCGGCATGTAGGTCTCGCCGAACTGGCGCACCACGTCGTACTGCAGCTTGGCGTCGATGCGGATCGAGTTGGTCCGCTCGCTGGCCAGGTCGCGCAGCACGCGTTCGACCAGGCTCAGGTCCTGGAACAGCAGGCTGCCGGGCGGCAGGCGCAGCGACTTCTCGCGGATCGACGCCCAGGTCTTGCGCAGGTAGGCGATGTCGGCGCCGAGTTCCTCATCGCTCGCCTCCTCGGCATTGGTGCGCAGGATGAAGCCGCCGGTGTTGCCGTCCTGCACGCCGGCCGAGACCAGCGTCTGCATGCGCGCGCGCAGCGCGTCGCGCGCCTCGGGCGAACCGATCTTCTGGGAGATGCCGATGTGGTTGTCCTGCGGCAGGTGCACCAGCAGCCGGCCCGCGATGGAGATCTGCGTCGACAGCCGGGCGCCCTTGGTGCCGATCGGATCCTTGATGACCTGCACGGTCAAGGCCTGGCCCTCGTAGACGAGGCGCTCGATCGGGGTCGCCTGGCCGCTCTCGCCGTGATGGCCGCGCGGGCTCACGCCGTTGAGGTGCAGGTCGGCCACGTGCAGGAAGGCCGCCCGCTCCAGGCCGATGTCGATGAAGGCGGACTGCATGCCGGGCAGCACCCGCGCCACCTTGCCGAGATAGACGTTGCCGACGAGGCCGCGTTCCAGCGTGCGCTCGATGTGCAGTTCCTGCACGGCCCCGTTCTCGACCACGGCCACCCGCGTCTCCTGCGGGGTCCAGTTGATCAGGATGTCTTCCATGTTCTTGTGCTCCAGCGCTCTCGTCAGCCTCGGGGCTGGCGGCAACGCTCGAGTCGCCTTCCGGATCGCCTGCCGGGGGTCTCCGGTCCTCGCGTCGGCCTCAGACCTCGAAGCCGCCCTCCCGCAACAACCGGGCCGTTTCGAACAACGGCAGGCCCATGATGCCCGAATAACTGCCGGCGATGTGTTCGATCCAGGTCGCGGCCTGACTTTGTATCGCATAGGCGCCGGCCTTGCCCATCGGCTCGCCCGAGGCCACGTAGGCCCGCAGCCGGTCCTGGCCGATCTCGGCGAAGCGCACCTGCGACACGTTGACGTCGCTGAGCACGCGCCCGTCCGGCAGCCCCAGCGCGACCGCGGTCAGCACCCGGTGCGTCCGGCCGGAGAGGCGGGCGAGCATCGCCGCCGCATGGTCCGCGTCGTCCGGCTTGCCCAGGATGAGCTCGCCCAGCGCGACCGTCGTGTCGGAGCACAGCACCGGCGCGGGCGGCAGGCCGCGCGACGCGCGGCGGCGCAGCGCCGCCTGCAGCTTCGCGGCGGTGACGCGGGTCACGTAGTCGTCCGGCGATTCGCCATCGATCACCGCCTCCAGCGCCTCCGCGTCCTCGTCGGCGCCGGGCAGCAGCAGCTCGTGGCGCACGCCGATCTGCTCGAGCAGCTGACGGCGGCGCGGGCTCTGGGAGGCGAGGTAGAGAAAGTCGAAGGCAGCGGCGGATGCGGCGGATGCGGCGGAGGTGGCCGAGGTGGCGGAAGTGGCGTCGGACATGGGCGATTCACTCGCGGTGATACGGATGCCCTTCCATCACGGACCAGGCGCGGTAGAGGCCTTCGGCCAGCAGCACGCGCACGAACGCGTGCGGCAGGGTCAGGTCGGAGAGCCGCAGCTTCTCGTCGGCGCGCGACTTGATGCTGTCGTCCAGGCCGTCGGGGCCGCCGATGAAGATCGCGACATCGCGGCCGTCGCCGCGCCAGGTCTCCAGCCGCTGCGCGAGCTGCTTGCTGGTGACCCGCTCGCCGCGCTCGTCGAGCACCACGCGCCGCGCCCCTTTCGGGCAGGCGGCGTCCAGGCGCTGGGCCTCGGCCGCCATCAACTGCTCGGTCGACTTGCCGGTGGTGCGCGGTTCCGCCTTCACCGCCTTGAGCTCCAGCCGCATCTCCGGCGGGAAGCGCTTGGCGAAATCCTCATAGGCCTCATCGGCCCAGGCCGGCATCTTCTGGCCGACCGCGCACAGCACCAGCCGCACGGGGTCAGGCCTTGGCCTTGGACTTCGTGCCGGTCTTCACCGTCGTCTTCTTGGCCGCGGGCTTGGCGGCCGCCTTCTTGGCCGCCGGTCTGGCAGCCGGCTTGGCGGCGGCGACCTTGGGCGACAGCTTCTTCACCGCCGGCTTCTTGCTGCCGACCTTCACCGTCTCGACCACTTCCTTCTTCGCCGCGGGCTTGCGCGCGGTCTTGGCGGCGGTCGCGCCGGTCGTTGTCTTCTTCGCCGGCGCCTTGGCGGCGGTCTTGGTCGCGGCGGCCTTCGCGGCGGGGGCCTTCTTCGCCGCGGTCTTGGCGGCGGTCTTCGCGCCCGTGGTCTTGGCCGCGGCGGACTTGGTGCCGGTGGCGCGCGTGGGCGCCTTCTTCGACGCGGTCGCGACGGCCTCGCCGTCGGCGGACTTGGCCTTGGCCGGCTTCTTCGCCGACTTGGCGGCCTTCTTCGCCTTGGGCGCGTCCTCGTCCTCGTCGTCCATCGGCTCGGACGCCTTCACCAGCTTCGTGCCGCTGTTGCCCAGCTTGAGCTTGACCGGCTTGCCGCCCCAGATTTCCTCGAGGTGGTAGTACTGGCGGATCGCCGGCTGCATCAGGTGCACGACGGCCGCGCCGCAGTCCACGATGATCCATTCGCCGTTGTCCTCGCCCTCGGTGCGCATGACCTGCATGCCGCGCTTCTTGACCGTCTCCCGCACGCTGGACGCCAGCGCCTTGGTCTGCCGGTTGCTCGTGCCCGACGCGATGATCACGCGCTCGAACAGGGGCGACAGGCGCTCGGTGTCGAAGACCAGGATGTCCTGCGCCTTCACATCCTCCAGACCATCGACGATGGCACGTTCCAGTTTCTTGATGTCCATTCAGTTCTCACTGTAGAGACGGTGCCGGGCAATATACCCCGCCACCTCGTCGCCCACCACGGGCCTCACGTCAGCGCCCTTGGCCGCCAGTCGGCGGGCCTCGGTGGATGACCATTGCAGCGCCGGCATCACCAGCCGGACCAGCCGATGCGGCCGCTCCAGCAGCGCCGCCGGCGCCCTCACCTCGTCCTGCGCGCGGGCGGCCACCGCCAGCCCCATGCGCTCGACCAGTTCCTCCCAGCCGTTCCAGCTCGGGAAGCCGGCCAGCTGGTCCTGTCCCAGGATCAGCCAGAGCCCGTCGCCCGGCCGTTCCTGCTGATACTCGCGCACCGAGTCGAGCGTGTAGCTCGGCCCGGCGCGCCGGATCTCGCGATCGTCGACGACGAAACGCGGATCGCCGCCCTCGCCTGCGACCGTCAACCGGACCATCTCGGCCCGGTGCGCCGCGCCGGCCATCCGGCGGCCCGACTTCTGCCACGGCTGCCCGGCGACGATCCAGCGCACCTCGTCCAGCGCGAGCTGGTCCAGCGCCGCGTGCGCCAGCGCCAGGTGGGCGCGATGCACCGGATCGAACGACCCGCCGAACCATCCGACCTGTCGCGCGCGGTTCGAATGGCTGCTGCTCACTCGGGACCCTTCAGAACCAGAGGTGCGTCGGCACCTCGTCGGCCCAGTCGCGCGGGCGGAGGAAGTCGGTGTAGAGCCGGGCCTCGGGCGTGCCGTCCTCGGGCTGCCAGTCGTAGCGCCAGCGCGCCACCGGCGGCATCGACATCAGGATCGATTCGGTGCGCCCGCCCGACTGCAGTCCGAACAGCGTGCCCCGGTCGAAGACGAGATTGAACTCGACGTAGCGTCCGCGGCGGTAGGCCTGGAAGTCGCGCTCGCGCTCGCCGTAGGCCAGGCCGTGACGGCGCTCGACGATGGGCTCGTAGGCCGGCAGGAAGGCATCGCCCACCGACTGCAGCAGGCCGAAGGCGTTGTCGATGCCGCCCTCGGCGAAGTCGTCGAAGAAGATGCCGCCGACGCCGCGCGGCTCGTTGCGGTGCTTCAGATGGAAGTACTCGTCGCACCACTGCTTGAAGCGCGGATAGAGGTCCTGGCCATGCGGCTCCAGCGCGGCGCGGCAGGTGCGGTGGAAGTGCTGCGCGTCGCGCTCGAAGCCGTAGTACGGCGTCAGGTCCATGCCGCCGCCGAACCAGACGACCGGATCGCGGTCGGCGGGCAGCGCCGCGAACATGCGCACGTTCATGTGGACCGTCGGCACGAACGGGTTGTGCGGGTGCATCACCAGCGAGACGCCCATCGCCTCGAACGGCGATCCGGCCAGCTCGGGCCGGTGGGCCGTCGCCGACGGCGGCAGCACCCGGCCGCGCACATGCGAGAAATTGACGCCGCCGCGCTCGAACACCGCACCGTTCTCGATCAGGCGCACCAGACCGTCGCCCTCCAGGCGGCCGCCGGGCTCGCGCTGCCAGGCATCGCTGATGAAGGTCTGGCCGTCCAGGCGCTCCAGCGTCGTGACGATCCGCTGCTGCAGGCCGAGCAGGTAGTCGCGCACCAACTGCGTGTTCATCGGGAATCTCCGTCCTGGCGCGCCCGGGGCGCGCCCTCATTGGGCTTGAAGCGGATCAGGCCGGCCTGGTCGGGCCGCTTGCCTTGGCGCCCCTGCAGCACCTGCGCGAACAGCGCCAGGTCCCGCGCGGGATCGCCGCTGAGCTCGACGAAGTCGGTGAAGATCACCTGCTTCGTCGCGAAGTCGAACGACGCCAGCCCCACCGGCACGCCGGCCTGCACGGCCACGTGGTACGCACCCGACTTCCAGTGGTCGACGTAGCCGCGCGTGCCCTCGGGCGCGACGATCAGCCAGAACGACTCGCCGCGCGACTTGGCGTCGAGCATCTGGCGCACGGTGTCGCCGACCAGCCCGTTGGCCGAGCGCCGGTTCACCGCCACGCCGCCGATCGCGCGCATCCAGTGACCGACCAGTGGCAGCTTGAACAGGCTGTCCTTGGCCCAGAACCGGAGCTCGAAACCCAGGCTCCATTTCGTCAGTACGCCGACCGGGAAATCCCAGTTGGAGGTGTGCGGGTACACCATCACCACGCCCTGCCGCGCCGGCAGGCCCTGGCAGACGATGCGCCAGCCGAAGAGGCGCAGCACCGCCCGCGCCAGCGCGCTGCCGCGCGGCATCGGCGTCAGCGCGCCGGTCCAGCGGCGCGGCAGGGCGCGCGCCTCGCCGTCCGCGGGGCGGGCGTCGAGGGTCTGCGGCAAGTCGAGGCTCAAGATGGGCAGCGGCGAGGAAAGGCAGTGGACCGGCTTCAGCGCTTGATGGCGCGATAACCGATGTCCTGGCGGTACTGCTTGCCGTCGAACTGGATCGACTGCGCGGTCTGGTAGGCCAGCTGCTGGGCATGGCGCACCGCCTCGCCCAGCGCGGTCACGCACAGCACGCGGCCGCCGCTGGTGACGAGCTGGCCGTCCTCGCGCAGCGTCGTGCCGGCATGGAAGACCATCGCGTCCTCACCGTCCTCGGGCAGGCCGGTGATCGCATCGCCCTTGCGCGGCGACAGCGGATAACCGCTGGCGGCCATCACGACGCCCAGCGCCGCGCGACGATCCCACTGCAGCTCGACCTGGTCCAGCGTGCCGTCGGTGGCGTGCATCAGCACCTCGAACAGGTCGCTCTTGAGCCGCATCATGATCGGCTGGGTCTCGGGGTCGCCCATGCGGGTGTTGAACTCGACGGTGCGCGGCTGGCCGTGCGCGTCGATCATCAGGCCGGCGTAGAGGAAACCGGTGAACGGGGTGCCGTCGCGGGCCATGCCCTGGATCGTCGGCATGACGATCTCGTGCATCACCTTGGCATGGACATTGGGCGTCACCACCGGCGCCGGCGAGTACGCGCCCATGCCGCCGGTGTTGGGACCCTGGTCGGCGTCGAGCAGGCGCTTGTGGTCCTGGCTGGTGGCCAGCGGCAGGACGTTGCGGCCGTCGCACAGCACGATGAAGCTGGCTTCCTCGCCTTCGAGGAACTGCTCGATGACGACGCGCGCGCCGCCCTCGTTGTGGACCACGCCCAGCTTGTTGTCGGCCAGGATCCAGTCGATCGCCTCATGCGCCTCGGCCAGCGTCATCGCCACGACCACGCCCTTGCCCGCCGCCAGGCCGTCGGCCTTGATGACGATGGGCGCGCCCTGCGCGTCGACATAGGCATGCGCCCGGGTCGCGTCGCTGAAGGTCTCGTAGGCGGCGGTCGGGATGCCGTGGCGCTTCATGAACTCCTTGGCGAAGGCCTTGGAGCTCTCCAGCTGCGCGGCCGCCTTGGTGGGGCCGAAGATGCGCAGGCCGCGGGCGCGGAACTCGTCGACGACACCGGCGGCCAGGAAGGCCTCGGGGCCGACCACGGTCAGCGCGATCTTCTGCTCGACGGCGAAGTCGGCCAGCGCCTTCACGTCGGTGATCGGGACGTTCTTCAGGAGCGGATCGCGCGCGGTGCCGCCGTTGCCGGGGGCCACGAACACCTGCGTGACGCGCTCGCCCTGCGCCAGCCGCCAGGCCAGCGCGTGCTCGCGGCCACCATTGCCAAGGACCAGGACCTTCATTCGGACAGGCTCGCGTTGTGATAGACCTCCTGGACGTCGTCCAGGTCCTCGATGACATCGAGCAGCTTCTGCATGCGCGCGGCGTCGTCGCCGGCCAGGTCGATGGTGTTCTCGGCCCGCATGGTGACCTCGGCGATCTCGGGCTTGAGGCCGGCGGCCTCCAGCGCGTTCTTCACCGCTTCATAGTCGCCAGGGGCGGTCAGCACCTCGATGGCGCCATCGTCGTCGGTCAGGACGTCCTCGGCGCCGGCTTCCAGTGCCACCTCCATGACCTTGTCCTCGGACGTGCCGGGCGCGAAGACCAGCTGGCCGCAGTGCTTGAACTGGAAGGCCACCGAGCCTTCGGTGCCCAGGTTGCCGCCGTACTTGCTGAAGGCGTGACGGACCTCGGCGACGGTGCGCACGCGGTTGTCGGTCATGCAGTCGACGATGATCGCAGCGCCGCCGATGCCGTAGCCTTCGTAGCGGATTTCCTCGTAGGTCACGCCGTCGAGGTTGCCGGTGGCCTTGTCGACGTTGCGCTTGATGTTGTCGGCCGGCATGTTGGCGGCCTTGGCCTTCTCGATCGCCAGGCGCAGGCGGGGGTTCATGGTGATGTCGCCGCCGCCGGTGCGCGCGGCGACGATGATTTCACGGGTCAGACGGGTCCAGACCTTGCCGCGCTTCTCGTCCTGGCGGCCCTTGCGGTGCTGGATGTTGGCCCATTTGGAATGCCCTGCCATGTCCTCGTTCTCCTATGAACGACGGCCCGGAAAAACTCCGGGCCGGCGCTGTTGATGCTTCGTTAGACTGCGATTTTAGCTTTTTGCCTCTGGAGACTTCCGCATGGCCGACCCGATCCTGCTGGCCCGCCACGGCGACACCGAATGCCAGCTGCTTCCGGCGCTGGCCAACCGGCACGGCCTGATCACCGGCGCGACCGGCACCGGCAAGACGATCAGCCTGCAGAAACTGGCCGAATCCTTCAGCCAGATGGGGGTGCCGGTCTTCATGGCGGACGTCAAGGGCGACCTGACCGGCATCTCGCAGGCGGGCGCGCCGTCGACCAAGCTGCTGGCGGTGCTGAAGGAACGCGGCATCTCGCCGCCGGCCCCGATCGCCTGCCCGACCACGCTGTGGGACGTCTTCGGCGAGCAGGGCCATCCGGTGCGGGCGACCGTCTCCGACATGGGGCCGCTGCTGCTGTCGCGGATGCTGGGCCTGAACGAGACCCAGGCCGGCGTCATGCAGATGGTCTTCAAGATCGCCGACGACCACGGCCTGGCGCTGCTGGACCTGAAGGACCTGCGCGCGATGCTGCAGCACGTCGGCGAGAACGCCAGCGAGTTCACGACCCAGTACGGCAACGTCTCGGCCGCCAGCGTCGGCGCGATCCAGCGCGGCCTGCTGCAGATCGAGGCCCAAGGCGGCGACAAGTTCTTCGGCGAGCCGATGCTCGACATCCACGATTTCATGCAGACCTCGGACGGCCTGGGTGTGATCAACATCCTGGCCGCCGACAAGCTGATGGCCGCGCCGCGGCTGTACGCGACCTTCCTGTTGTGGATGCTGTCAGAGCTGTTCGAGACGCTGCCGGAGGTGGGCGACCTGGACAAGCCCAAGCTGGTGTTCTTCTTCGACGAGGCCCACCTGCTGTTCAAGGACGCCCCGGCGGCGCTGGTCGAGCGCATCGAGCTGGTCGTGCGGCTGGTGCGCTCCAAGGGCGTCGGCGTGTATTTCGTGACGCAGAACCCGCTGGACATCCCGGACACGGTGCTGGGCCAGCTCGGCAACCGGGTGCAGCACGCGCTGCGCGCGTTCACGCCGCGCGACCAGAAGGCGGTCAAGGCGGCGGCGGACACGATGCGGCCCAAGCCGGGCCTGGACATCGCGATGGCGATCACCGAGCTGGGCGTCGGCGAGGCGCTGGTCAGCCTGCTCGACGAGAAGGGCCGGCCCTGCATCACCGAGCGGGTCTTCGTGCTGCCGCCCGGCAGCCAGATCGGCCCGATCACGCCGGAGCAGCGCAAGGCGCTGCTGGCCGGGTCGCTGGTCGCGGGGGTCTATGAGAAGCAGGTCGACCGCGAGTCGGCCTACGAGAAACTGACCGGCCGGGCCGCCGCGACGGCGGACGCGGCGCAGCAGCCGTCGCAGTCCGGCACGCCGCGCGGCAACGCCGGCGCCGGCTCGATGGCCGAAGAAGCCGACCAGGCCCTGCGCCGCGCGCCGACGACCGGCCGCGGCGGCGCCCCCGCGCCCGCCCCCGCCGAGGACGACGGCGGCATGCTCGGTGGCCTCAAGGACGTGCTGTTCGGCAGCACCGGGCCGCGCGGCGGTCGCCGCGAGGGGCTGGCCGAGGCCGCGGCCAAGTCGGCGCTGCGGTCGATCGGGTCCTCGGTCGGACGGGAGATCGTCCGCGGCGTGCTGGGCAGCTTGCTCGGCGGGGCGACCAAGCGGCGCCGCTGAGCGGTTTGCGCCGCAAGGCTTCCCTCGGGAGAGCCCCCTCACCCTAGCCCTCTCCCCCTCTCGGGGGCGAGGGGATGGCTCGCTGGCAAGGGGCAGCGCTGTGGGCTCCCTCTCCCGCTTGCGGGAGAGGGCGGGGGTGAGGGTCTTCGAACGCTCGCCCGGCCCCTCTCCGCCTGACAAGGCTCAGGCGTTGGCCGCCGGAGCATGGGGCCACAGGCGGCAAGCGCCTGAACCCCATGCCCCGCCGTCCCCAACCACCGTCGCACGTCGACGAGTTCCCCGGCGAAGCTCGAGCGGAGACCGTGCGCGACCCGGATGGCGAACGGCGGCGACAACTCGCGCCGCTGGGCAGCGCTTCGTCGCAGGCCGCTGGGCGCGGCGGCGCCCGTCCGCAACAGTCGCGTCCATCGACCACGCCCCACCACCGGAGCCCGCCATGCACCCCACCCCGCTCGAAATCCTCACCCACGTGCCCAAGTACGTCTGGGTCATCCTGCTGGTGATCACGATCATCGGCCTGCGGCAGTGCCGCGAGACCGCGATGCGGCCCCGCCGCCTGGTGATCCTGCCTGCCTTGTGGCTGGTCTTCGGCGCCTGGGGCGTGGAGAAGAGCTTCGGCCTGGACGGCCTGCCGGGCCTGGCCTGGCTCGTCGGCATCGGGCTCGGCGCGGGAACGGTCCGCGCGCTGCGCTGGCCCGGCCAGACGCGTTTCGACGCCGCTACCCGCCGCTTCATCGTCCCGGGCAGCTGGGTGCCGCTCGCGCTGATGCTGGGCATCTTCACGCTGAAGTTCGCCTCCGGCATGAGCCTGGCCCTGCACCCGGACTACGCCACCCACCTCGGCATCGCGATGGCCTCCAGCGCCGCGTTCGGCCTGTTCAGCGGCGCCTTCCTGGGCCGGGCGATCAACATCCTGGCCGTGCGGCCGCGCAGCGGCGGCCCGGTGGTGGCCTGACCGCGGCCCGGACGCGGCCGGATCGCCGACACTCCCTGCCCATGCGCCCCCTGCCCCTCCCGCCGCCGCTGCACTGGCTCCTGCGCCACGTGCTGCTGGTGCTGTTGCTGACGGTGGTCGTGTCGGTCGCCCTGGTGGTGGTGTTCAACCAGTCGCCGGGACCGACGCTGGTCTACTGCTTCTTCATCTCGCTGTTCTGCGCGACCTGCATCAACCTGCTGCGCTTCGGGTTGGGCTGGCTGCGCTGGCAGACCCTGCAGCGTCTCGGTCGCGCGCCCCGCGACGCGTTCGACTGGCCCGGCTGGCCGCTCATGACGGTGTGTCTGGTCCTGGGCACCGGCCTGGGCTACAGCATCGGCCTGGAGGTGGGCAACTTCGTGACCGGCTTCCAGGAGCGCAGCCTGCTGGCCAGCCCGCTGCGCCGGGTGCTGGCCGTGATGGTGATCTCGCTGATCCCGGGCTTCGCCGCCACCTTCTTTCTGCTGTACCGCCACCGGATGGCAAGCGCCGAAGCCCATGCCGAGACGCTGCGCCGCCAGGCCGCCGAGACGCAGCTGCGGCTGCTCGAGTCGCAGCTGGAGCCGCACATGCTGTTCAACACGCTGGCCAACCTGCGGGTGCTGATCGGCCTGGACGCCGAACGCGCGCAGGCGATGCTGGACCACCTCATCGCCTTCCTGCGGGCGACGCTGTCCGCCTCTCGCGTGGAGCGCCACCCCCTCAAGGACGAATTCGCCCGGTTGGCCGACTACCTGGCGCTGATGCAGGTACGGATGGGTGCGCGGCTGCGCTTCGAGTTCGAACTGCCGGAGACGCTGCGCGAGCTGCCGGTGCCGCCGCTGCTGCTGCAGCCGCTGGTGGAGAACGCGATCAAACACGGCCTGGAGCCGCATGTGGGCGGCGGCACGCTACGGGTGGCCGCGACGGCCGCGGACGGTCAGCTGTGGCTGGACGTGGAGGACGACGGTGCCGGTTTCGATCCGGCACGGCCGGCGACACCCGACGGCGGCTTCGGCACGGTGCAGGTCCGCGAGCGGCTCGCCGTGGCCTTCGGCCCGCGCGCGGCGCTGGAACTGTCGCGCCTGGACCTGTCCCGCCCGACCGGCGGCGGCACCCGCGCGCGGATCCGCCTGCCGTTGCCGGCTCCGGCCTGATCAAGCACTGCCCACCAACTTCACCCTTCCGACTGCCGCACGCTCGTGCCCGTCGCCCACGCCGTTCAAGCTGCCCCCTTCATTCCCGCTTCATTCCCCTCTTCAATCCCTCTTGAATCCCTCTTCACATGGAGACGCCCGCATGCCCACCGCCCTGATCGCCGAAGACGAGGACCTGCTGGCCGCCCATCTGCACCAGGAACTGAAGGCGCTGTGGCCGGCGCTGGACATCGTCGCGATGGCGACGCACGGCGAGGAGGCGGTGACGCTGGCGCTCCGGCACCAGCCCGAGGTCTGCTTCCTGGACATCCGCATGCCAGGCATGACGGGACTCGAGGCGGCGGCGCAGCTGGCCGACGAGTGGCCGGACGGGACACCGTTCCCGCTGCTGGTCTTCGTCACCGCCTACGACCAGTTCGCGCTCCAGGCCTTCGAGCGCGCCGCGGTGGACTACCTGCTCAAGCCGGTGCAGCGGGAGCGCCTGGCGCAGACGGTGACCCGGCTGCAAGCCGCGCTCGCGCAGCGGCAGGCGCCGCCCGCGACCCTGGCCTCGGCGATCGATCAGCTGCGTGGGTTGCTGGGCGTGCAGGCCGCGAGCCCGAAGCCGGCGGGCGGCAGCCCCGTCACGTCGCTGCGGCACCTGCAGGTCGGCGTCGGCGACGCCATCGTGCTGGTGCCGCTGGACGAGATCGTCTACCTGGAGGCGGCGGACAAGTACGTCCGCGTGATGACCGCGGACCAGGAATACCTGGTGCGGATCTCGCTGCGCGAGCTGCTCCCGCAGCTCGATGCGCAGCGCTTCTGGCAGGTGCACCGCGGACACATCGTGCATGTCGATGCCATCGACCGCGTGCATCGCGATGACACCGGCAAGCTGACCCTGCGGCTGCGCCACCGGCCGGAGAAGCTGGCGGTGAGCCGGATGTACGGGCATCTATTCAAGGCGATGTGAGGCGGCGACCGGGCCGCCGCCTCCCCCTTCGTCAGATCACGGCCATGCCGGAGGCGGTCCTCACGGACAGCAAGGCATCGCCATCGAGCGCCGTGACCAGGATCGACAACCCGTAGATCCCGCGCCCGCCCTCGCTCGTGACCGTCAGCGCGATCGTGCCGTCCTTGAGCACCTCCTTGAAGAAGAAGTCGTCGCGCGTCGCTTCGGTATAGCCAGCGGTCAACGCGCTCAGGTCGAGCACGTCGCCCTCGCTGCGCTTGTAGTCGAGGACGAAGTCCACGCCGGTCTGTCCCTTGAACCATCGGAAGGTGTCGGCGCCAGCCCCGCCGGTGAAGAAGTCACTGTCCGGGGACGCGTTCAGCACATCGTTGCCCGCCGTACCGCGTTCCTCACGGTTCAACGCCCATTTGCCGCCTGGGCCCTCGTCCCATCGCATGACCAGCGCAGGCTGGACGCTCGCCGGATCCGACGTCGTCTTCACCGGGACTTCCATGGCGTTGCCCGCGCTGTCGATGGCGTAGAGCCGCAGCGCGCCATGCAAGTTGCTGAGAACACTTTTGCTGCCGGCAGCAAACATCAAGCGCTGGCCGCTGGTCACCGCCTCGGGTTGCCAATCCTGGAGATTCACGAGGTTCTTGCCGTAGCTCACGAACACCAGCTCGACATCTTCCTGCGAGGTCACCGTCAAGCTGCCATCCTTGCCACGATCCGCGACCACCGTGGGCGCGGTGGTGTCGTAGTCGAACTCCAGGCGCCGGATCCCGCTCTCGTTGCCCGCGATGTCGACCTGCCGGACCTGCAATTCATGGCGCCCCGGCGACAGCTGCGCTGGCGGCTTGAAGTTGCTACCGGCGCCGCTCCACCAATCCTGCCCCCCATTGAGGCTGTAGAGCCACTGGCTGCCCGACTCCAGGCCCACGTCGATGGATCCGTTGGCATTGAGCGCCTTGCTGGCCAGGTAGAACTGCTCCACTTCCGGAAAATTGCCTGGCCGGTTTGCCCAGTAAGTCCGGGCCGCGGAATTGAAGGTCAAGGTCGGCGCGTCGGCCTTGGTGTCCAAGCTGAACTTCAGCTCGGTCGCGGCGCTGACATTGCCGGCGAGATCGACCTGCCGCACCAGCACCCGCTTGTCGCCATCGCCGGAGAACTCGCTCGCGGCGATGGACTTCCCGGTCCCGGCGGTCCAGCTGATGCCGTCGCGGCTGTACTGCCACTGCGCGTCGTCCTCCAGCCCGTCGATGTCGACCGTCGCCACCGAGGTGATCCGGTCGGTGGCGCTGGCGCCGGTGTCCTGCGCCAGGGCGACCTTCGGCGCGGTGACGGTGCGATCAAGCGTGAAGTTCAGCGTGGCCGTGCCGACGTTGTCGGCGATGTCGGCCTGGCGGACCTCGACGGTGTAGGTGGTGTCGATGTGGAACTCGCTGGCGGCGATGCGGTCGCCGCTGCCGGTTCTCCAGGCGCTGCCGCCGATGCGGTATTCCCAGCGATGGCCCGGCTCGAGGCCGGTCACGACGATGCCGGCCTCGTTGGTGACACGGTCGCCGGCGGTGCCCGTGTCCTTCACCAGCGCGAGCGCGAGCGGAGGACCCTGCCGGTCCAGCGTGAAGTCCAGCGTCGCGGTGCTCACATTGCCCGCGACGTCGATCTGCCGGACCTCGAGGGACTTGGTGCCGTCGGCGCCGAACTCGCTGGCCGCGATGCGGTCGCCGCTGCCGGTCGTCCAGGCGCCGCCGCCGATGCGGTACTCCCAGCGGTTGCCCAGCTCGACGCCGGTCACGGCGATGGTGGCGTCGTTGGTGATGCGATCGTCTGCGGTGCCCGAGTCGTTCACGAGCGCGGCCGTGATCGGGCTGACCTGCCGGTCCAGCGTGAAGTCGAGCGTCGCCGAACTCACGTTGCCCGCGACGTCGATCTGCCGGACCTCCAGCGTCTTGCTGCCGTCCGCGCCGAATTCGCTGGCCGCGATGCGGTCGCCATTGCCGGTCTTCCAGGCACCGCCGCCGATGCGGTACTCCCAGCGGTTGCCCTGTTCGACACCGGTCACGGCGATGGTGGCATCGTTGGTGACGCGGTCGCCAGCGGTGCCGGAGTCGTTCAGCAACGCGACTGCGATCTGGCTGACCTGCCGGTCGAGCGTGAAGTCCAGCGTCGCCGAACTTACGTTGCCCGCGACGTCGATCTGCCGGACCTCGAGGGACTTGGTGCCGTCCGCGCCGAACTCGCTGGCCGCGATGCGGTCGCCGCTGCCGGTCTTCCAGGCACCGCCCCCGATGCGGTACTCCCAACGGTTGCCCAGCTCGACGCCGGTCACGGCGATGGTGGCGTCGTTTGTGACGCGGTCGCCAGCAGTGCCGGAGTCGTTCAGCAGCGCGACCGCGATCGGGTCGACCTGCCGGTCCAGCGTGAAGTCGAGCGTCGCCGTGCCCATGTTGCCCGCGCTGTTGGCCTGTCTCACCTCGACGGTGTAGGGACCGTCCTTGGCGAACTCGGTCGCCGGGATGCGGTCCCCGCTGCCGGCCTTCCAGGCGCCGCCGCTGACGCGGTACTCCCAGGTCCTGCTCGCGTCCAGGCCGCCCACGGCGATGGCGGCATCGTTGGTGATCCGATCGCCGGCCATTCCGGAATCATTCACCAGCGCCGCCGACAAGGCGCCGGCTTGCCGGTCCAGCGTGAAGTCGAACGTGGCGGAACTCTCATTCCCGGCCGGGTCGGTCTGGCGCACCTCGACGGTGTAGCGGCCATCGACCCCGAACTCGCTGGCCGCGATGCGGTCGCCGCTGCCGGTCTTCCAGGCGCCGCCGCCGATGCGGTATTCCCAGCGGTTGCCCGGCTCGACGCCGGTCACGGCGATGGTGGCGTCGTTGGTGATGCGGTCGCCGACGACGCCGGAGTCGTTCACCAGCGCCGCCCCGATCGGGCCGACGTGCCGGTCCAGCGTGAAGTCCAGCGTCGCGGTGCTCGCGTTGCCCGCGATGTCGATCTGGCGCACCTCGATCTTGTGGGCGCCGTCGGCGCCGAACTCGCTCGCCGCGATGCGGCTGTCGACGCCAGCCCGCCACGCACCGCCGTCGATGCGGTACTCCCAGCGGCAGTCCGGCTCGAGACCGCCGACGATCACCGTGCCGTCGCGGGTGAGCCGGTCGTCCGCCACGCCGGTGTCATTGGCCAGCGCGACGCTCGGCGGCGGTGCGATGCGGTCGAGCTGGAACTCGCACACCGTCGACGCCTGGTTGCCCACCGCGTCCAGATGCCGGACCTCCACGCGCTGCCAACCGTCCGTGGCGCGATCGAATTCCCGCCCATCGATGAGAACGCCGGACCCGGTCTTCCATTCCCCGCCGTTGATGCGGTAGTCCCAACTGCCGCCCCATTCGATGCCGAGCACCCGCAGCGTGCCGTCGCGGGTGATCCGGTCGTCCGCCGTTCCGGTGTCGTTCACCAGGGTCACCGTCGGCGCGGCGGCCTGGCGGCGCAGGTCGAAGGCGAGGGTCGAACCGGCTTCATTGCCCGCCGCGTCGATCTGCCGCACCCGGACCAGTTGGTAGCCGTCCGCCACGCCGTCGAAGGCGGCCTTGTCGATGCGATCCCCGTGACCGCGCCGCCATTCGCCACCGTTGATCTGGTAATCCCAGATCGCGAGGCTCTCCAGGCCGCTGACCAGCACGGTGGGGTCGTTGGTCCGCTTGTCCCCGGACACGCCGGAGTCGACCGCCAACTGGACGCCCGGCGACACGGTGTGGGTGTCCAGGACGAAGTCGAGCGCGGCCGTGCCGCGATTGCCGGCACCGTCGACATGCCGCACCTCGACCCGGCGCTCGCCCGCCGTCGTGCCGAACTCCGACGCCGCGATCGTGTCGCCGGTCCCGGTCACCCACGGACCGTCATCGATCCGGTACTCCCAGCGCAGGCCAGACTCCAGGCCGTTCACCTTCACCGTCGCATCGCGCGTGATGCCGTCGGACGCCGACAGCCCGCTGTCCATCGCGAGCGCGAGCGTCAGCTCCGCCGCGCGGGTGTCGAGTAGGAGGCTCAGGGTGGTGACCGGACCCTCGTTGCCCGCGGGATCCACCTGCCGGACGCGGATGTCCTTGGCGCCGTCGGCACCGAGTTGCGCCGTGGACAGCGTCGCGTCCGTCCCGTTCCACCAGGTCGCGCCGCCGTCCACGCTGTACTGCCAGCGCGCGTCCGGCTCCAGGCCGTCGATGCGGATGCGGCCGTCGTTCGTCCAGCCATCGGTGGCGGAGCTGCCGGTATCCGAGATCAGCGTCAGGCCAGCCCCTGGCGGCGCGATGGTATCCATGTCGAATCTCAGGCTGGCCACCGGGCTGCGGTGGCCGTCCGCGCTGATCTGCACCACCTGCAGCGACTTGCTGCCGTCCGTGCCCAAGGCCGACGGGGCGATCACCGAGCCGCTGCCGGCATGCCAGGTCTTGCCCTCGTCGAGCGAGTACTCCCAGCGGCCGTCCGCCTCGAGCGCGCCGATGCGGATCTCCCCGACGCTGCCGAGCAGGCCCTCCCGCTGGGCGCCCGGCGAGTGCAAGGCCGGCTGCGGCGCCGGCGGCACGCGCACGGCGGGATCGGGGTTCGGATGGGGATCCGGTTTCGGGCCGGGGTCCGGGTTGGGGTTGGGGTTGGGGTCCGGCTTGGGACCCGGATCGGGGTTGGGGTTCGGATCGGGATCCGGCTTCGGACCGGGATCCGGGTTTGGGTTCGGATCCGGCTTGGGGCCCGGGTCCGGATTGGGATTGGGATCGGGTTTCGGATCCGGTTGGGGATTCGGATTCGGATTCGGATTCGGATTCGGATTCGGATTCGGATTCGGCTTCGGGCCCGGGTCGGGCTGGGGCAAGGGCTCGCCCTCCGGCTTCGCGTCCGCGCCGCCATTGCCCGAACCTCCCGACAGGGCCACGGCGGACCCCGCCGAGAGCGCCGCCCCCAGCAGCCAGGTCACCATCGCGGCGACGGATTTCTCCGTGGACTTCTCATCCTTGCCGTTCGATCCTTGGACCGCCTCGCCGTTCCCGGTGGGGCTGTCGGGCGGGACGCCGCTCGCGGCCGGGTCCTGCGCGGCGGGCACCGTCTCGGTCTGCTGAGGCTCCCCAGCGGGCGCGGACGCGGCGCTGGATTCCCCTTGCTCCTCGTCTTCCTCCGCCAGCCGCCGCGGACGCGCCGGCGCCTCGAACGGTGGAGCGCCGCCGTCGGCGGGCGCGTGGACTCGGGAAGCACGGTGGGCGGGCGTCGTCGGAAGTTGCATGGCTGCTGCCTTGGAAGGTCGAATGAAAAGTTGGGCAGTATCAAAAGCACCCCGGCGTGCGCGCCATGACTACTCCGCGTCAGATCCTTCGACCGGTCTGACGGATTTGCTGCGGCCGCTCCCTCAGAGATGAGGGGTACCCCACCCCACGTAGAATCTGCGGCCTCATTCGAGAGTCCATTCATCGATGTCCAGCCACGACAAGACCGCCGGCGCTCCGGCGCCCGACAAGACGGACGCCACCGCCGTCAAGCCCAGCAACTTCCTGCGCGCCATCATCGAGCGCGACCTGGAACAGGGCTTCCGGCCGGCGCGCCACTTCGCCGGCAGCCCGGGCGACGCGGCCCACCATGCCGCCGGTCCGCTGGACCCGGCCCGCATCCGCACCCGCTTTCCGCCCGAGCCCAACGGCTACCTGCACATCGGCCATGCCAAGTCGATCTGCCTGAACTTCGGCCTGGCGCGCGATTACGGCGGCATCTGCCACCTGCGCTTCGACGACACCAATCCGGAGAAGGAAGAGCAGGAATACGTCGACGCGATCAAGGAGATGGTGGCCTGGCTGGGCTGGACCTGGGACGCCAAGGACGGCGCCGGCCGCGAGGTGGACCACCTCTTCTATGCCAGCAACTACTTCGACTTCATGTACCGCGCGGCCGAGTACCTGGTGTCGCAGGGGCTGGCCTATGTCGACGAGCAGACGCCCGAGGAGATGCGCGCCAACCGCGGCGACTTCGGCACGCCGGGCAAGAACAGCCCCTTCCGTGACCGCTCGCCCGAGGAGAACCTGATCCGCCTGCGCGAGATGCGCGACGGCAAGCATCCGGATGGTTCCATGGTGCTGCGCGCCAAGATCGACATGGCGTCGCCCAACATCAACCTGCGCGATCCGGCGCTGTACCGCATCCGCCGGGCGACCCATCACAACACCGGCGACCAGTGGTGCATCTACCCGATGTACACCTACGCCCACCCGATCGAGGACGCGCTGGAGTGCATCACCCACAGCGTGTGCACCCTGGAGTTCGAGGACCAGCGGCCGTTCTACGACTGGCTCGTCGAGCACCTGGCCCAGGGCGGCCTGCTCGCCCGCCCGCTGCCGCACCAGTACGAGTTCGGCCGGCTCAACCTGACCTACGTCGTCACCAGCAAGCGCAAGCTGCGCCAGCTGGTCGAGGAGAAACACGTCGACGGCTGGGACGACCCCCGCATGCCCACGCTGGTCGGCATGCGCCGCCGCGGCTACACGCCCGAGGCCATCCGCGCGATGGTCGAAAGCACCGGCGCGTCCAAGACCAACGCCTGGATCGAGTACTCGGTGCTGGACGGCTACCTGCGCGCCGACCTCGAGGGCAAGGCCGCCCGCGCGATGGCGGTGCTGGATCCGGTCAAGCTCAAGCTCGAGAACTACGCGGAGATCTTCGGCTCGCTCGAGCATCGCGAAGCCTGCTCGGCCCCGGCCCATCCGCATGTGCCGGAACTGGGCACGCGCCAGTTCAGCCTCGGCCCCGAGCTGTGGATCGAGCGCGAGGACTTCATGGAGACCCCGCCCAAGGGCTACCACCGCTTGTTCCCGGGCAACAAGGCGCGGCTGAAGTACGGCTACGTGATCGAGTGCACCGGCTGCGAGAAGGACGCCGACGGCACCATCACCGCGGTGCTGGCCCGGCTGGTGCCCGACACCAAGAGCGGCACCCCGGGCGCCGACGCGGTCAAGGTCAAGGGCGTGATCACCTGGGTCGGCGCGCACGAGGGCATCGCCACCGAGCTGCGCCTGTACGACCGACTGTTCACCGAAGCCCAGCCCGACGCCGGCGAACGCAACTTCCTGGAGCTGCTGAACCCCGATGCCAAGCGTGTCGTGCGCGGCTACCTGGAGCCGTCGCTGCGCGCGGTCGCGCCGGATGCCAAGGTCCAGTTCGAGCGCCACGGCTACTTCGTCGCCGACCGCGTTGACCATCGCGCCGATGCGCCGGTGTTCAACAAGATCACCGGACTGAAGGACAGCTTCGGCAAGTGAGCTCGGGGTGGACCGGGTGNCGGTCCACCACTGAGCGCGGTCGGGCGCCTGGCCCCGCCTCAGCCGGCAAGGACTGCCCCCGAGTCCGGCGTGGTCGCCAGCACCAGTTGCGGCGCCAGCGGCGCCGTGGTGTCGAGCCAGAAGTCCAGCGTCGCGGACGCACTGTTGCCCGCCGCGTCGACCTGGGTGGCGACGACCCGGCACAAGCCCTCCAGGCCTGCGAAACGCGACGCCGGGATTTCCGCCGCCTGCCACTCGAACGGGGGTTCGTCCAGGATGGCCACCGTCAGCGTCGCCGTGGGATCCAGGCCCAGGATCTCGATCGTCGGATCGGAGGTCCAGCGATCGGTCGGGCTGCTCCCCGTGTCGTGCTTGAGCCGCAGCTTCGGTACCTCGGGCGGGGTCTGGTCCAGTTCGAACACGAGCGACGCCTGCGGGCTGTCGTTGCCCGCGAGGTCGGTCTGGTAGACCAGCACCGACTTGCGGCCGTCGCCGCCCGCCTTCGCCGCCTCGCTGCCGGGGATGCGGTCCAGGTCGCCCGGATGCCAGGTCGCGCCGCCGTCGAAGCTGTAGGACCAGCGCGCATCGGGCTCCAGGCCATGGACCCGCACGGTGCCGTCGCGGGTCAGGGGCGTGCCGTCCGGCATCGTGCCCGCGGCGAAGACCTGCAGGCCCAGGACGGCCTCGGCGGGACGATGTCCCGTCCCGCCCGCGCCGCCGCCGGACGGCGAGGTCGATGGGTCACCGCCCGGTCCCGAGGGCCAGCCATCGAGGGACGGGCGGGTCGCGCCACCACCACCGGCGATGGCTCCCAGGGCCGAGCCACTTCCGCCACCGCCCGCGGCGCCGACGCCCAGCGCCCCAAGGCCCAGCCCGCCCAGCAGCAGCGGCATCAGCGGACGATCGTCGTCGTCGCGGGGCGGCGTCCGGTCCGCCGTGGAGGTCGCGCCGACCTCGATCGCGGTCGACTGGACATCGACGGCGGCAGGCGGGCTCGGATCCGCGGCGGCGTCGTCGTTCAGGACGTTGGTCGAGGCGTCGGTCGGGGCGTCGGTCGGGTCGGCAGCTCGCGACCGGGCGCGGCGGGCATCGTCCCGGGCGATGGGGGCGCCATCCGCATCGAGGTCAAGGGCAGCGGCAGGCGTCGGCAAGGAAGAGCGGGTCATGTCGGATCCAAGAGGGTGAGAGGAGCCGCCAGTGTTGGCCCGCCGGCCCGCGGGCGCATCTGCCCGGACCAGTAGCGCATCGGCCTCCGGGCCCGGACACCAGTAGGTCGACCGACTCGTTGCCGTCGTCCGGCCCGTCGCCCTGCCCTCCGTCCTCCGCCGTCCCCTGGCGTCCACCCCTGTCCGTCGCTGTCCGCCCGCTGTCCGTGCGAGTGTCCGCGGACACCCCAGCGCCACCGGGCCGGTGGGCCAAGTCGTTGATCCGATTGAGGATTTCCACCTTGGCGCGGATGGCACGCGCCTTGCGATCCGGTGTGGCATCGATCACATGGACCACCCTCGGACACCCTCATGATTCGCGACACCTCCGGACAGGACGTTCCCCTCGCCCGCCCCCAGGGACGGCGCCGGCTGTGGCTGGCGCTGGCGGGCGCCGGGCTGCTGGCCGCCGCGTTCGCCGCCGCGCCGGCGGTGCAGCGGATGATGGGCAGCGGCAACTCGGTCAGCCTGCAGCGCCTGTCGGTCGCCGCGGCCGAGATCGGCCCGCTGGTGCGCGACATCGCCGGCGAGGGCAAGGTGGTCGCCGCGATGAGCCCCACCGTCTACGCGCTGCACGGCGGCAACCTGGTGCTCAAGGTCAAGGCCGGCGACAAGGTCGCCAAGGACCAGCTGCTGGGCGTCATCGACAGCCCGGACCTGCGCGCCCGGCTCGCCCAGGAGCAGAGCAACGCCGACGCGCTGCGCACCGAGGCGCTGCGCGCCGAGGTCGACGGCCGCGAGCAGCGCGCCGCCCTGCGCTCGAGCTACGAGAACGCCGCCATCGACCTGCAGACCGCTCGCAACGACCTGGAGCGCCAGACCAAGGCCTACGAGGCCGGCGCGGTCGCCGGCATGCAGGTCGAGAAGGCCCGCGACGCGCTGGAGAAGGCGCGCATCACCGCTGCCCACGCCAAGGACGGGCTGGGCCTGAAGGACGACAGCCTCAAGTTCGAGCTCCAGGCCAAGCAGCAGGCGCTGCAACGCCAGCAGCTGCTGGTGAAGGACCTGCAGCGCCAGGTCGCCGAGCTCGAGCTGCGTTCGCCGGTGGACGGCCAGGTCGGCCAGCTGCTGGTGGCCGAGCGCGCCAACGTGAACGCGGGGACCGGCCTGCTCACCGTCGTGGACCTGAGCGCGCTCGAGGTCCAGATGCAGGTCCCCGAGAGCTTCGCCCGCGACCTGGCCATCGGCATGCCCGGCGAGATCGCCGGCAACGGCCGCCAGTGGAAGGGCCTGGTCAGCAGCGTCTCGCCGGAGGTCGTCAACAACGAGGTCGCCGCGCGGCTGCGCTTCGACGGCGCGACGCCCGACCAGCTGCGCCAGAACCAGCGCCTGTCGGTGCGCGTGCTGCTGGACCGCCGCGAGAAGGTGCTGACCGTCGCGCGCGGCAGCTTCGTCGAGGACGGCGGCGGCCGCTTCGCCTACGTCGTGCAGGACGGCCAGGCCGTCAAGCGCCCGATCCGGCTGGGCGCGCAGAGCCTGTCCAAGGTCGAGGTGCTGGAGGGCCTGCGGCCCGGCGAGCGGGTCGTCGTCTCCGGCGCGCAGGCCTTCGAAGGCGCCGAGCGGGTGACGCTCAGTCCCTGAGCGCCGCACGTCTCCCTCCCCACCGGCCCCGACCACCGACGTCGACGTCTGACACCGCCGTCATCGCCCCCCGCCCCATTCATCGCCCACCACCGCCCGCGAGGAACCCCATGCTGAAGATGCAATCGCTGTCCAAGGTCTACCGCACCGAGATGATCGAGACCTACGCCCTGCGCGATTTCAACCTGGACGTGCGCGAAGGCGAGTTCGTCGCCGTCACCGGTCCGTCGGGCTCGGGCAAGACGACCTTCCTGACCATCGCCGGCCTGCTGGAGGCCTTCACCGGCGGCCGCTACGAGCTCGACGGCGTCGACGTCAGCCGCATGGACGACACCCAGCGCTCGCGCATGCGCAACGAGAAGATCGGCTTCATCTTCCAGGCCTTCAACCTGATCCCCGACCTCAACGTGCTGGACAACATCGAGGTCCCGCTGCGCTACCGCGGCATGAAGTCGGCCGAGCGCCAGCAGCGCGCCCGCGACGCGCTGGCCCGGGTCGGACTGTCGGCGCGCGAGCGTCACTACCCGGCCGAGCTGTCCGGCGGCCAGCAGCAGCGCGTGGCGATCGCCCGCGCGCTGGCCGGCTCGCCGCGCCTGCTGCTGGCCGACGAGCCGACCGGCAACCTCGACAGCGCGATGGCCCGCAGCGTGATGGACCTGCTGGAGGAACTGCACCGCGACGGCGCCACCATCGTGATGGTCACGCACGATCCGCAGCTCGCCGCGCGCGCGCAGCGCAACGTGCATGTGATCGACGGCCAGGTCGTCGACATCGCGGCCGAGCTGCACATGGACCCGGCGCTGCTGCGCGCCACGGCGGCCCCGTCCAAGACGCCCACCTCGGCCTGACCATGCGTGCACGTTTCCCTTCCCGGCCGGCGGCGGTCGCGGCGGTCGTGGTGGCTGCGCTGTGCGCGGGCTGCTGCCTGCCCGCCGCCGCGGAGGACCTGCTCGAGGTCTACGCCCAGGCGCGCGGCGCCGACCCGGTGCTGTCGGGCGCGCGCGCGGTCCGCGGCGAGCAGCAGGAGCTGGCCGTCCAGGCCCGCGCCCAGCTGCTGCCGCAGTGGTCCGCCCAGTTGAGCGAGTCGCACCAGCGCGACGACGGCCGCCAGCACCAGCTCACCCACAGCCTCAGCCAGGTCCTGGTCGACCTGAGCCGGCTGCGCAGCTGGGATGCCGCGAAGACGCTGGTCAGCGCCGAGGACGCCCGCGTGCGCGCCGCCGAGGCCGACCTCTGCGCCCGCGTCGCCCGCGCCTATTTCGGCGTGCTGACGGCGCAGGCCGCGCTGGCCACCGCGCAGGCGATCGAGGACGTCTACGGCCAGCAGGTGGCGCAGGCGCAATCGCGCTTCGAGGCCAGGCTGTCCGCGTCGCTGGACGTCGAGCAGGCCCGCGCCTATTACGAGCTGGCGCGCGGCACCACCGCGCAGGCGCGCGAGGAACTGCTCGACGCCCGCCAGGCGCTGGCGCAGATCACCGGCCGCATGCCGGGCGAGCTGCAGCCGCTTGCGCCCGAGCTGGCGATGCTGATGCCCGAGCCGGCCGACCCGCAGGCCTGGGTGACGCAGGCGCTGCGCGACAACCCGGCGCTGCAGGCCGCGGCGCTGGCCGTGACCGCGGGCGACCAGCGCGTGGCCGCCGCGCGCGCCGCCCACCTGCCGACGCTCAGCGCCGGCCTCGACGGGCAGCGCCTGTCCGGACCGGCCGTCGCGCCGCAGGACACCGGCCGCTACACGACGACGATCGGGCTGAAGCTCACCATCCCGCTGTTCGCCGGCGGCGCGACCGAGTCGCAGAAGCGCCAGGCGATCTACCAGCGCGAGCAGCTGCGCGACGACCTGGAGGGCGCGCGCCGCGCGATGACCCGCGAGACGCAGGCGCAGTACCAGGCGGTGCTGTCGGCGCTCAGCCAGATGCGCACCGCCGGCGCCGCGGTGCAGGCGGCGGAGAAGGCGCTGGCCTCCACCCGCAGCGGCCTGGACCTGGGCGCGCGCACGATGACCGACCTGCTGCTGGCCATCCAGACGCAGAGCAATGCCCGCAACGCCTGGGAGCAGGCGCGCCACCGCTACGTGCTGTCCAAGCTGCTGCTGCAGCAGGCGGCCGGCGCGCTCGGCGAGCCCGAGCTGGCCGCCGTCAACACGCTGCTCGGTCCGGCGCCGGTCCCGGCCCCGATCCCGGCCACCACGCCTTCCGCCGCGCATGCCGCCGCGCCCGGGACCGTGCTGGCGACCGCGTCCGTGACCACCCCTGCCGCGCTCGCGGCGCGATGAGCTGAGAGAGGACCTCCGATGCTGACCTACTACCTCGAACTGGCCCTGCGCGCCTTCCGCAGCCATCGCGGCCTGACGGTGCTGATGCTGCTGTCGATCGCGATGGGCGTGGCCGCCTGCATGACGACCCTGACGGTGTTCCACGTCCTGTCGGGCGATCCGATCCCGCACAAGAGCGACCGGCTCTTCAACGTCCAGCTCGACGCCGAGACCCGGCGCGACTGGAAGCCCGACGACGAGCCCGAGCTGCAGCTCACCCGCTTCGATGCCGAGCAGCTGCTGCGCGCCAGACGCGGCGTGCATCAGGTCATGATGACCGGCGCCTTCATCGCGATCGACCCGGCCGGCTCGGGCGATGCCGCGCAGCCGCCGTTCTTCACCGGCGGCCGCTGGACCTCGGCCGACTTCTTCACCATGTTCGACGCGCCGTTCCGCTACGGCAACGGCTGGACCGCCGCCGACGACGGCGCCGAGGCGCGCGTCGCGGTGCTCTCGGCCGAGCTCAACGACAAGCTCTTCGGCGGCCAGGACAGCCGCGGCAAGACGGTGCGGCTGCGCGACAAGGACTTCACCGTCGTCGGCGTGCTCCAGCCGTGGCGGCCGGCACCGCACTACTTCGACCTGACGCTGGGCTCCTACGCCAAGCCGGCGGACGTCTACATCCCGCTGTCGACCTCGCTGACGCTGCGCTTCGGCGGCGCCGGCAACATGAATTGCTGGGGCCGCTCGGACGGCATCGATCCGCGCTCGCTCAACGCGCCCTGCGCCTGGCTGCAGTACTGGGTGCAGCTGGACACGCCCCAGCAGGTCGCCGACTACCGGACCTACCTGACGCAGTATTCCGACCAGCAGCGCGAGGCCGGCCGCTTCGAGCGGCCCGCCAATCCGCGTCTGACGGGCGTCATGGCGTGGCTGAGCCAGCGCAAGGTCGTGCCCAGCGACATCCAGCTGCAGGTGTGGCTGGCCTTCGGCTTCCTGGCCGTGTGCCTGACCAACACGGTGGGGCTGCTGCTGGCCAAGTGCCTGCGCCGCAGCGGCGAGATCGGCGTGCGCCGCGCGCTGGGCGCGCCGCGGCGGCAGATCTTCCTGCAGTTCCTGGTCGAGGCCGGCACGCTGGGCCTGGTGGGCGGCGTGCTGGGCCTGGCGCTGACCTGGATCGGGCTGTGGGTGGTGCGGCAGAACCCGTCGGACTACGCCCAGCTCGCGCGGCTGGACTGGCAGATGCTGGCCACGACGCTGGGCGTCTCGCTGGCGGCCAGCGTGCTGGCGGGGCTGCTGCCGGCCTGGCGCGCCTGCCAGATCACGCCCGCCATCCAGCTCAAGACGCAATGACCCGCTGACCCCGAGTCAAGGAGAACGCCGACATGGACATCCTGCCCATCCTCTCGACGCTCAAGCGTCACAAGACCGCCGCCGGACTGATCGTGCTGCAGATCGCGCTGACCTGCGCGATCGTGTGCAACGCGCTCTTCCTGATCTTCCAGCGCATCGAGCGCATCAACGCCGACACCGGCGCCGACGAGCAGGCGCTGGTGACCTTCTCGCTGGCGAGCATGGCGCGCGTCGAGAACCCCGAGCCGCAGACGCAGGCCGACCTGGCCGCGCTGCGGCAGGTGCCGGGCGTGGCCTCGGTGTCGCTGACCAACCAGTACCCCTACGGCCGCAGCTCCAACAACTCCGGCGTGCGGCTGACGCCGGACACGACGCGGTCCAGCCGCATCGTCGCCAGCCACTACACGACCGGTCCCGGCTTCATCGGCACGATGGGGCTGAAGCTGGTCGAGGGCCGCGACTTCGAGCCCAACGAGTTCGTGCCCGGATCGACGCTGGACGCCAATCCCGATCCGCGGGTGCCGGCGGTGATCATCAACAAGACCATGGCCGAGCGGCTGTGGCCCGGCGAATCGGCGCTCGGCAAGGCGGTCTACGTCTACGGCAACGAGCCGCAGCGCGTCGTCGGCGTGGTGCGCGACCTGCCCTCGCCCAACCCGGGCTCGGAGGACGAGAACGCGCTCAACACGATGATGTTCCCGGTGCAGCCGAGCTTCCGCGGCGGCGGCTTCATGATCCGCGTCGCGCCGGGCGCCGACCGCGAGGCGGTGCTCAAGGCGGCCACGGCCAAGCTGCTGGCCAACAGCCCGGGGCTGCGCCGCGTGATCCGGGACCAGGAGACGCTGGTCAAGCTGCGCGCGGACTACTACCGCCAGGACCGCTCGATGATCCAGCTGCTGGCCGGCGTGTGCGTCGGGCTGCTGGTGGTGACGGCCTTCGGCATCGTCGGCCTGGCCAGCTTCTGGGTGCAGCAGCGCACGCGGATGATCGGCACGCGGCGGGCGCTGGGCGCCACGCGCGGCCAGATCCTGCGCTACTTCCAGACCGAGAACCTGCTGCTGTCCAGCGCCGGCATCGTGCTGGGCATGATCGGCGCCTACGGCATCAGCCTGCTGCTGATGAAGAACTACGAGCTGCCGCGCCTGCCCTGGATCTACCTGCCGATCGGCGCGCTGGTGCTGTGGACCCTGGGCCAGATCGCGGTGTTCGCGCCAGCGCGGCGGGCCGCGGCGCTGCCGCCGGTGGCGGCCCTGCGCGGCGGCTGAGCGCCGGCCCCCTTGCTATGCTGCGCCACCCATGAGAACCGTCCTGATCATCGATGACCACGCCGGTGTCGGCGAGGCGCTGTCGCTGCTGCTCTCGCTGCACGACATCGAGGCGCTGTACGCGGCCTCGCCGGCCGAGGGCCTGGCCATGCTGGCGCGCCGGCGCGTGGACCTGGTGATCCAGGACATGAACTTCAGCGCGGACACGACCTCGGGCGAGGAAGGCCGCGCGCTGTTCCAGCAGCTGCGCGAGCGTCATCCGGACCTGCCCATCATCCTGCTGACCGCCTGGACGCAGCTGGAGCAGGCGGTGGCGCTGGTCAAGGCCGGCGCGGCGGACTACCTGGCCAAGCCCTGGGACGATGCCAAGCTGCTGGCGACGGTCGAGAACCTGCTGGAGCTGGCCGAGAACGGCCGCGCGCTGCGCGAGAGCCGGCACGAGCAGCGCCAGCGTCGCGAGGAGCTGCGCCGCCGCTATAGGCTCGACGGCCTGGTCTTCGAATCCCCGGCGCTGCTGCGCTGCCTGGAGCTGGCCTGCCAGGTCGCCCGCTCGGCGGCGCCGGTGCTGGTCACCGGGCCGAACGGCAGCGGCAAGGAGCGCATCGCGGCGATCGTGCATGCCAACTCGGCGGTCGCCGGCGGGCCCTTCGTGGCGATCAACTGCGGCGCGCTGCCGGGCGAGCTGATCGAGGCCGAGCTCTTCGGCGCCGAGAGCGGTGCCTACACCGGCGCGGCGCGTGCGCGCGAAGGCCGCTTCGAGACCGCCGACGGCGGCACGCTGTTCCTCGACGAGATCGGCAACCTGCCGCTGGCCGGCCAGGTCAAGCTGCTGCGGGTGCTGGAAACGGGCCGCTTCGAGCGGCTGGGCTCGAGCCGCACGCGCCAGACCGCGGTGCGGGTGATCTCGGCCACCAACGCCGACCTGCGCGCGATGGTGCGCGCCGGCACCTTCCGCGAGGACCTGTACTACCGGCTCAACGTCATCGAGGTCGCGCTGCCCGGCCTGGCCGAGCGGCCGCAGGACATCCTGCCGCTGGCCGAGCACTTCCTGGCCGGCCGGGCCACGCTCAGCGACGGCGCCCGCGAAGCGCTGATGGCGCATCCCTGGCCCGGCAACGTGCGGGAGCTGAAGAACGCCATCGAGCGCGCGGCGCTGCTGGCGCCGGGCCATGTCATCGGCGAGCAGGACCTGGCGCTGCCGGCCGCCGCGCCGCTGGTCTCGCGCAACCTGGACGAGCCCAGCCGCGAGGCCGTCGTCGCCGCGCTGGACGCGGCGGCCGGCGTCGTCAGCCGGGCGGCCCAGTCGCTGGGGCTGTCGCGCCAGGCGCTGTACCGGCGCATGGAGCGCTACGGGCTGAGCGCCGATGCGTGAGGCTCGTGAGGCTCGCGTGGCTGGTGAGGCTTGCGGGATGCTTCAGGCTCGCGAGCTTCGTGAGAAACGCGGGGGACGCGAGGCGCGCTCCGAGCGCCGCGGCCCGAGGTCGCCCCGGAGCCCGCATGCGCGAGCCTGACCCACCGCGGCGCGCGCGCTGGCACCGCTCGCTGCGCCTGCGCCTGGCGCTGTGCCTGATCGCCGCGGCGGTCGCGGCCCTGTCCATCCACCTGACGCTGACCTGGTGGCCGGTGCCGCGGCTGATGGCGGCGCTCGGACACGAGGCGCTCGCGCCCTGGAGCGCGACCGCGCTGGCGCTGACCGGCGCGCTGATGCTGCCGATCGCCTGGGGCCTGGCCAGCCTGCTGCTGATGCCGCTGACGCGGCTGCTGCGCGCGCTGGAAAGCACGGTGCTGAGCTACCGCGATGGCGAGTTCGGCAGCGCGATCGCGGCCGATCCACCGGGCGGTCTCTCGGAGCTGTCCAGCCTGATGCGGTTGCACAGCGAGCTCGGCCAGGCCCTGCGCGAGCAGCGCCAGCACCTGGCGCAGCGCGAGCTGCTGCTCGACACGGTGGTGCAGAACACGCCGGTCGCGCTGGTGCTGACCGACGCGCGCGAGCGCATCGCCTACGCCAACATCGCCGCGCGCCAGCTGATGGACTGCGGCCGGAGCCTGGCCGGCCGCGACCTGGACGAGGTGCTGGCGCAGGCGCCGGACGACCTGCGGCAGGCCTTCGCCGGCACGCAGGACGGGCTGTTCAGCGTCGTGCTCGACGGCGAGGAGGAGCGCTTCCACCTGTCGCTGCGCGACTTCCGGCTGCAGGGCCAGCCGCATCGGCTGCGGCTGCTGCGGGGGATGACGCGCGAGCTGTCGCGCCAGGAGGTCGCGAGCTGGAAGCGGGTGATCCGGGTGATCAGCCATGAGCTCAACAACTCTCTGGCGCCGATCTCGTCGCTGGCGCACAGCGGCGCGGAGCTGGCACGGCGCGGCATGCACGAGCGGGTGCCTGGCGTCTTCGCCAGCATCGGCGACCGCGCGCAGCACCTGCACCAGTTCCTGGCCGGCTATGCGAGCTTCGCCAAGCTGCCCGCGCCGGTGCTGGCGCCGGTCGAGTGGGCGCCGTTCATCGAATCGCTGGGCGCGCATTACCCGTTCACGCTGGGCGGCGAACTGCCGGCGGCGCCGGGGCGCTTCGACGCCGCGCAGATGGCGCAGGCGCTGATCAACCTGCTGAAGAACGCGCACGAGTCCGGCAGCGCGCCGGAGGGCGTCAGCCTGAGCGTGGGCGCGCCGCGCGAGGACTGGCGCATCGAGGTCGGCGACCGCGGTCCCGGCATGACCGAGACGCAGCTGTCGCAGGCGCTGCTGCCGTTCTACTCGACCAAGCGCAGCGGCAGCGGCCTGGGTCTGGCGCTGGCGCGCGAGATCGCCGAGGCGCACGGCGGCCGGATCGCGATGGGCAACCGCGACGGCGGCGGACTGTGGGTGGCGATCAGCTGGCCGCGGTCATGACCGCGGGCGATCTCACTTGTAGAAGGCTTCGACCTTGCCCTTGAGCTTGATCATCAGCGGCTGGCCCTTGCGGTCCAGCGTGCGCCCGGCGGGCACCTTGATCCAGCCTTCGGAGATGCAGTACTCCTCGACGTCCTTGCGTTCCTTGCCGTTGAAGAGGATGCCGATGTCGTGCTCGAACACGGCGGCGAGGTAATGCTTGCTGCGCGGGTCGATGGACAGGTGGTCGGGCAGTTCGGGGCGGGTGGTGTCGCTCATGGCGGGGTCATGCAGGGGGAAACCGAAAACGCGGCATTGTCCCGCAGACGGACGCCCTAACATCGGCCGCATGCCCACCATCGACAACTCGCGCTCTTGGAGCGCACCGAGCGCGCCGAGCGCCTCAAGCGCATCGGTCGCGCCGACCTCATCGGTCGCGTCCCCTGCTCCCGCATCCGCCGTCGACGCCGTGACCCTGGCGGCGCTGGCGGCCTTCCCGGCCCAACTAGCCGCGCATTTCGCGCTGTTCCCCGCCGAGGCGCGGCACTGGACGCCGCCGTCGTGGGAGGGCGTGCCGAGCGAACCGCTGACGGCGATCGAGCAGCTGTGCCATGTACGGGACATCGAGATCGACGGCTACCAGCAGCGCATCCGTCGCACGCTGGGCGAGGACGATCCGCTGCTGCCCTCGCTGGACACCGACGCGCTGGCGCGGGAGCGCCGCTACGGCGAGGACGATCCGGCCGCCGCGCTGGCGGCTTTCGCCGCGGCGCGCCGGGAGACGCTGGCGATGCTGGCCGAGATCACGCCGGAGCAGCTGCGGCGCCGCGCTCGCTTCGAGGGCTACGGGCCGCTGACCTTCAAGTCGCTGATCCATTACCTGTGCAGCCACGACCAGCAGCACCTCGCAGGGCTGCAGTGGGTGCTGGGGCAGTACGACGCGGCGCAAGGCGCGGCGCGCTGACGCGGTTCAGCGGTGGCCGGTCCGCGGGGACCGGCCGCGGGTCATTCGTCGCAGCGCTGGACCACCGGGGTCGCGTACTCGTGGCCGACGACGGCGCGGGCGAACAGGTAGTTCTCGCGCGCCTGCTCGCTGAGCTGGTCCAGCGTGACCTGGCCGCGCTCATCGCAGGGGAAGCAAAGACCGCGACCTGCGTGGAACAGCGATTCGAAACGCAGCAGGTAGCGGCCTTGGCCTACACCGACGCGGACGGAGGACTGGCGCTGGAGCGCGCCGAACTGGGAGGGACTCATGGACGGACTCCGTGGCCCGCGGGGAGGATCGGGCCGGACGATCCAACCTTAGGCCGCCCAGCCCCGGCCCGCGCGTGCATACGTCGCGAATGGCGCGATTGTTTCGGATGTTCCCCGCGGTCGTGTGTGGTCGTGCGTTCGCGTAAAGGATGGATCGACCGGCACGGCGGTCTGGCGGGGCCCGCCTCCCCTTCGGCTGCCACCGCCGCGACCTGCCGGCGGACTGGCCACCGACGTGGCCAGTCCTGTCTTCGCTTCATCGGGTGCCGACGACCATGGTCGCCGGCTCTTGCGCCCCTCAGAAGCTCATGTGGCGGGTCGGCTCATTGACGGCCATGCTGGGCATTCGCTGCGACGTGTCGGACGTTGAGGCGACCGACGATGTCGTGCCCGACGCGGTGAAGGCCGCCATGGCCGAAACCAGCGACTGGGCCTGCGTGTCGGTGAGCACGGTGCCATCGCCGAAGCGGAACTCCTCGACGTGGTACTTCGAGCCCAGGTACCAGTCCTGCAGCGTCAGCACGTCGCTGGTGCCGTTCACCTTGGCCAGCAGCGCGTTGCCGCTCTTCTGGAAGGTGATATCGCCCTTGGCGATGTTGGCGCCGAAGCTGACGAAGTCCTTCACGCCGGTGGTCGCGTCGTTCTCGACGATCGTGTCGCTGCCGTAGCTGCGACCGAAGACGTAGCCGTCCGCGCCCGCGCCGCCGGTCAGCGTGTCGTTGCCGCCGGCGCCGTCGAGCGTGTCGTTGCCGGCCGCGCCGGACAGCGCGTTGGCGCCGGCGTTGCCGGTCATGAAGTTGTCAGCGCCATTGCCTGTGGCGCCCAGGCTCGACGTCCCGGTCGCCAGCGTCACGTTCTCCAGGTTGGTCGCCAGCGTCAGGGTGACCGAGGTCAGGACGGTGTCCATGCCCTCCGAGGCGTTCTCCGTGATCACGTCCGTGGTCGCGTCGACGACGTAGGTGTCGTCTCCTGTGCCGCCGAGCATCGTGTCGTTGCCCGCGCCGCCATTCAGCGTGTCGTTGCCGGCGCCGCCCGTGAGCGAATCCGCTCCGGCCGCGCCGACCAGCGAGTCGTTGCCCCCGCCGCCGTCGAGCTTGTTGGCGCCGCCGTTGCCAGTGAGCACGTTGTCCAGCCCGTTGCCGGTCCCGGCCAGCCCGCTGGAGCCGCTCAGTGTCAGGTTCTCGACGTTCGCGCCGAGCGCCCAGTTCACGCCGCTCTGCACGAGATCGACGCCTTCGCCCGCGTTCTCGATCACGACGTCTCCAGTCGCATCCACAACGTAGGTGTCGTTCCCCAGCCCACCGCTCATCGTGTCGTTGCCTGAGCCACCCGACAGCACGTTGGCGCCGACGTTGCCGGTCAGCACGTTGGCCAAGGTGTTGCCGGCGGCATTGATGTCGGCTGAGCCGGTCAACGCCAGTTGCTCCACGTTGCTGCCCAGCGTGTAGCTGATGCCCGCCTGCACCTTGTCCGAGCCCTGGTTGGAAGACTCCGTCACCACGTCGCCGGCGTTGTCCACCACGTAGGTGTCGTCGCCAGCAAGACCCTTCATTGTGTCCGCACCGGCGCCACCGTCCAACCGGTTTGCACCAGAGTTTCCATCTAGCTTGTTGTTCAACGCATTGCCGGTCGCGGAGGTCGCCTCTGTACCCGTCAGTACGAGGTTTTCCACATTGACAGGAAGCACGTAGGACACCGAAGTGCGAACGACATCGACGCCTTGATCCGCCTCTTCGACGATCATGTCGTCGGCCCTGTCGACCACGTAGGTGTCATCTCCTTGGCCACCGAGCATCGTGTCGATACCCTCACCGCCGTCCAATGTGTCATTGCCGCCCAAGCCGATGAGCCGGTCGTTGTCGATGTAGCCGTCCACGTTCTCAGCTTCTTCGGTCCCATGAACCGCGATCAGACTACGAAGGTATGCAATGTCCCGCTCCGTGTCGTCGGCAAAACGCACAGTGGCGACAGACGTCGTCCCGTCGGCAGATTTTCCGTCCTCGATCCAAAGGCTGTCATCGCCGAACGTCAGGATAAGGTAGGCCGGCCAGCTCGAACTCACCTGCATGACCGCTTCGGTCAGGCCAGTGCCTAGCACGATGGTATCGGTGCCCTGCGTATCGACGATCTGGTCACGGCCGTCGCCAGCATTGAAGCGGTAGACGTCGTTGCCTTGGCCCCCGACAAGGGTGTCGTTGCCCAGTCCTCCAGAGATGTCATCGCTGCCTGCTCCGCCGCTGAGCAGGTCGTAGCCGTCGTCCCCGTTGACACTATCGTCGCCCGCGCCGGCCGCAATGCGATCATCGCCACTTGCGCCTGATAGCGTATCGGCGGCCACAGTGCCGATGAGCGCGTCTCCGTTCTCTGTCACGACGTCGAGCTTGCCATTGACATAGAGCGTCTGGAATTGCTCAGAGTTGAGCTGGAAGCCGTCGGCAAAGCTCACCGAGCTGATGCGTGCCCCGAACGGAGACAAGCTCGAATCGACGAACGCATTGCTGAACGTCATCGAATCGTCCGCGTTTCCCGCCTTCAGAAGAAGGTCGTCACCGCGTCGTGCGAGCGCGACCTCGGAGGCGTCGATCCCGCTGCCGTACTCAATTGAGATCCCGCCTTCAGTTGTCGCGCCTAGCCAATCGGCGCCATCCCCGCGATCGAAGTGCACACGCGCTGATCCTCGCAGGTCAAATGCGAAAGAAATCGTATCGTTGCCGGTTCCGCCGATGATCAGATCAGAACCGCCGTGTGTCGTGATTCGGTCGTCTCCAGCGCCACCATTCAATGTGTCATAGCCGGACACGATATAGCGCTTCCACAACGGATCGATGATCCAGCCGTCATCCATGACGTCATTGCCGGCTCCGCCGATCATCAGGTTACTCGCGGAGTTGCCGGCGAAGTTGTCATCCAGATCCGACCCTAGCAGGCCGATGGCGCCGACCTTCTCGTCAAGCACCAGGCGCTCCACTGACGAGGCCAGGTCCAGTTGGAACATGGTCGCCGAGCCGGCGGAGACAATCACGGCGGTGTCGAAACCCTCGCCCGCCTTCTCAACGATGATGTCGGACGCATCGACCCGATAGAAATCGTCGCCCAAGCCGCCGATCAGCGTGTTGGCCGCCGCGTTCGTGCTGCCGTCGAGTACGTTGTTCAGTTCGTTGCCGTTCCCCCGCGTCGCGGCTGATCCGGTCATTGTCAGATTCTCAACGCCGGCCGTTAGTGCGTACGAGATCGACGCTTCGACGGAGTCGATGCTAAGCGGCCCCACTCCATCCTCGCCTCGAACCACGTCACCGACGTTGTCCACGACAAAGGTCGTGTTGGCGGCGGTCCCGCCAATCATCGTGTCCGCACCAGCCCCGCCATCAAGGCGTACGGCCCCAAGTACTCTACTGCCATCGATGACATTGTTCAGTGAGTTACCTGTGTACGTGTGGCTGATGCTCTTGCGGCTGTCGGTGTAGTAGTAATCCTGCTCGTTCAGGGAGACCAAGTCTTCCACGTTGTCGGCGAGTGTCTCGTGGTAGGCGGTGGTTACAACGGTGTCATGTCCTTCGCCCGCGAGTTCGATGATCGTGTCGTTTCCCTCACCCAAGTCATTGGGATAGTTGATGTGCGGATTTCCTTCGCCATTGACCGAGGTCGTGTAGTACACATCGTCGCCCAGCCCACCGATCAAGGTGTCGCGGCCGCCACGCATCTCCTTCGACAAACCACCGATACCGGGCTGCTGCCACCCTTGCCAGGCGCGGCTGTCCTCGAACGCCCGGCCGTTGAAGACGTTCGACGCCGCATTGCCGGTGATCACGTTGTCGCCCGCATTGCCTACCAGCCGTGCCCTGTAGATCCCGGGCTGTACCGAAAGATCGTTTGCGTCGTCTGCTAGCACCGCAGAGCCTTCCGTCACGACCAGCGTTCTTCCGTCCGCCGTCGTTGAGCGTGTAGAGCCCATTTCCGCAGTCATCTGAAGCACGGCCTCGCCCGACCAGACCGTGCCGTCGCCGAATTGGATACCGCCGAACTCGTTCTTTCCACCAGTCAGTGCCACGAAGAAGTCCAACACGAACAGCTCGGCATCGGAGCCGGCGATGCGAATCACCAGGTTCCCGTTCACACGTCTCAGAGACACATCGGAAGAACTGATCCCGGAGCCGATCAGGACAGTGTCCTTTCCGCGACCAGTTCCCATCGACTGATCCAAATAGTCTCGTCCGGACATTCGGTCAAAAAGAATGACGTTGTCGCCCGCTCCGCTGCGCAACAGGTCCTCGTCGGCACCGCCCGCGAGCGTGTCGTTGCCATCGCCGCCGGTGAGGAGGTCTCGTCCTGCACCACCCAGCAGACGGTCGTGGCCAACGCCGCCGTCCAATGTGTCGTGCCCAGCCTCCCCGTTGAGGTCGTCGTTATCGTCGCCGCCCTTCAACACATCGTCGCCGTTTCCGCCCAGCAACGTGTCGTCGCCGAGATCGCCCAGCAGTAGGTCGATGCCATCGCCACCATTCAGGGCATCGCTGGCATTCAAGCCGAGCAGGGTATCGTCCCCACCGCTACCGATCAGGGTGGCCGGTTCATTCGCGAAAGCGATCAGGATGTCGTTGCCGTCGCCGCCAGCCTGAACAGGCACGGGCATGGCCGCAAGGATCTGGGCTTGATTCCAGACCGTGCCGTCAGCGAAGGCGAATTCCTCGATCCGGAACTCCAGACCGCCGCCCCATGACGAAACCGTCAGGGTGTCAGTCGTTCCGGCGATCCGAATCACGATATCGAAACCGCGACGCTCGAGCGAGATCTGCGAGGCGAGAATGCCAGGCCCGAACTGGATCCGATCCCGCACGCCGCTTTCGTCGAGCACAGTGTCTTGGCCGCTGCCAAGTCCAAACAGGTAGGTGTCGCTCCCCGTACCACCCATGAGCGAGTCGTTGCCAGCACCACCATCCAGCACATCATTCCCACCGTTGCCGACGATATGGTCACTGGTGGTGTTGCCGCGAAGCCAGTCGTCCGAGATCCCGCCGGTACCTTCCAGCTTCAGGTTCTCAGCCAACCAGTGCCCGAACTCGTCGTTTGAAGCGGCAGCGAAAGTGCGCAGCTGCTGCATGATGTCTTCGCCGTTGGCGCCAAGTCTGCTGAGCACCGCGGCGAGGTCCTTCAGAGCTGACAGATCCTCTTGATACAGGTCGCGCGCCACGCCGATCGCGGCCGTCACGTTCACGGAATACTGATTGGTCGCCGCATCGAAGTCATAGGCAATGGCATCGAAGAAGGTCTCCAAATGCGTTTGCCTCATCAGGCGGGCATACATCTCCTCGGAGAATTGATCAAAAACAAAGTTCAGATAGGTGCTAGCGAGGACCGCCGGCAAGTTCGACTCGTAGATCGTTCCCGCGTCCTGAGTGAACTGGTCTCCAAGGAACGCCTCCAACACGGGCAACTTCTGATAAATGGTGGGTGATCCGCCGAGGGCCTCTCGAATATCGATCCCGCCCCAACGGTACAAAATTGCTCGCAACAGAGCGCGACGCGTTTGAGGGTCTCCCGACGCGACGAATTCCTCAAGCCAACGCTTCATCAGGCCCGAGTCATCTTTCATCATGGCTTGGTGCAGCGTTGGCATATTGCCAAAGCCCCAGAGGTCTGGCAGAGCGGCGACCTCAGGCGTTTCCGGCACTTCGGGCGCTGGCTCACCACGGATCGGATCTACTCGGAACCATACGTCCGCAGAGCCGCCGGTGCTACCGTCGGTGCGCTCGAACGTTCCAATCTGTCGAATGCGGTTGCCATGCTCATCCTCGATGTCGGATGAGAGGTATTGGGTTGAGATGCTGCGGACACCGCCTTCAGTCAACGTCTTCAATTCGCCCGCATCGAGTACGCCGTTACCGTCGTCGAGCCATAAACGCAGCGCAGCGTATTGGTCATCAGCCTCGTCGATGCGGCCGTCCTTGTTCCGGTCAAGGTCCGCCAGCGCCTCATAGCCGTTAGCCGCGAGCACGCCGTTGGATAGCAGCGTCTGGTTCCCGAACAACTCCCGGCCAGTGTCGATCTTGCCATCTGCATTACGGTCCAGGACCAATAGCGCATCGTTCCCGCGAACCCACCCAGTGCGTTCTCGCGTGCCGTTGCCGTCGTGATCGAAGTAGGCGTCTCCGTTCACGTCGATCGCAGCGATGCCATTTCCGTCGAGGTCCAAGACGATGGGCGACATGATTTTCTTGGCCGACGCAAAGCGATCGAGCAACTGGCGGATAACGCTCTCGTCGTCGAATGCGCCACGGTAATAGGACTGAATCGCCCGTTGCACTTCTGCCCAGGACTTCTCGCCATACTTTCCGTCCATCCAATACTCATAAGTGCGCTCCACCGTCCTAGCGACGATCTGCGCGTTGAGTACGAGAGGAATGTTGCTGAGTCCGGCATTTATCGCAAGGCCGAACGCGTCCATCTTGTTGTCGTCGAACACGATGCCAGGCGCCGTAAGGATCCGTCCCAAGGCTGCAGCTCCAGCGAAGGACATGGCATCGACAAAGGTGGCGCGTTGGAATGGATCGCGCTGAATGATCTCGCCAATGGTGAGCGGCTCGGACTCCGACATCTTCTTGTCGAAGTAGAAGAAGGCCCCGCCCCAGCCGCCTATAGGCAACCCGTACTCCTTGGTCGCCATCGAGATGTCCTTCTGCCACATCTTTTCCACCTCAATCGGCAATCCTCGGACAAGGTCCCCGATCACGGCGGCCCCGATCGAGTCCGATATCTTCTGCATGTCGATGTCCTTCTTCGCATGCTCCGCACCGATCATCGTGTGCGCGCGAATGAAGACATTCGCCGGACTCATTGGGTCGTTTGAATTGATTTCGGCAGCCTGTTTGAACCAGTACAACGTATCGGAAGTGAGCGAGATCGCCCCGCCAGCATTGAGCGAAACGATATATTCGTATGCCTTGTAGAAGTCCTTGGTGCCATTGGAGGTCAAGGCGTTAATTTGGTTGATCTGATTTTGATCAAGTACTAGCGATGCCATACTTGCTCTCTCCCTGATTGATTCGCTTGTTATCCGATTTGCCAGGAACGAATGATCTTCCTGGTTCGATCTTCAATGGATCGCCAGTGCTCGAACAATTTAAGCGAGTAGCGATATGCAACCTCTTCCCCAGTGTCCGCATCGAACATGGAGACATTGCATAGGGGGTTAGGAACCTTGGTTGCCTTTCCCGGATCTTGGCTGCTCATACGGAACAGGCGTCCGTCCTCGCGTCGTCCTACCCATTCGACTAGATCATCACGCGGCGTGCCATCTGGAAGCACCCATCGATAGCCGTCCAAGCCGTGCAAGCGTAGCCCGGGCTGTGACTCGATTACCTTGGACGCATGAAGCCTTTCCACCGATTGCTCCGTAGTTGTCATGATCGATTCAGGCGAATGAAGCTGGTAAATCACATATTCGATCTTGCGGGGATCAAACTCATTCATCCAGTTTTCTTGATCGTATCCATTAAAGTCGGGCCAAAAGAAGCTCCATTGGCCCAATGATTCCCTATTCGACGGGAAATCGAATCCATCGCGCCCCGAAGCTGCATACTTTGCGAATCGCTTCTTCGCATTGAAGGCTGCGTAATTTACGGGCCATTCGAAAAGACGTCCGCCGTGCCGTTCTCGCACGATGGCGGTTGAGTAATACTTCGCCACTTCCTGGGCGGTCTCGATGAACGGCGCCCGATACTCCGGAAGAATGTGCTGCTCGGCATATCGACGCGCTCTCTCGACGATGGCTGAATCATCCACAGGTGTCTCCTTGCCTTTGCACCCCGGGAACAGGATCCCCGAGACGGCTGCGCCCATCAGGCCGCGAGAAAAGAATCTACGTTTCATATCAACTCCCGATCTTCAGTTTTGTCCTGCTTCAGGCGCGCTTCCTGTCCAAAGCATTTCGATCCAAGCAGCTTGCCTCGAACAGCCGGATGCCGCGCGCTGCGTCAAAGGTAGTCACGCGACGCCTCGCGGCGTTGCTCATGTGCTGTCGCTCTGCTGCGGGAAGCGCCAGCACCTCGCCTAGGCACTCCGCCAACGATTCTTGTTCGAACATGCGGACCAACCTCCCGTTGGTGCCGTCGGTGATCAGCTCCCTCACCGGCGCCGTATCCGACCCGACGACGACACACCCCGTCGCCATCGCCTCCAACATCGACCAGCTCAGCACAAACGGATAGGTCAGATACAGATGGGCCGCTGACAGCTGCAGCACCCGCTTGTAGTCCGCATACGGCACCTTGCCGAGGAAGTGCGTGCGAGCGGGATCGAGCTTCTCCCCGACCTCCTCCAACATCGCCTGACGCCAGGTCTTGCCCCCGCCCGGGGCCCGCCCATAGCTGACGTCATCTCCCCCGACGATCACCGCGTGGCAGGTCTTGTGCTGCTTCTGGATCTCAGGCAGTGCCCGCATGAATCGATGGAAGCCTCGATACGGCTCCAGGTTCCGTGCCACGTACGTGATCACTGGATCGCCTGCCTTGAGCACCGCGCCGTTCGGCATCGTCATCCGCGCCTGCGAATCCGGCCCCAATCCGTCGAGATCGATCCCCTCGTGCCCCACCACGATCTTGTCGAGATACGCCTTCGGATGCTGCGCCTTCTGCCAGTGCGTCGGACTGATCGCGGCGTCGCAGTTCTCGAGGTTTAAGAGGTGCAGCGCGTTCCACGCCCGGATGCGCGCCCGGTCGTCGAAGCTCACCGGGAACTCCGGATCGAAACCGATGTCCGCACCCTTCCAGTCCGGATCGAGCCCGTTGCCGCCGGCCGGCGCGTTGTAGAACCACTCGCAGAAGTGCACGAGCCGCGCGTCCGGGAACACGTCCTTCGCGTTGAGCGTCTCGCCCCAGCCCGGATGCGCCAGGATCACGTCCGGCGTGAAGCCCCGCGCCTTGAGCTTGAGCATCACGCGCGCCACCGCCTGCCCATGCAGCACGGCCTCCTCCATGCGCCGCAGGTAGTGGTGCTGCTCCTTGCCCACCTCGCGATGCGGCTTGTAGCGAATCAGCGTGAGCCGTCCGCTGCGCTCAAGCTCCGGCATCCCCGGCGCCGTCTCCCGGCCGATGCCCACGACCTGCCAGCCCGGCCGCTGCGACCACGCCTTGGCCACATGCCGGAACTGCCCCGGGAAGTTCTGATGAACGATCAAGAGTCGCATCACCGCTCCCTCAGGCTTTCCTGCACGTGCTCCTGCACCGGGTTGAACAGGTACTCGATGACGCGCCGTCGTCCGGTCTTCACCTCCGCCGTCACGTTCATTCCCGGCGTCAGCCGCACCGGCTTGCCATCGACATCGATGGCCCCTTTCCCCAGCACCAGCGTCACTGGGAAGATCGCCCCGCGCTTCTCGTCGTTCACCGCATCCGCGGTCACGCTTTTCACCGTGGCCGGCACCGTGCCGTAGCGCGTATACGGGAAGGTCTCGAGCTTGATCTCCGCCTCCTGGCCCGCGCGCACGAAGCCGATGTCCTTGTTCTCGAGCACGACCTCCGCAGTCACCTCAGCCTCATCAGGCACCAGCACCAGCAGCACCTGCGCCTCGGTCACAACGCCACCTGCCGTGTGCACCGCCAGCTGCTGCACCGTACCGTCAACGGGGGCCGTTAGCTTCGTCAGCTGATTGCGCTTGTTGGCCTTGGCACCTTCCTCGGCCAGCTGCTTGAGCTTCAGATCTGCTTGCGCCTCTCGATCCCTCAGCGTTCTCAGCGTCTCCGCCCGGTACGACGCCGCCGAGCCGCGCGACTCCGCCAGCGCCGCCTGCGCCTCACGCTGGCGCGCCAGCGCCATCGCCAGGTCCTTCTCCTGCTCCACCCGCTCGCGCGTGCGGTCCTGCCCGGCGTGCCCCGCCACGAAGCCCTGATCGCTCAGCGCCTTGTAGTCGCGCTCGCGCTGCTGCGCCATCGGCACCGTGCTCTGCAGTTTCTCGACAAGCTGCTTCGCCGTGGCGATCTCCGCCTCGCGCCGCTCCAGCTCCGCCTGCAGCTTCGCCAGCTTGGCCGAGATGTCCGCCCACTCGCTCTGCAGCTGGAAGCGCGCGCTGTCCGCGTCCTCGCGCGGCATCGTCTTCACTGCCTCGGTGGTCAGCAGCGGCATCCCGCCGCCCGTCAGCGACTGCAGCAGCGCCCGCGCCCGCAGCACTTCCGACAACGCCGCCACGCGCTCCTTCTCGACGCGGTGGCTGTCCGCCTCCGTCATCGTCGAGTCCAGCGCGATCAGCAACTGCCCCGCCTTCACCTTGTCCCCATCCTTGACGAAGACCTCCCGCACCACGCTGGTCTCCAGCGGCTGAATGGTCTTGCTGCGGTCGCTGACGATGATCCGCCCCTGCGCCACCGCGACGATGTCGATCTGCCCGAGCATCGCCCAGGTCAGCGCGATCAGGAACAGGGCGCAGATCGCGATCGCCGCTCTCCTGGGCGCCGGATGCGGCGGTGTCTCCTGCAGCTCCAGCGCTGCCGGCAGGAAGGCGCGCTCATCGGCCATGCGCCGGGGTCCGGCGAGCTCCTCGCGCCGCTCCCATGCGGCCTTGAACACCGCCGCATATCGCGCGAGCAGCTCGCGCGCCGGATGACGCGGCGCCTCGGGCGCCGTCGTCGCATCGATCGGTGCCGCGCTCATTCCGAGCCTCCTTCGCCCTGCATGCGCCACAGATGCGCATAAAGCCCCTGAGGCTTGGCGATCAGTTCCTCATGGCTGCCCATCTCCGCGATGCGGCCCTTCTCCATCGCGATGATCCGGTGGGCATGCCGCACCGCGCTCAGGCGGTGAGCAATGATGAACACCGTCCGCCCCTGGCAGATCGCGCGCATGTTCTTCTGGATGATGGCCTCGCTCTCGTAGTCCAGCGCACTGGTGGCCTCGTCGAAGATCAGGATGCGCGGCTGCCCGAACAGCGCCCGTGCGATCGCGATGCGCTGGCGCTGCCCACCCGACAGCCCCGTGCCCTGCTCCCCGACCACCGTGTCGTAGCCCTCGGGCAGCTCGGCGATGAAGTCGTGCGCCCCGGCCAGCTTGGCCGCGTGGATCACCGCCTCGATCGGCGCTGCCGGATCAGCGATGGCAATGTTCTCCCGCACCGATCGGTTGAACAGCATGTTCTCCTGCAACACGACGCCGACCTGGCGGCGCAGCTGCGTCGCGTCGGCCATGGCGATGTCCTGGCCGTCGACCAGCACCCGGCCCGACTCCGGCACGTACAGCCGCTGCAGCAGCTTGGTCAGCGTGCTCTTGCCCGAGCCGCTGCGGCCCACGATGCCGATCACCTCGCCCGCGCTCACCGCCAGGTCCACGCCGTGCAGCACCGGCTGCGCGTCGGGGCGGTAGCGGAAGGTGACGTTCTCCAGCGTCACGTCGCCGCGCACGCGCGGCATCGCGCCGGCGCTTTGCGGCCGCAACTCGGTGCGGGTGTTCAGCACGTCGCCCAAGCGCGCCATCGAGATGCCGGTCTGCTGGAAGTCCGTCCACATCTGCGCGATGCGCATGATCGGCTGCGCGACGCGGCCGGCGAACATGTTGAACGCGATGAACTGGCCCACGCTCAAGTGGCCTTCGATGACGAGCTGCGCGCCCCACCACAGCGTGGCCGCGTTGACCAGCTTGCCGATGAGGTTGATGCCCTCGTTGCCGTACTGGGCCAGCGTCTGGGTGCGGAACGACGCCGACACGTAGGCGGCGAGCTGCTCATCCCACTTGCGCGCCATCTGCGGCTCCAGCGCGCTGGCCTTGACGGTCTGGATGCCGGTGACCGTCTCCACCAGCAGGCTCTGGTTCTCGGCGCCGCGAGCGAACTTCTCGTTGAGCCGGCCTCGCAGCACCGGCACGATCGACAGGCTCAGGATCAGGTACAGCGGCAGCGAGACCAGCACGATCAGCGTCAGCGTCGCGCTGTAGCTGAACATCACCGCGATGAAGATCACCGAGAACAGCACGTCCAGCACCAGCGTGAGCGCGTTGCCGGTTAGGAACTGTCGGATGTTCTCGAGCTCGCGCACCCGCGCCACCGAGTCGCCGACACGCCGCGCCTGGAAGTAGGCCAGCGGCAGGCTCAGCAGGTGGCGGAACAGCCGCGAGCCCAGCTCCACGTCGATGCGGCTCGTGGTGTGGCTGAAGACGTAGGAGCGCAGGATGTTGAGCGCGCTCTCGAACAGCATGATCACCACCAGCCCGATGACCAGCACGTCCAGCGTGGTCAGGCCCCGGTGCACCAGCACCTTGTCCATCACCACCTGGAAGAACAGCGGGCTGACCAGCGCGAACAGCTGCAGGAACAGCGAGATCGTCAGCACCTCGCCCAAGAGCCGGCGATGCTTGACGATGCTGGGGATGAACCAGGAGAAGTCGAACTTGGCGAGTTCGCCGGCGAGGCTCGCGCGACTGGTGATCAGGATCAGTTCGCCGGTCCACTCGGCGGCGAAGGTCTCGATGGGTTCGATCGTGGGACGCGCCGACGCTTCGTCGCCGCTGGGGTCCATGAACAGCACCCGCTTGCCGTCGCATTGCGCCAGCACCACGGTCCGGCCGTCCCGCAATGTCGCCAGCGCCGGCAGCGCGGCCAGCGTCAGGCGGTCGATCGTGGTGCGCGATGGCTTGGCCTTGAGCCCCAGCCGCTTGGCGGCGAGCAGCAGGTCCCGCATCGAGGGGGTGTCCGTTGCGCCCAACCCCAGGCTGTGACGCAGCGACGGCACGTCGGCGGCGACGTGGTGCAGGCGGGCCACGATCGCCAGCGCCGCCAAAGC